>JASGDV010000029.1:0-13836 GCA_049841255.1 Sphingobium sp.
CGCCATCGTGTCGATCCGTCCCGCGCTCGCCAATACGGCCGCGTCCGTGCTCAACTGCACCATTCCCGTGCCGGATCAGGCGCGGGCGGGCAATTATATCGCCCCCAACGGGCAGGTGGTGCCCGCCGGAACGCCCGGAGCCTTTCCTGCGGCGGGGCGCAGCTACACCGGCGAACAGGTGAAGCAGGCGTTGCGCGGACGGCCCTTGCCCGGCACCGGCTATGAGCAGAATCAGGCATATCTGAACTATATCCGCCGCCTGCAATCGGGAACGAGCGGTTTCACCTGCTACGCCTCGCTCCAGATGCCGCGCTGATCGGCGATGCGTTAGGCACCTGCTTACCCCTTTGCGCTATGACGGCGCGGCAATCATCGGGGACAGGGCGTGACAGTCGACCAACAATATCGCCGGGAAGGGGAAGGGAGCATCCTGTCCTGCGTCCTTGACGACATGGTGCTGCTCTATCACCGCCCCTCCGGCCAGACGCATATGGTCATCAGCCCCGTGCCGGAAATCCTGGACGCGCTGCAGGATGGCGACCCGGCTTCGGCGCGGGATGTGCTTCGACGCCTTTCGCGGCTTTACGATCTGGGGCCGGCCAACGATGCCCTGCCGGAGATCGCGGCGCATATGGCGAACATGGCCGCGCTGGGCCTGATCCGCCCTGCCTCATGAAGCATCGCATCACTCTTCGCATCGGTCCCGCGACATTCCGCATCGGGTCGGCCTGGCCGAAGCCGGTCCGCTTGTTGAAGCGGCTTTACGCGGACTATCCCGCGCCTTCGGAAGCTGTCGCCGACTTCACCGTCCGGCTGGAGCCGGTCAGCTTTCTGCGCCGTTGGCTGCGTCCGTCCATCTTCATCACCGGCGATCATGGACTGGCCGACGCCGCGCCGATGAGCCTTCCCCATGGTTTGCTGGCGGCGGAAATGGGGATGAACCTGCAAATGGCGCTGGGCTGGCGGCGGCATCTGCTGCTGCATGCGTCCAGCGTGGAGAAGGACGGGCGCGTTCTGGTCATGACGGGCGAATCCGGGTCGGGCAAGTCCACGCTGGCGGCGCAATTGGGCGAGCGCGGCTGGCGGCTGATGGGGGATGAGTTCGCGCTGCTCGATCTGGAGACGGGCGCGGTGTTGCCTTTCCCCCGCCTTGTGTCGCTCAAGAACCGGGCTGTCGATGTCGTCGCGGCAGAGGTGCCCCCTGCGCGCATGGGGCCGCTGCTCGCGGGCACGGCCAAGGGTGACATCCGCCATATGGTGCCCCGCTCCGATGCCGTGACGCGGATGGACCAAGGCGCTCCGCCTGCGCTGCTGCTGTTCCCCCGCTTCGGTCATGCGCCCGCCATCCGTCCTGTGGGACAGGGCGAGACGTTCATGCGCCTGACGCAGGCGTCGACCAACTATGTGGCGCTGGGCGAGCCGGGCTTTGCCGCGCTGACCCGCTTCGTGACGCAGGTGCCCGCGCTGGCCATGGATTTCCCTTCAGGTGACGAAGCCATCGCCATGGTCGATCGCTTGTGGGAGGAGGGCCGGTGAACGCCCTGCCATTAGTCCGCGCCTTGCGCGATCCGGCCAGCGTGGAGGCGCTGGGGGCGGAGCAATGGAATGCGCTGATCGCCATGGCGCGGGCGGAGCGCCTGATCGGCACTTTGGCCTTGCGCATCGGCGACAGGCAGGTGCCCGGCGCGGTGCGGCCGATGTTGGCCGACGCGCGGCTGGATGCGGAGCGGGAGGCGAAGCAGGCGCTATGGGAAGCGGATCGGGCGGCTGCTGCGCTCGCGCCCTTGGGCTTGCGGGTCGTGCTGCTCAAGGGCACGGCCTATGCGGCGGCGGGGCTGAAGGCGGGGGAGGGGCGCTTCATCGGCGACCTCGACATATTGGTGCCGCGCGATTCCATGAATGAAGTAGAGAAGCGATTGATGTCGGCGGGATGGGAGTGGGTGAAGTCCGACCCCTATGACGATTCCTATTACCGCCAGTGGATGCATGAGTTGCCGCCGATGATCCATCGGGAGCGGGACCGGATGATCGACGTGCATCATACCGTCCTGCCGCTGACGGCGAGGCAGACGCCGGATGCCAGGGCGATGATCGCGGATGCCATTCCCATAACCGATGGATTATATATTTTGTCGGCGGAGGACCGTGTCTGTCATGCCGTCGCGCATCTGCTGGCGGACGGCGATCTTGCGGGGGGGCTGCGGAACCTGTGGGACGTGCATTGCCTGTTGGCCGAGACCGATGCGGCGGCGCTGGAGGCGCGGGCCACGCGGCATGGGCTTGCGCGCCATGTGCGGCAGGCGCGGCGGCTGGCAGATGCGCTTTATGGCGAGGGTCGGTCGCGGCTGACGCTGTGGGACCGGATCGTCATCGGCCGGCTGCTGGCGCGGGACGGCTGGGGGAGGGAGACGCGCAAGGGGCTGCGCTTCGGCTTTTATCTTCGCTCGCACTGGCTGCGGATGCCGCCGATGATGCTGGCGCGGCACCTCTTCACCAAATGGCGCAAGGGGCATCGGCCCGTTTGAGGGACAGCTTTGGAACGGTGGGCATAAAATCGCTGAACCGCGCTCTTCGCGAGAAATTTTACCCGGATCATATTGACTCAATTAAACCCGGATAATAAATGACATGCCGAAGGAGATTTCGGGATGGCACGCACGTTCACGGCCTTTGCGGGCGAAACATGGATCGCGACCGGCGATGAGGCTGAAGTCCGCGCCGCGCTCAAGGCGATGGGCGAGGACGCGCAGAATATCCTGCTGTTCGACGACATGACCGGACGGCAGGTGGACATCGATCTGCGCGGCCCCGACACCAAAGCCGCCGCCGAGGTCCCAAGGGGGCGCGGCCGCCCGAAGCTGGGCGTGCAGCCGCGCGAAGTGACCCTGCTTCCCCGTCATTGGGAATGGCTGGCGGCGCAACCGGGCGGCGCATCCGCCACATTGCGGCGGCTGGTCGAAACGGCGCGCAAGGACGGCGCCGACAAGCCATCGCCCCGCGCCGCGATGGATGCGGCCTATCATTTCCTGACCGTGATGGCGGGCGACCGGCCCGGTTATGAAGCGGCGATGCGGGCGCTCTATGCGAAGGACAGACAGGCGTTCGGGGCGGCCTCCGCCGCCTGGCCGCGCGCGATCCGCGACCATGGCGCGGGACTGGCGGAAGCGGCCTTCAGCGCCTGATCCTTCCGTCAGGACCAGGGGCGCGCCAACGCTTCGGCGGTGGCGTCGATCGCGCCGGGCTCCTCCTCGCCGGTCAGGGCATAGGACATGTCGCCGCGCCGCCAATAAGCCACCGATTGCGCGCCTTCCCGGATGGCGTCGGGGCGTCTGGGCGCGTCGGTCTTTTCCCGCACGGCGAAGATGGACAGATTCTGGCCTCCTTCCGTCCTGACCGCGACCAGCAGGGCGGGACCCTTGTTGGTGGGGAAAAGCTGCACGTCGGTCACATGCCAGTCCTGCGGCAGCTTGGGTATGGCGATCTGCGTCCGCAGCGCGATTTCCTGCGAATCGAAATGCGGGGTTTCCGTCTGCGAAGCCATGACCGCCCGCATCATGGCGATCCGGTGGGATGTGACGGCATAATTCACATAGCCCGGCGGACCCTCGCTCATGACGATGAACCCGCCCGCCGCCGCGGCGATTCCGGCAAGGGACGCGCCCAGCGGCATCGCCCGGCGCCAAAGCGGCTTGCGGCGCGCCGGCGGCCGCAGCTCCTCATCCTGCACGGGGCTGGCGTCGCGCGTCAGCAGCGCCAGCGCGCTGCGGACGCTGAGGTCGTCCATCACCTGCGCCGCCTGCTCGGGATGGCGGGACAAATGCGTCTCCACCACGAAACGCCGGTCGGGGTCGAGCTGACCGTCGACATAGGCGTTGATCTCCAGATCGGTGGGATCGTCAGTCATCCTGTCCTCCAACCAGCCGCAAGCCGGGCGCGCGGTCCTGCCGTTTCTTTCCCTGCCGCAACGCCGCCCGCGCGCGCCAGAGCCGCGACATGACCGTGCCCAAAGGCACTCCCAGCGCGTCCGCCGCTTCCTGATAGCTCAACCCCTCCACCGCGATCAGGTGCAGCACCGCGCGATGCGCCTCCGGCAGCGCGGCGAAGTCGCGGGCGATTTCCGCCAGCCGCGCATATTCCTCCTGCGCCGGGTCGATCCGGTCCACCATCGTTTCGGCAAAGCGGCTGTCCCGCCGCGCCTCCGCCGCCTCGCGCCGCTTGGCCGACAGGAAGACATTGTGGACGATGGCCAGCAGCCAGGGACGGCGGCGGCGTTCGGGCTGATAGGTCGCGCTCCGTTCGATGGCGCGGACCAGCGCGTCCTGCACCACATCGTCGGCATCCTGATCGTCGCGGGTCAGCGACCGCGCATAGCGGCGCATGGCGCGCAGATCGTCGGCCATTTCGGGATGATCCTGCGTCCTGTCGCTCATGGGCCCTTCATGCCGCCTGTTCCACCGGCGCGGCAAGCGGGATGTGGAGGATATGGCAATAAGCGGCGGCGACGTCCTCCAGCACATCGTTCCAGCGGTGCCCGATGGCCGCCGCCGCCGCTGCGGCTGCCATCGTCCGGCGCCGCTTCTCGTCTGTCATCAGGCCGATGGCGGCCTCCACATATGCGCCCGCCTGAGCGGCCGGGACCAGCAATCCGGTCCGGCCATGATCGATGAGCGCCGACGCGCTGGGGACATCGGCGGAAATGACCGCGATGCCGGACGCCATCGCCTCCAGATTGACGTTGCCGAAGGCTTCCGTGACGCTGGGGTTGATGAGCAGGTCGGCGCTCGCCACCGCCCGTCCCAGCGCCTCGCCCGCCAGATGGCCCATGAAAGTGGCGTTGGGCATCCGCTCCGCCAGCCAGCCCCGCGCGGGGCCGTCCCCGACGATCAGCGGACGCACGGCATGACCGCGCGCGCGGATCTCCCCGACGGTTTCGGCGAAGACGCCCAGCCCTTTCTCCAGCACCAGCCGTCCGAAGAACAGCGGCACCACATCCTCCGGCGCATAGCCATGGGCGGAACGGAAACCTTCGTCGCGCAGGTCGGGCCGGAAGGATGCGGGATCGACGCCCCGGCCCCAGATCGCCACTTTTCCGCCGCCGAAACGCGCGGCCATGTCCTGCGCGATGGGCGGGGTCGGCGCCAATATGCGGTCGCTCTCGCCATAGAAGCGGTCCAGATACCGCATGACCATGGGCCGCAGCAGACCGAGCCGGTAATAATCGAGATAGGTCTCGAACCGCGTATGCAGGCTGGCGACCACCGGAATGCCCTGACGCCGCGCATATTTCTGCGCCTGCCGTCCCAGCAGGTCGGGTGCGGAAAGATGGATCACGTCCGGCGCGAACGCCTCCAGATCGTGCCGCGCGGCACGGGTCAGCCCCAGAGCCAGCCGGTATTCCGGTCTGCCGGGGATACTGAGCGAGCGCACCGGCCGGATGTCGCCCACCGATTCAAAGGCCTTGCGCGGCGCGGTGGGGGAATAGATGCGGACCTGCGCGCCCACATGATCCAGCAGATAGGCGACGAGGCGGTTGAGCGCCTGATTGGCGCCATCGCGCACGCAGTCATAATTGCCCGAAAACAACGCCACGCGCAGCGGCCGCCCCAGCGCGCGGCGAAGAGCGACCGCGCAACCGGAGCGATGAAAGGCGGACGCGCGCATGTCGGCGAAATGGGTCGTCATGCCACGCATATGGCTGGCGAGGGGCATTTATTCCCATGCGTGGCTTTTGGCGATCATGCGTCCTTGCGGGTCCGGGCTGGAGGCGTTGAGCGGGGCGGGCATCTCCTGCCGTTCGCCCTGTTTGAACGAGCCACTTGTCTCGTTCAAATGTCCAAGGGCGAGGCGGATGAATGAATATCTGCAATTGGCCGTAACCCGCCATCGCCGATGCTCTTCTCACTGCCCCTTCATATAGACCCGCTTGCCGCCGATCCATGTTTCCAGCACCTGCGTTCCGCGAATGTCGGCGGGGCGGCTGATGGAAATGTCGCGGTCGATCAGCAGGAAGTCCGCCCGTTGCCCCGGTATCAGGCTGCCGAACCGCTTCTCCGCGAAACCCGCATAGGCCGCCTGCCGGGTGAAGCCGTTCAGAGCGGCTTCGAAGCTCACTCGCTGTTCCGGCATCCATCCGCCCGCCGGTTCGCCCTTCGCATCCTCGCGGCTCATGGCGGCGGCGATGCCGGGGAAGGGGTTGGGGCTTTCGACCGGCACGTCCGACCCGAAAGCCAGCGGCACGCGATTGTCCAGCATGGCCTTCCACGCATAGGCGCCTTTAAGCCGCGCTTCGCCGAGGCGCGCGGTGGCCATACGCCAGTCTGACGCTTCATGAATGGGCTGCATCGACGCGACGATGCCGAACTGCCCGAAGCGCGGCAGGTCGCCGGGCGAGACGATCTGGGCATGTTCGATGCGCCAGCGTCGGTCGCCCTTGTAGGTTTCGGCCAGCTCCGTGATCGCGTCCAGCACTTCGCTGTTCGCCGCATCGCCGATGGCGTGGACGGCGATCTGGAAATTGTCCATCGACGCCCGGCTCATGATGTTGCGAAGCTGGGTGGACGGGATCATCGGCAACCCCTTCTGCCCCGGCGCGTCGGCATAGTCAGCCTTCAGCCACGCCCCGCGCGACCCCAGCGCGCCGTCGAGGACCAGCTTGACGCCGCCCATCCGCAGATGATCGTCATAGAGCCAGGGCGTCGGCTCCGGCCCCGCGATCAGCACCATATTCTCAAGGCCCCGCGCATAGGACATGATCCGCACGCGCAGCGCGCCCCGGTCGGCGGAGCGGCGGAAGGCCTGCCAGTCCTCTATGCCGGTGCCCATATCGGCAATGGCGGTGACCCCGGTGGCGAGCAGAGCCTGCTGCGCCTTCTCCAGCGCGATGTCGCGGTCCTTGGGCGCGGGCGGCGGCACGACGCGGGTCATCAGGTCCATCGCCTTGTCCACCAGCACGCCCGCCTCGATCCGTCCGCCGGGCGGCGCTTTCGTCGCGGGGGTGATCCCCGCCGCCTTCAGCGCCAGACTGTTGGCCCAGCCCGCATGGCCGTCCACCCGCTCCAGCCACACCGGAATGTCCGACACGGCGGCGTCCAGTTCCGCGGCGGTCGGGAAACGCCCCAATCCCCACTGTTCCTGATTCCAGCCCGTGCCGATGATCCATTTCCGCCCCGTATTGGCGGCGGCATAGGCGCGTATCTTCGCCTGCGCCTCAGCCAGCGAGCGCGTGTCCGACAAGTCCAGCGTCACCAGCGACAGGCCCAACGCCATCACATGCCCATGCGCGTCGATCAGGCCGGGGATCAGCGTCTTGCCGCCCGCGTCCAGCTTGAAGTCCAGCCGCTTGGGCGCAGGTTCGTCATCCTTGCGTTTCTTGCGCCTGGGCGGCGGCGGTTCCTGATAACGGCCGGGGAGCAGTTTCTCGACCTTCCCCTCATCGTCGATCAGCAGCGCATTGAAGCGCACGACCTTCCCCTGCGCGTCCAGCGCGATGCCGTTCACATTGTCGATCACGCCCGAAGCCCATGCGGGCACCGGCAGGGCCATCGCAGCCAGCGCCGCCAGCAATCCAGCCTTCATGCCCGCGTGATCCGCCGCACCAGCGCGCTGATGTCCTGCCGATGGCCGCCCATCGCCTGCACATCGGCGTAGAATTGATCGACCAGCGCCGTCACCGGCAGGGTCGCGCCATTGGCGCGCGCTTCCTCCAGCGCCAGCCCCAGATCCTTGCGCATCCAGTCCACCGACAGGCCGAAATCGAAACTGTCGTGCGCCATCGTCTTCCATTGATTGTCCATCACCCAGCTTTGCGCCGCGCCGCCCGAAATCGCTTCATAGATTTTGTCCACGTCCAGATTGGCCGCCTGCGCGAACCGCAGAGCTTCCGCCACGCCCTGCAAAGTGCCCGCGAGGCAGATCTGGTTCACCATCTTGGTCGTCTGCCCAGCGCCCGCGCCGCCCACATGGACGATCCGCGCGGCATAGGCCCGCATCACGATCTGCGCCGCCGCGACCGCCGGTTTCGCGCCGCCGCACATGATGGAAAGCGTGCCGTTCTCCGCGCCGATCTGCCCCCCGGTCAGCGGCGCGTCCACGCAATAAAGCCCCAGATTCTGCCCTTCGACATAAAGCTGCCGGGCGATGCGGGCCGACACGGTGGTATGGTCGATGAAGAGGCTCCCCGCTTTCATCGCCCGGAACACGCCCTCGCGGCCCAGCGTGATCTGCGACAGATCGTCGTCCGTCCCGACGCAGCTTATGACGATCTCCGCCTCTTCCGCCGCCTTGGCAGGGCTGATCGCGACTTCGCCGCCATAGGCTTCCGCCCAGCTTTTCGCCTTGCCGATGGAGCGGTTGTAGACGGTCAGCCTGTGGCCCGCCTTGGCCAGATGCCCCGCGATCGGACCGCCCATGACGCCCAGGCCGATAAACGCGATATGTGCCATAGATCCCGTTCTTTATGTGCGTTCTCCCTAGCCATAGGGCCAGTTTGAAGCGGGTGCCAGTTTCTTCCGTCGCAATTTTCGTATAGGGGACCGCCCATGAACACTTTGACCAAGATCGAAGGCGCCCTGCCGCTGCCCGTTTCCGTGGACGACATCCTTGCGGCGCGCGTGCGCATTTCCGGCTCCATCGTTCAGACGCCCACGCTGGTCAGCCAGACGCTGTCCGACATGCTGGGCTGCAAGGTGTTCCTGAAGTTCGAAAATCTTCAATTCACCGCCGCCTATAAGGAGCGTGGGGCGCTCAACTGCCTGCTGCAACTGGGCGAGGAGGCGAAGAAGAAAGGCGTCATCGCCGCGTCGGCGGGCAACCATGCGCAGGGGCTGGCCTATCATGGCAAGCGGCTGGGCGTGCCCGTCACCATCGTCATGCCCACCACCACGCCCACGGTGAAGGTCACCCAGACGCAGGGCCATGGTGCGCGCGTCGTCCAGTTCGGCGAGAAGTTCGACGACGCATACGCCCACGCCCGCAAGCTGGAGGCGGAGGAGGGACTGACCTTCGTCCATCCCTTCGACCTGCCCGACATCATCGCCGGTCAGGGCACCATCGCGCTGGAAATGCTGGAGCAGGCGCCGGAGATCGACACGCTCATCATCCCCATCGGCGGCGGCGGCCTGTTCTCCGGCATGGGCACGGCGGCGCGGGCGATGAAGCCCGACATCCGCCTGATCGCGGTGCAGGCGGAACTCTATCCGTCGATGTACGACTATATCAAGGGCGCGGATCTGCCCTGCGACGGCGACACGCTGGCCGAGGGGATCGCCGTCAAGCATCCGGGCGAACTCACCCGCCGTTTCGTCGAGCGGCTGGCCGACGACGTGCTGCTGGTCAACGAACGCTGTCTGGAAGAAGCGGTCAGCCTGCTGCTCCAGATCGAAAAGACGGTGGTGGAAGGGGCCGGGGCCGCAGGCCTCGCCGCGTTGCTCACCCATCGGGAGATGTTCGCGGGCCGCAATGTCGGGCTGGTGCTGACCGGCGGCAATATCGACACGCGGCTGCTCGCCAATGTGCTGCTGCGCGATCTGGCGCGGTCGGGCCGCCTCGCGCGCCTGCGTATCCGGTTGCAGGACCGGCCCGGCGCGCTGTTCCATGTCGCCCGCATCTTCGATCAGGAAGCGGTCAACATCCTCGAACTGTCGCACCAGCGCATCTTCACCAACCTGCCCGCCAAGGGGCTCAGCCTCGACGTGGAATGCGAGACGCGGGATCGCGCGCATCTTCAGCGCCTGATCGCCGCCTTGCGGGAAGCTGGTTATGAAGTCGCCCCGATCGAGGTAGCCTGACGGGACGCGCTTCATCCTTTTTTCGTGGTAAACGGTCTTTTCACAGGCGGGCCGGGGCGGCATAGTCTCCCCATGAATCGTCCGGCGAACAGGGTGCAGAAGGAGGAAGGAGCGTGACCGCGCCTTTCCGTTTCCCGCGCTTTTTCGTGACCAATCCTTCGCCATGCCCCTATCTGCCGGGCAAGAGCGAGCGGAAGGTCTTCACGGAACTATCCGGCGAGAATGCGTCGGAACTGAACGATGCGCTGGGCCGAATCGGCTTTCGCCGCAGCCAGAATGTCGCTTACCGCCCCAGTTGCGCCGATTGTTCGGCCTGCGTGTCGGTGCGGGTGGTGGCGGGCGAATTCCAGCCGAACGCGACCCAGCGCAAATTGCTGCGGAAGAATGAAGACCTGATCGTCACGGCTTGCAAGCCATGGTCGACGGAGGAACAGTTCGCCCTGTTGCGGCGCTATCTTTCCGCGCGGCATCCCGGCGGCGGCATGGCCGAAATGGATGAGATGGACTTTGCCGACATGGTCGAGCAGACGCCCGTCGACAGTCATGTGATCGAATATCGCGAGCCGGGCGAGGACGGGCGGCCCGGCAGGCTGGTCGGCGCATGCCTGACCGACCGGCAGGGCGACGGGCTGTCGATGATCTACAGCTTCTTCGACACGACGCTGGAGCATCGCAAGAGCCTCGGCAACTTCATCATCATGGATCATATATTGAGCGCGGCGCGCGCGGGCCTGCCCTATGTGTATCTGGGCTATTGGGTCGAAGGATCGCAGCGGATGCAATATAAGGTCCGCTACCGTCCCCTGGAAAAGCTGACGCGGGCGGGCTGGACCCGCTTCGACCCGGCCGAGCAAAGCCATGCCGTCCGCAGCGACATCCCGCGCGAACAACCGTCCCTGCCGGTGGAACTGGCGCGGGTCTTCCGCAAATAACCCATTCGCGGCGTTCCCCAGGGAGCGCGGCGGAGTCCGCCCGGATGAGTGGGGAGGGCGATCCCGTTCAATCGGGCATAGTCCGGATCATCCGGCGCATGAAGACGGCGTCCGGACCATAAGAGGCGCGCTTTTCCGGATCCAGTTCGCGCGAAATATCGTCAAACCCCTGTTTTCCCCAGAACGCTTCCGCGCCGCCCACGGCCATGTGGACGATGGCGGCTTGTCCGGCCGCGCGGGCGGCCTGAACGACACACCGCATCGCCGCCGATCCGGCTCCCCCGCCGCGCGCGTCCGGCAAAAGGGCCAGATCGTGCAGATAATAGCAGTCGGCATCGGCCGGAATCGCCCCGATCCTTTCATTCAGGGCAGGGGGAGCCGCCGCCGTCCATGGATGGGTGACGAGGTAGCCCGACACCCGCCCTTGCCGTTCCAGCACGAAGCATCCCGCCGCATAGAGCGCCAGCCGCTCCGCATAGATGTCCGCATCTTCCGTGAAGGGGCCATGCACCGCATCGGAAATGGTGGAAACGGCAGCGATGTCGCTATCCTTCATCGGCCGCCAGCCGCAGGGCAGGGTCATTCCGGCAATCCCATGCTCTTGCGGGCGGCGGACAGGATTTCTTCGGACAGAAGGGGATCGCTGCCCCCCCGCGCCAGCGCCATCGCGCCGGTCAGTTGCGCGATGCGCGCCAAAGCGGTTTCCCGGCCCCCCGCCGGATCGGCTTCTTCCAGAATGGCCGCCAATCCTTCCAGTCCTTCCCGGAAAGCCCCTGCCAGATCGCCGCCGCGCCGCGCGGCATCGGGGCCAAGGGCGATCAGGGCGCAGCCGGTTTCCGGCGCATCCCGGTTGCGGGCGCTCAGATAATCGGCGGCGATGGCATGCAAAGCCTCGTCCTGCCCCGCCTGCGCCGCCACGTCGCGCCAGCGTTCGACGCTTCGCAGCAGGGAACGGGCGCAGGCTTCCGCCGCCAGCGCATCCTTTGAAGGAAACTGGTTATAGAAACCGCCATGGGTCAGCCCGCATTCGCGCATGACTTCGTTGATGCCGACGCCTTCGACGCCATGCGCGCGGAACAGGCGCGACGCCGCGTCGATCACCTTGTCGCGATTGCGCGCCGCCTGTTCGCGACTGACCTTCATGTCCGCTTCCTTCCCACTGGCCTCTTGACCTGATATATGATGGGTATCATTTAACTGCAATCCACGGCTTCCCAAGGGGGACCTTCATGCTTTCCATCCGGCTCGCCCAACGCTTCTCCGCGCGCGGCATCCATTATGGCTGGGCGGCGGCGGGCGCGACCTTCCTCACCATGCTGGTCGTCGCTGGCGCGGTGGGGGCGCCCGGCGTCTTCATCGTCCCCCTTCAGAAGGAATTCGGCTGGAGCGCCGCCGATATTTCTGGCGCGCTCGCCGTCCGCTTCCTGTTGTTCGGCGGCATGGGACCTTTCGCGGCGGCCTTCATGAATCGTTTCGGCGTCCGCCGCATGATGCTGATTTCATTGGGGATTGTGACCGGCGGGCTGTTGCTGTCGCTCGGGATGGATCGCATCTGGCAGTTGTTCCTGCTCTGGGGCGTGGTGATCGGGCTCGGCACCGGGTTGACCGCCATGGTTCTGGGCGCGACGGTCGCGACGCGCTGGTTTGCGGAGCGAGCACCAACGGGCTGGTCCAGACCCATTTCATCGCCATGTGCGGCGATTATGGGCTGGCGGCGATCGGGGCGGCGTCGATGCTGGCGATGATGGGACTGTTCGACTTCGGCGGCACTCTGGCGTCGGGCTGGCTGTCGGACCGTTTCGACAATCGATGGCTGCTGTTCTGCTATTATGGCCTGCGGGGATTGTCGCTGCTCTATCTGCCGTTCAGCGATTTCTCGCTCTACAGCCTGTCGATCTTCGCGGTCTTCTATGGGCTGGACTGGGTGGCGACGGTGCCGCCGACCGTGAAGCTTACCGCCCGCCGTTTCGGACCGGAAAAGACGAATATCGTCTTTGGATGGATATTCGCCGGGCACCAGTTGGGCGCGGCCAGCGCGGCTTTCGGAGGCGGTCTGTCGCGGAACGCCTGGCAAAGCTATATGCCTGCTTTCATCGTTGCGGGCCTGTTGTGCCTGATCGCGGCGGCCATGGTGCTGCTCATCGGTCGCGGGCGGTCCGAAACTCTGCTCGCGACCGCTTGAACGAAGCGGGGAGGGCGCGTTACGAGGGCGTCATGACCGCCAAGCCTTCCGCCAAGCGCCGCCGTTCCCGCTGGATCATGATCCCGATCAGGATCGTCGCCGGTTTCGTGATCCTTTCGTTGCTGATGGTCGGGCTGTATCGCTTAGTTCCGCCACCCGTGACATGGACCATGTTGTTCGATTCCCACGGCTTCACCAAGGACTGGATGAGCCTGGATGATATGGACCCGAACATGCCGCGCGCCGCCATCGCGGCGGAGGACAGCCATTTCTGCTCGCATCACGGTTTCGACGTCGATGCCATCGCGCAGGCCATGCGCCATAATGCCAGCGGCGGGCGGATCAGGGGCGGATCGACCATCAGCCAGCAGACCGCGAAGAATGTGTTCCTGATTCAGGGCGGCGGCTTTGTCCGCAAGGGCTTCGAGGCGTGGTTCACCCTGTTGATCGAAGGAATCTGGGGCAAGCGGCGGATCATGGAAGTCTATCTCAACGTCGCGGAGACGGGAATCGGGACTTATGGCGCCAATGCCGGAGCCATGCGCTATTTCCATCATGACGCCAGCCGCCTGACGCGGGCGGAGGCAGCGCGGATCGCCGCCGTGCTCCCCTTGCCCAAGAAGCGGGCCGCGGTCGCGCCGAGCGGTTTCACCCGGCGCTACGGCAACAGCATCGCCGCCCGGATCGGCGTGGTGCAGCGCGATGGACTGGACAGCTGCCTGCGGTGAATCCCGTTAGTCCGGACATGATCCGCAAGGACCGGCGATTGCGTGGCCGGTAAACTCTATGTGGCGGCGGTTTTGGGTGGGGAGCGGACGGTCCGGTTTTACTCACCTCCGTTCGCCCTGAGTAGGGGCTGAGCGAAGTCGAAGACCCGTATCGAAGGGTCTTTTGCGCCATATCCTTCGATACGCCACTTCGACAAGCTCAGTGGCTA
>JASGDV010000030.1:0-17629 GCA_049841255.1 Sphingobium sp.
AGTGCACCGTGCGCCAGCGAAGGCAGGAGCCCAGATCAAACGGCAGAATTGGGCTCCTGCCTTCGCAGGAGCACGGTGCATGTTGGAAGCTGACCGTCCGAAACCTACCCCAAAAAGCCCGCCACATCGCATGGACAAACGCCGCGGCCATCCCCTTTACAACTCCCGCCCCGATCGTCAGGACGCCTCCCCATGCACGTCCGCGCCGCCACTCCCGCCGATCTCCCCGCGCTCCATCCCCTCATCGAGCGCGCCTACAGGGGCGACAGCGCGCGCATGGGCTGGACGCACGAAGCCGACCTCCTCGCCGACCCGCGCACCGACATGGAAACCCTGACCGCCATCGTCGAAGATCCCGCCCAGCGCCTCCTCATGGCGCTCGACGGCGCGGGCGTTCCCATCGGCTGCGTCAACATCGCCGACCGGGGCGGCGGCCTTTCCTATCTCGGCCTTTTCTGCATCGACCCGCGGCTTCAGGCGACGGGGCTCGGCCGCCAGCTCATCGCCGCGGCGGAAGACCATGCCGCCCGCCTCTTCGGCGCGGACAGGATGGAGATGACGGTCATCGACAGCCGCCACGAACTCATCGCCTGGTATGAGCGGCGCGGCTATTTTCCTACAGGCGAAAAGCGGCCATTTCCCATTCCGCTCGACCCGCCCTATCGGATGGAGGTATTGGCAAAACCGCTGGCGGCCCGCCCTGATCTCGGCTAGGCCCGCTCGCGATGCTTACCCGGCTCTACCAATGGACCCTGGCCAAAGCGGCCCACGCCCACGCCGAACGCTGGCTCTTCGCCATCTCCTTCATGGAATCGAGCTTCTTTCCGATTCCCCCCCATCCCTTGCTCGGCCTCATGTGTCTCGCCCGTCCGGAACGCGCGATCCGCTTCGGCCTCATCTGCACCATCGCGTCCGTGCTGGGCGGCCTGCTGGGCTACGCCATCGGCCATTTCGTCTATGAGACGGTCGGCCACCAGATCCTCGCCGCCCTGGGCCTCACCGCCAAATTCCCCGTCGCGGCCTGCTACCTGCGCGACTATGGGGCGGAGATCATCCTCATCAAGGGCGCGACGCCCATCCCCTTCAAGCTCATCACCATCACGGCGGGCTTCATCGGGCTGTCGCTCTTCACCTTCCTCTGGGCCAGTATCCTCAGCCGCGCTTTCCAGTTCATGCTGGTGGGCTTCCTCTTCTGGAAGTTCGGCCGTCCCATCAAAGCCTTCATCGAGAAATATCTGGCCCTCCTCTCCGGCCTGTTCCTCGTGCTGCTGGTCGGCGGTTTCATCGCCGCTTCCATGCTGACCGGCGGCGGGGAAAAGAGCGACAAATGCACCCACGCCACCATGGCGACGATCCGCTGACCGCCCCGATGCTGGCAGTCCTCGACCGCCGACCGAAACTCGCCGTCCTGCTCGCCGGATTCCTGTCGGCGACGGGGTTCGAGCCGTTGAAGCTCTGGCCCGTCACGCTCGCCTGCCTCGCCCTGCTGATCCTGCTGATCGAACGCGCGCCCGACCGCAAAGCCGCCTTCATCCGCGGCTGGCTCTTTGGCCTCGGCCATTTCACATTGGGCCTGAACTGGATCGCCCACGCCTTCACTTTTCAGGACGCGATGCCGCACTGGTTCGGCTATGGCGCCGTGATCCTTCTCTCGCTCTATCTGGCGGTCTATCCGGGGCTCGCGACACTCAGCGCATGGTGGCTCGGCCGCCGCTTCACGCCCGGCAAGCTGCTGCCCTTTCTTCTCTTCCTCGCCGCTTGCTGGCTGGCATCCGAATATCTGCGCGCGGTGGTCTTCACCGGCTTCGCATGGAATCCGCTGGGGGTCATCTGGCTACCGACCGGCGTCGCCATCGCCTCCACCATCATCGGCACCTATGGCCTTGGCGCGCTGGCGATACTGGCGTCGGGCGCATCGGTCCTCGCTTCCCGCCGCCAGTGGCAGCCCGCCGCCGCCATCGCCGCCCCGCTGCTGGCCCTCGCATTCTGGGGCCTCCTGTCGCAAGCACCCGCCACGCCCGCAGGCGCACCCCATATCCGCGTGGTCCAGCCCAATATCGGGCAGGACGAGAAATATTCCGCCGAACTGGAACAGGCGCATTTCCGCACCCTCGCGGCCCTCTCCGGCACGCCGCGCCCGGCCTCGCGCCTGCTCTTCTGGCCCGAAGCCGCCATCCCCGCCTATCTCGACATGGAACCGGCATGGCGCGACCGCCTCGCCGCCCTGCTCGGTCCCGGCGACCTGCTGCTGACCGGCGCGAACAAGGTCTATTACAAGCAGGTCGACAAGGGCGGCTACAGCGAAACCGTCCTGGCAGGCGCGAACAACAGCGTCTGGATCGTCACGCCCGACGCCCGGCTCCCCGCCCGCTATGACAAGGCGCATCTTGTCCCCTATGGCGAATATCTGCCGATGCGCTCGATCCTCCAGCCGCTCGGCCTTTCCCGCCTTGTCCCCGGAGACGCGGATTTCTGGCCCGGCCCCGGCCCGCAGAGCCTGACGCTCCCCGCCGCGCTGGGCCGCCCGGAAATGAAGATGGGCGTCCAGATCTGCTACGAGATCATCTTTTCAGGGCAAGTGATCGACAAAGCCAACCGCCCCGCCTTCCTCTTCAATCCGTCCAACGACGCCTGGTTCGGAAGCTGGGGACCGGTCCAGCATCTCGCCCAGGCGCGCCTGCGCGCCATCGAGGAAGGGCTGCCCATCATCCGATCCACGCCCACAGGCATTTCGGCGATCGTCGATGCGCGCGGCCATGTGCTGCACAAGCTCGGCCTTCACCGCGCCGGCTTCCTCGACACGGCGCTTCCTTCGTCCCTGCCGCCGACGCTCTTCGCCCGGTTTGGCAACTGGCTGCCCTTCTTCTTCCTGCTGATCCTGGCCGGACTGGCCATTGCCACGCGCGGATCGAACCGCTAATAGCCACATAAACTTTTCTTTATGTCCCCTGCTCAGTCAGCCTGCTATTGGGAGTCCCATGCGTAGCAATTATCTCTTCACCTCGGAATCCGTGTCCGAAGGCCATCCCGACAAGGTCGCGGACCAGATTTCCGACGCCATCGTCGACCTGTTCCTCTCCAAGGACCCCGAAGCCCGCATCGCCTGCGAGACGCTGACGACCACGCAGCTCGTGGTGCTGGCGGGCGAAATCCGCTGCAAGGGCGTCTATGAGAACGACCAATGGGCGCCCGGCGCGCAGGAAGAGATCGAAAAGGCCGTCCGCGACACCGTGAAGCGCATCGGTTACGAGCAGGACGGCTTCCATTGGGAAAATCTCCGCTTCGAAAATAATCTCCACGCCCAGTCCGCGCACATCGCGCAGGGCGTCGACGCGTCCGGCAACAAGGATGAAGGCGCGGGCGATCAGGGCATCATGTTCGGCTTCGCCTGCGACGAGACGCCCGACCTCATGCCCGCGACGCTGGACTACAGCCACAAGATCCTGGCGAAGATGGCCGCCGACCGCCACTCCGGCCGTGCGCCCTTCCTCGAACCCGACGCCAAGAGCCAGGTGACGCTCCGCTTCGAGAACGGCAAGCCCGCCGCCGCCACCGCCATCGTCGTCTCGACCCAGCATGCGCCAGGCTACGATCAGGGCGAGAAGGAAGCGGAACTGAAAAACTATGTGAAGGGCGTCGTCGCGGAAGTGCTGCCCGCGAACCTGCTCTCCGAAGAGACGGTCTATCACATCAACCCGACCGGCAGCTTCGAGATCGGCGGACCGGACGGCGACGCGGGCCTCACCGGACGCAAGATCATCGTCGACACCTATGGCGGCGCCTCGCCCCATGGCGGTGGCGCGTTCAGCGGCAAGGACCCGACCAAGGTCGACCGCTCGGCGGCTTACATCACCCGTTACCTCGCCAAGAACATCGTGGCAGCAGGTCTGGCCAAGCGGTGCACCATCCAGCTCGCCTACGCCATCGGCGTGTCGGAGCCGCTGTCGCTCTATGTCGACACGCACGGCACCGGATCGGTCGACGACGCGAAGATCGAAGATGCGATCAAGTCGATCAAGGAACTGGGCGGCCTCACCCCGCGCGGCATCCGCACGCATCTGGGCCTCAACAAGCCCATCTATCGCCCCACCGCCGCTTACGGCCATTTCGGCCGTCAGCCCGAAGGCGATTTCTTCCCCTGGGAACGCACCGATCTGGTCGAAAAGCTGAAGGCCGCCATCGCCTGACGCCATAGGAAAAAGAGGGCACGCGGCACCATCGCTTTCACGGCGTTGGAGCCGCGCGCCTCTTCTTTTCCTCGAATCGCCGATCAGGGCGATCCGCCCGCCCTCAAACGCGAGAATCGCATCCGGACCAGCCGAAGCGATGAGTCCGGCCTCCCGTTCCTTTCCCTCAGCGGGAGAGCGATAGCCGCAATCCTGCCGCAAAATGACCAAAAGTTCATTAGGTTCAGCGGCCCGGCAGCGCCATAAGCAGGGCGTCGGGTCCGCACCCCTGTCGGACCCGGCACCCCAACTCTGGCGGACATCCGCTGTCTCGAATGTCCGCTGCTGTTCTTGCCAGCCCATGCAAGTTGCCGACGACGCCCCTCCTGCGCGCCGGTGACTTTTGGGAAGGTTCAGAACGGATCGACAATGCCGTCCGTCTCCTTTGGGACGGCGGCCTACAAGCCTTGCCTCCCGCCTCCTCCCATCAGGTTCACGCATCCTGATGGCGGGAGGCAAGGATTGTCCTTCTCCCGCTTGCTACCGATCGCGCCGCCCGCTATCGGCCCGCCATGACCGCGCACAAATCCGGCGACCCCACGACCCTTAACCGCCTTTACGGGCGCCAGTCCGGACACAAGCTCCGGGCGGGCCAGCAGGAACTGGTGGATCGCCTCCTCCCCGCCCTCTCCATTCCCGAAGAAGGTGAAATCACGGCGGAGAAGCTGTTCGGCTATGATCGCCCGCTCCACTTCGAAATCGGCTTCGGCGGAGGGGAACATCTGGCCTTCCGCGCCGACATGCTGCCGGATCATGGCTTCATTGGCTGCGAGCCTTTCCTGAACGGAGTCGTCGGCGCGCTCGGCCATATACGCGACAAAGGCCTGCCGAATATCCGCCTCCACATGGGCGACGCCCTGTCCGTGCTGAACCGTATTCCCGATGGGGCGCTCAGCTTCGTCTATCTGCTGCATCCCGATCCCTGGCCCAAGGCCCGCCATGCCAAGCGCCGCATGATGAACAAGGGCCCCGTCGAACTGATCGCCCGAAAGCTGAAGCCGGGCGGCGAGTTCCGCTTCGGCACCGACCATCCGGTCTATCTGCGCTGGGCGCTAATGGTGATGAACGGCCATCCTGCCTTCGAATGGCTGGCGAACGAACCGCGGGATTTCCTCACCCGTCCGGGCGGCTGGCCCGAGACCCGCTATGAAGCGAAGGCCCGGCGTCAGGGTCATGAAGTCTGGTATTTCCGCTATCGGCGTATTTGATATTGGCCTTTGGAGTGCCGGAACTTCCTGCGGCCGCGCGCGCTCCTTATCGGTCTGAAGCAGGAACTGGCGATGGTGAAGAAAGCGGCAGCGAAGCCTGACGACTTCGAGGCAAGCAAGCAGGCGGCGGAGCGGCACTTCCACGATCTGAACGCGCTTTATGCCGCGCTTCGGAAAGAGGACGATCCTCCCCCCGGCTTTTCCGACCGCATCGTGCCGGGTGAAGGGCCGATCCATGCGCGGCTGATGCTTGTGGGCGAACAACCGGGCGACAGGGAGGATGTTCTGGAACATCCCTTCGTCGGACCGGCGGGCCGGCTGCTGGATCGCTGTCTGGAAGAAGCGGCATATCGCGCGGAGAAACCTTCCTCACCAATGCGGTCAAACGCTTCAAGTTCGTGCCGCGCGGCAAGCGGCGTCTCCATCAGACGCCCACCGCTGGCGATGTGACCCATTATCGCTGGTGGCTGGCCGAGGAGATCCGGCTGGTCGACCCGGCGGCCGTGGTGACGCTGGGCGCAACGGCGCTCCATGCCATTTCAGGGCGTAAGCAGGCGCTTGGTCCGGTGCGTGGCGAGGTAAAGCCATGGTCCGACCGGCTGCTTCTCCCGACTATTCACCCCAGCTTCCTGCTGCGCATCCGGGACGATGAGGCCCGCGCAATCGAGCATGAAAGGTTCGTTGGCGATTTGCGGACTGCCATGCGGGCCGCCGAGTCCTGAGCTAGGCCGGACGCTCTTTCCTCTGATGTGCCGAAATGCAGCTGATGACACTGAGCGCGACAAAGGCAAAAGCCGCCATTTCCATTCCGGTCGGCAGGCGCTGCTCCCACAGGAAACCATAGATCAGCGCAAAAAGCGTCTCGAACAGGATCATCTGGCCCACCAGGGTCAGCGGCAGCAACCGGCTCATCCGGTTCCACAGGGCGTTGCCCGCCAGCGAAGCGAATATCGCAACTCCAGCCGACACCCCGGCGAAGTTCAACCAAAGGGCCGGGGACTGATCCCATGTATCGAGGGCAAGCGTCATCGGGACAAGGAGGAGCGCCTGCCCACCCGTGACGATGCCGATCAGCAGGTTCCAGTCATAAACCGAAACATGGCCGAGGCGCGTCAGGCTGCGGCTGTTGCCCACGGCGAAGGCCGTCCACGAAATGAGCGCCCCGATCGCGCAGCCAAGACCGATCAACTGCGCCTGAACGGAGCCGGATGCCAGCGCGGCAAGCGCCTGCCAGCCGATGCAGACGGCTCCCGCCATGCAGAGCAGCAGCGAAGGCGCCAGCCGCGCAAGCGGAACCGCGCCCTGATCCCGGCTCCCGATGATGGTGACCGCGACCGGCAGGAAACCGATGACCAGCGAAGTCATCGCGATGCCGCCGGTCTGCACCGCCGTGGAAAGCAGGACATAATAGAGCGTGTTCCCCGCAAGGGCGAACCAACATAAAGCCAGCCAATCGCGGCGCGAGAGCATCGCGAAAAGCTGCCGCCAGCGCGGCACGATCAAAAGCGCCGACATGAAGCCATAAGCCAGATAGCGGCCGACCGTGAGTTGAAGCGGACTGAAGGCGCGCACCAGTTCCGGCGCGAGGAACACCAGCCCCCATAGCGCGCCCGCGCCCATGCCGCACAGGACGCCCGCCAGGGTCATATTGGCGTGGGGCGCGTTTCCAGGGGCAATAGGCACGGTCTTTCCTTCCCGTCACTTTCGGATCGGCGCGGGAAATATCAGCGCAAGTGCGAGTTGTGCGCTCTTGATCGACAGGCAAAATGCAACAAAAACTCACCCATGCCCAAAAACGCCACCTCTTCCCCGCGCACGCTCGACAGCTTCGACCGTGAGATTCTTCGCATCGTCCAGAAGGACAACAAGACGCCGCAGCGGGTGATCGCGGAATCCGTCCATCTTTCCGCGGCTGCGGTGCAGCGGCGCATTTCGGCGATGGAGCAAGCGGGCGTCATCCGCCGCAATGTGGCGCTGGTCGATCCTGACGCGCTTTCGGTGGCCATCACCGCCATCGTGGAGGTTTTCCTGCGCGACGAAAGGACCGAGAGCATCGACCGGGCCAAGGCGTTGTTCCGCCGCACGCCGGAAGTGCAGCAATGCTATTATACGACGGGCGGGACCAGTTTCGTTTTGGTGATCCTGACGCCGGACATGCGCTCCTATGAGGCTCTGACCCGGAGCCTCTTTTCCGATCATGAATGGGTCGCGAGCTTTCGCACGCTCGTGGCGCTGGACCGGGTGAAGACCGACAGCGCGATTGTCGTTCCCTGACGGAGTTTACCGCTCCGCGCCCGACCGGGTCAGTTCGCCTTGCTCAGGTCCACCTTGTCGACCCATTCGGGGTAGAATGTCGGTTCCCGATTGGACCATCCGATCGCCGTCGCCGCCGCTTCGCTGATCGACTGAAGCAGCGCGCGCCGCTTGTCGGGATGCAGATGCGGCAGGCTCGCCGCCGCGCAGAAGGCGCCCGGCAGCCATGGCCGCGCCCCCGCCCCCAGCAGCCGCTCATAGAGGAAACGATAGGCCGAAAATGTCCCCAGCCGGTCCTGCCCCAGATCGAAGGCCGACACGATCACCAGCGGCGCCATGAACGGTTCCACCTGATCGAGGCCGCTGTCGTCGGGCACCCGCGCCTTGATCTCGTCAAGACGGCCATAGATGCGGGCCTGCGCGCGGATGGAGGCTTCCTCCACCATGTCGCGCGACCACAGCTTCATCGCGTCGCGGCGATGCAATCCTATGTCCAGGGATCGTCTGATGTAACGCTGCGTCGCGCTGGTGAAGCTCGCAAACTCGCGCAGCTCCGCCAGGGTGACCGCGCCGTCCGCAGGTCTTGCACTCGTGCCCATGCTCTTGCCCTCCGACTTCCAGTCGTCATGCAGAACATGCGCGCCTTATGGTTACCGAAGGCTTAAGCGCCTGTTCCACCGACATTCATAAGGAATCAGATTTCCTTTTGCAGCGCAACATCCTTTTTGGGAAATGAGGCGAAAGGACGATATCGGCCGCTCGGAACATCTTGAAACGGCGGCGGAATCAGTCCGCCCGACGTTCCAGCACCGCGCCGATCATGCTGCGCCACACGGCCACATCGCCCGCCTGCGCCATCTGGGCATCCGGTTCGCGCAGGGTATGAAGAATGGCATAGGCGTCGTCGACATGATGATGCCACGTCTCATCCACGGCGTTCGCCGCATGCGGCTCGCTACCCACGCCATTCAGGCTGAGATGGCGTCCGGCAAGAACGCGGGCGATACGTTCGATCGCGGGCGTGGCTGATGTCGGCATAAACGGCTCTCCTTCAAAGCGGCGGCCCGATGGGATTTTTCGCCTTGGAAAGCCGCCGTCTTCCATTGTTAGCATGTTTGCGATCAGGGGGCTATCGATCCCGCTCCTTAAATCCGGAAGAAGGCCGGGGCTCGCCATCGTCGCCCGGCATGGTGGCGGCGGGCGGATCGGACGCGTCCATCGAATCCTTCAGGCCTTCATCCAGCTTTTCTTCGGTCGTGACGGGGTGATCCTGCGCGTCGGTGGGCCGCTTGTCGCCCGCCTCCTCGCGGCTATTGGGACGAATATCGGTCTTGTCTGACATGGGACTCTCCTTGCGATGCCGGAACGCCCGCCATCTTGAAGGAGAAACGGTCGCGCAGGCGCGCCGGTTCCGCGCTTCGACCAACGGCCGACGCCGTTCGACCAGCCAGGCAGCGGATGCGCGACAGGAGGCATGCTTTGGCGTAGACTATGCATATGACGTTCCTTCCCGAAGACGGCGAACGCGGCGTGCCGCCCGCCATCGCGCTTTATTCCATCCTTGGTTTCTGGCTTTTCTACGCCATCCTGGTCACTCTTCGCGCCGCCGTCATGGGGTTCGAGGCGCAGGACGAACTTGCGCTCCGCCGCATGGTGGTGACGGTGATCGGCGTCGTCGCCACCTGGGTCCTCTATCTGGCGCTGCGCCGGTTCGATCATAAACCGCTCAGCGTCCGCATCGTCGCGGCCTTCTCGCTCGCGGCCCCTTTCGCGCTCGCGATGGCGGCCGCCAATTTCTACATCTTCAACGTCTATGATCCGGCGGGCATGTTCCCCGATTCCGACCCGGAGAAATATGCGAAGCCCGGCTATGCGCTCATGTCGATCGCCGAAGATGCGATCAGCCGCTATTTCTTCCTCGCGGCATGGGCGGGACTCTATCTCGCCCTTTCCTACGCCAGCGAAGCCCATCGCGTCGAACGCCGCGCCGCCCGGCTCGAACGCGCCGCGCAACAGGCGGAGTTGCGGTCGCTCCGCTATCAGGTGAACCCGCATTTCCTGTTCAACACGCTCAACTCCCTCTCCTCCCTCGTCATGAAGGACAGGCGGGACGAAGCGGAGCAGATGATCCTTTCCCTCTCCAACTTCTATCGCACCAGCCTGACCGGCGATCCGCTGGAGGACGTGCCGCTGGAAGAGGAGGTCCACCTCCAGAAACTCTATCTCGACATCGAGGCGGTGCGTTTTCCCGACCGCCTCGTCACGCGCATAGACATTCCCGAAAATCTGCTCAGCGCCTGCGTCCCCGGCCTGATCCTCCAGCCGCTGGTGGAGAATGCGATCAAATATGGCGTGTCCCGCACCTCCGCCCCCGTCACCATCGCCATCGCCGCGCGCGAGGAAGGCGACATGCTGCACATCAGCGTCACCGACAATGGCGACCAGCCGCCGCGCGCGTCGGATGGCGGCAACGGCATCGGGCTCGCCAATGTGCGGGACAGGCTGGCGGCGCGCTTTGGCGATCAGGGCCGCATCGTCTATGGTCCTCGCGCAGAGGGCGGCTTTGCCGTCGAACTCGTCCTTCCGCTGATCCGAAAGGGCTGCTGAACCGCATGACTTCCATCCGGACCATGATCGTCGACGACGAACCGCTGGCCGTCGAACGCCTCCAGATGCTTTGCGCGCGCGAACCGCGCATCACGCTCGCGGGCACGGCCAATGACGGGGAAGCCGCGCTTCGCATGATAGAGGGGCTGCAACCCGATCTGGTGATGCTGGACATCGCCATGCCGCTGCTCGACGGGATCGGCGTGGCGCGCGCGGTCGGGCGCATGGGGCTGCGTCCCGCGGTGATCTTCGTCACCGCCTTCGAGGGTTTCGCGGTCGAGGCGTTCGATCTCGCCGCCGTGGACTATCTGCTGAAGCCGGTCGCGCATGAGCGGCTGGCCCGCGCCATCGACCGCGTCGAACTGGCGCTGCAAAGCCGCGCGCTGGCCGAACCCGCCTTGCCAGCCGAGCCGGAACCCCAATGGGCGGAAGAGTTCTGGGTGCCGCACCGGTCCGAACTCATCCGCATCGCCACCGGGCAGATCGACCGGATCGAGGCGGAGCGCGACTATATGCGGCTGCACGTCGGAGCGCACAGCTATCTGCTGCACCAGACGATCAGTTCGCTGGAGGAACGGCTCGACCCGCAGCATTTCGTCCGCCTCCATCGCTCGCACATCGTCCGGCGCGATCATATCGTCCGTTTGCGCCATGACGGCAGCGGCGTCTGGTTCGCCTGCATGGCCGATGGCGAGGAAATCCGCATCGGCCGCACTTTCCTCGCCAATGCGCGGGCCATGGCGGGACGCTGACGTTCGACAGACTAAAAAAAAGGCCCGGCAATGCGCGGGCCTTTTTCCGTTCGTGAAGGCGTCGTTCAGTTGGCGAGGGCGGCGTGGGGCCCCTTCCCCGCCTCCGCATAACGCGCCTTGCTTTCCGCGCTGGCTATGGCGGCGGCGACCGGCGCCTTCACATGCGCGATGGCATCGCTCCGGCAGCGATTGGCTTCCTTCAGGTTCCGGCTGCTGCACACGCGGCTGGCGGCCCGGCCGATGCGATCCTGCAATTCCTTCTGATCCGCCGCCTGCGACAGGTCCAGATCGTTGAAGCGAACTTCGAAGGTGCGGCCGTTGGAAATGAATGTTTCCGCGCTCGCGCTGCCCGCGATCATGGAAGCGGCGGTAAAGGCGGCGATGGAAAGGGTCTTGAAGGGGGCGAACATGGCAAAGTCTCCTCAACTGCTTGTCTTGCCGGACCTCCCAAAGGGGGAAGAGAAATCCGGTATGAAAACGGAGGCTGGGCCAAAGGGGGAAAGCGTCGCCGCCGTTACCCCTTCCTTTTATGGCGGCGCCGGGATCGTTGCCCGCCGCCTTCGATGGACAGCGCGCTTCGTCGTTCAACGACTGCTGCGTCGACGAAGCGCCGATGAAGCCGGATAAAGGACATGACGAACGACATGAGCGGGCCGACAGGCAACATTTCCGTAACGGAAACCGCGAATCGAAACGAGCTGCGCGAATAGAAAACGCCCCCGGCGCAAGGGAAGGCCGGGGGCGTATCCAGGATGCTGTCGGGCACTCCAGGATTTCTGAAACTGTTACTCAATAGACGACACGCTTGCGCGTTAACCGTCTCTGAACGGAGGAAAATCCTCTTCGCCAACGATGATAGTCGAGAAACGCCCTCCATCGGGAGGCATTCGACGATCCGCCGCCAATCTCCGTCCGACAGCGTCCACAAGGGACAAACAACCTGCCTGCGGCCATCAACGACATCTGGCGGACAGGAGAAATATAGCTACGTTTCCGTAACGTCAATTGGATTTGCGTCCCATTTCGGGATAAAGGTCAATTATGTTTACCTATTGCCCCGCAGCCAATTGCGCTCTCCACTTCGCCAGCACGGATTCCGGAACGCGCGGCCTTTCCGGTGCTTCCTGCCCTTCGCGTAGCTTTTTCCGGTCTTTTTCCGATGGGTTGGCTATCCGAATCCGGACCGGCGCCACCCCTTGAAGATGCATACCCAGTTGCTGCGCGCCCCCCCTGGAAAGGTCAATAATTCTGCCCTTCCCTGAAAATGGCCCGCGATCATTTATCCGCACCAAAATCGTGCGGCCCGTGTCCAGGGAAGTCACCTCGACATAGCTTGGCAGCGGCAGAGTCGTGTGCGCGGCGGTCACCGCCTTCGGCCGAAACCTTTCGCCATTCGCCGTCTGATTGCCCGATTCGCTGCCGTACCAGCTCGCATAGCCCAGATAATCATAGGTCGGATCGGCCGCGGGCACATAAGTCACGCCCCGCACATTATAGGGCTTGCCGATCTTCACCGGCACATCGCTCACCGGCCTGTATCGCACGCCCCCGCCACAGGCCGCCAACAGCACCGTCGCCGCCAGCACGGCGCCGCGCATCCCTTTCATCGATCCACCGCTCATGACGCGGACCCTAATGCGGGCCAGAGCAGGATGGAACCCCCGCGCCTTTTCCTTTCGCCGCGACGATCCTATCTAGACGCCTGGATGCGAAACACGCACTTGCCCCCGATAGAACAAATCTGGAACAAGAAGGCCCCATGAGTCTCACGCATATTTCCGTGCGCGGCGCGCGCGAGCATAATTTGAAGGGCGTGGATGTCGACCTGCCCCGCGACGCGCTGGTGGTCATCACCGGCCTGTCAGGGTCGGGCAAGTCCTCCCTCGCCTTCGACACTATCTATGCGGAGGGACAGCGGCGCTATGTCGAGTCCCTCTCCGCCTATGCGCGCCAGTTTCTGGAGATGATGCAGAAGCCCGATGTCGAGCATATAGAGGGCCTCTCCCCCGCCATCTCCATCGAACAGAAGACGACCAGCCGCAACCCGCGCTCGACCGTCGCGACCGTGACGGAGATCTACGACTATATGCGCCTGCTCTGGGCGCGCGTCGGCATCCCCTATTCGCCCGCGACCGGCCTTCCCATCGCCGCGCAGACGGTGAGCCAGATGGTCGACCGCGTGATGCAATTGCCCGAAGGCACGCGCTTCTACCTGCTCGCGCCGGTCGTGCGCGGCCGCAAGGGCGAATATCGCAAGGAGCTGGCGGAATGGCAGAAGGCCGGTTTCACCCGCGTCCGCATCGACGGCGAACTCTATCCGATCGAGGAAGCCCCCGCCCTCGACAAGAAATACAAGCATGACATCGAAGTCGTGGTCGATCGCCTCGCCGTCGCGCCCGACATGTCCACCCGTCTCGCCGACAGTTTCGAAACCGCGCTGAAACTGGCGGACGGCCTCGCCTATGTGGACCTCGCGGACACGACCGTCGCAGAACTCCTCCCCTCTCCTTCCGGGGAGGGGCCGGGGATGGGGGCTGTCCCCAAACGGGAAGCCAACCTCAAAGGCGCAGGCATCCCCGCCAACCGCATCGTCTTCTCCGAAAAATTCGCCTGTCCGGTGAGCGGCTTCACCATCCCTGAAATCGAACCGCGCCTTTTCTCCTTCAACGCTCCGCAAGGCGCCTGCCCCGCCTGCGACGGACTGGGCGAACGGCAGGAGTTCGACCCCGAGCTGGTCGTCCCCAACGAAGCCCTGTCCCTGAAGAAGGGCGCGGTCGTCCCCTGGGCCAAGTCCAACCCGCCTAGCCCCTATTACATGCAGGTGCTGGCCAGCCTGGCGAAGGAATTCGGCTTCTCCCTCGACACGCCATGGCAGGATCTGCCCGGCGAGGTGAAGCTCATCATCCTGCACGGCACCGGCGGCAAGCCCGTCACCCTGCGTTTCGTGGACGGCAAGAAAAGCTACGAGGTCCGCAAGCCCTTCGAAGGCGTGATTGGCAATCTCAACCGCCGCCTGCTCCAGACCGAATCCGCCTGGATGCGCGAGGAACTGAGCAAATATCAGACCGCCATGCCCTGCGAGACATGCGACGGGGCGCGGCTCAAGCCCGAAGCCCTTGCGGTCAAGATCGCGGGCGAGGATATCTCGCTCTCCACCCGCCGCTCCGTGGTGGACGCGCTCGCCTTCTTCTCCGCCCTGCCGGACAAGCTCAACGACCAGCAGAACCAGATCGCCAAGGCCATCCTCAAGGAAATCGTGGAGCGCCTCGGCTTCCTCAACAATGTCGGCCTCGACTATCTCAACCTCGACCGCACCAGCGGCACCCTGTCGGGCGGCGAATCCCAGCGCATCCGCCTCGCCAGCCAGATCGGCAGCGGCCTGTCGGGCGTGCTCTACGTCCTCGACGAACCCAGCATCGGCCTGCACCAGCGCGACAATGACCGCCTGCTCGTCACCTTGAAGCGCCTGCGCGACCTCGGCAACACCGTCATCGTCGTGGAGCATGATGAGGACGCGATCCGCACCGCCGATTATATCGTCGACATGGGGCCGGGCGCGGGCGTCCATGGCGGCAGCATCGTCGCGCAGGGCAATCTCAACCAGCTGCTCGCGCACAAGGATAGCCTGACCGCCGATTACCTCAACGGCACCCGTCGCATCGAGGTGCCGGCGAAGCGCCGCAAGGGCACGGGCAAGAAGCTCACCGTTCACAACGCCCGCGCGAACAATCTGCGCGGCGTCACCGCCTCGATCCCGCTCGGCACCTTCACCTGCATCACCGGCGTTTCCGGCTCGGGAAAGTCCAGCTTCACCATCGACACACTTTACGCCGCGTCCGCCCGCGCCCTCAACGGCGCGCGCATCGTCGCGGGCGCGCATGACAAGGTGACGGGCCTCGAAAACTGCGACAAGGTGATCGACATCGACCAGTCGCCCATCGGCCGCACCCCGCGCTCCAACCCCGCGACCTACACCGGAGCCTTCACCAACATCCGCGACTGGTTCGCCGGCCTCCCCGAAGCGCAGGCGCGCGGGTACAAACCCGGCCGCTTCTCCTTCAACGTCAAGGGCGGCCGCTGCGAAGCCTGTCAGGGCGACGGCGTGCTCAAGATCGAAATGCACTTCCTCCCGGACGTCTATGTCACCTGCGATGTCTGCCACGGCGCGCGCTACAATCGCGAGACGCTGGAAGTGAAGTTCAAGGGCAAATCCATCGCCGACGTGCTCGACATGACGGTCGAGGACGCGGTGGAATTCTTCAAGGCGGTGCCGCCCATCCGCGACAAGATGGCGATGCTCGCCGAAGTGGGCCTTGGCTATGTCAAGGTCGGCCAGCAGGCGACGACCCTGTCGGGCGGCGAAGCGCAACGCGTCAAGCTCGCCAAGGAACTGTCCCGCCGCGCCACCGGCAACACGCTCTACATATTGGACGAGCCGACCACGGGCCTCCATTTCGAGGACGTCCGCAAGCTGCTCGAAGTCCTCCACGCCCTTGTCGAGCAAGGCAATAGCGTGGTCGTGATCGAACATAATCTCGACGTCATCAAGACTGCCGACTGGATCATCGACATGGGCCCGGAAGGCGGCGTCAAGGGCGGCGAAGTCGTCGCCGAGGGCACGCCGGAAAAGGTAGCCAGGAACGCCCGCAGCTTTACCGGGCGCTATCTCGCCCCCTTGTTGGGATTAGAGGCCGTGGCGGCGGAATAATAGCGATCCGATTACCCCATTGCGATCGACCCCGGAGCGCGCTAGCCCTGCTGTCCGGGGAAAGGGGGGATGCATGAAGGCAAGGTGGCGCGCGCCGTTCTTCGGCGCCTTTCTGTTGGCGTCCACCGCATTTGCACAGGCTCCCGCGCCGGAGAGCGCGCCTGCCGCCTCCCGGCCGGCAGATGCCAGCATCCTGCCCGCACTCACGCCTGTCCGTATCGAGTTGATGGCGACGACCAACTCCGCCGTGAACAGGATCGGCGAGCATTTCCCGATCCGCCTCGCCGAACCGATCCCGCTCCCCGGCGGTGGAGAAATCCCCGCCGGGCTTACGGGCCGGGGCGATATCGTACACGCCGCCAAGTCCCGTTTCGGCGGCAAGCCGGGCGAGTTGATCCTTGCCGCGCGCTATCTCGACTGGAACGGCACATATTTGCCGCTGCGCAGCCTGCGCTACATCCCCGGCACCGGCAGGAACAATCAGGGCCTGGCCGAAGCGGTCAATCTCGTCGCCTCGCCGGTTGCCCTCTTCATTACCGGCGGAGAGGTGAACATTCCCGCCGGCACAATGGTCGAGGCAAAGACATCCGCGGCCGTCGTCCTGCCCCGTCCGGCGGAAAGCCCGAAAATATCGGAAGATCAGGAAGGAAGTCCGAATCCATGAAATACATGCTCATCCTGGGAGTTGCGCTGGCCGCCGTCACATCACCGGCTTTCGCGAAACCGGCCACGGCGCAAATCGATGCAGCGGCAACCGACGCTCCCGTCGTCATTCCGCCGCCGCCGCCCGGCATGAGCCAGGTCGTCTTCTTTCGTCCAGGCGCGATGGGCATGGCTATCAGTTGCAACATTCGTGAAAATGGCAAGATGCTCGGCACGACGAACAATGGGCGTTACTGGGTACTGACGACCGCGCCGGGACCGCATGTCTTCACTACGAAATCGGAAGCGACAGACACGCTGAACATAGAGGCGGAGCCTGACGAAACCCAATATGTGAAATGCAAGATCGGAATGGGGATCATGGCCGGACGCCCGAACCTGTCCCCCTCCACCAAGGAAGAGTTCGACAGCAAATCGGCCAGGATGCGATTGGCCGACCCGGAAAAGGCGGCCAGGGCAATAGCGGAAGATGACGCCAAGCGGGCCGCTGCCGGAGCCGCGAACTGATCAAAGCCTTGGGACGTGGCGGCGTTCGCAACCTTTCCCCCTGCTCGATGGTTGATGAGGATCATAGAAGGAGAAATGTCCATGCGAATCCCTGTTCTCGCGGTGGCGATGGTTGCCATGTTGCCCTTGGGCGCTTGCGCGTCGGACGGATATGGCGACCGTTATGGCTATGATCGTCCGGGCAATTATGACCGGCCCCATCATCGGCGCGGCGATCGGGATGGCATGCGTCATCGCCGCCAACTGGGTGATAATGACACGATCTACCGCGACCGCGACGGCCGTTATTACTGCAAGCGCGACGACGGCACGACCGGCACGATCGTCGGCGCCATCGCGGGGGGCGTATTGGGCAATGTGATCGCGCCGGGCGGTTCCAAAACGCTGGGCACCATCCTCGGCGGAGCGGGCGGAGCGTTGGCGGGCCGCGCGATTGACCGCAGCGACATCAGTTGCGAATAGGCCGATAGCCGCCTGACATTTTACGCCTGCGGCAAGCAGCCCCGTTTAACTTTGACGTCGACAAGGAAAAGGGCGCGATCCATTGGACCGCGCCCTTTTCCATTCATTGGCCAGGAACCTCAGAGTTTTTCGGTGAGTTCCGGGACGATTTTGAAGAGGTCACCGACGAGGCCGAGGTCTGCGACCTGGAAGATGGGGGCGTCCTCATCCTTGTTAATGGCGATGATGGTCTTGGAGTCCTTC
>JASGDV010000031.1:0-24179 GCA_049841255.1 Sphingobium sp.
CTGCGAAGGCAGGAGCCCAGATCAGAGACCTAGGCTCCTGCCTTCGCAGGAGCACGGCGCACTTCAATTTGGTTGGGAAGGGACATTGCTTGCCCGTCATGCCAGCGAAAGCTGGCATCTCTCTTCTTGAGGCGCAATCACACACCAGAAAGATCCCAGCTTCCGCTGGGATGACGGAGGTGGGAGTGTCCGTCCATGGCCAACCCCGGCCATCGCAAGACTGCGGGTTTGCAATTCGCGCAATCGCCAAAGCCTTGACGAAAGCCCGTTCGCTGGTGCAACGCGGCAGCACGATTTCACGGAGTCTTTCGCGATGAACGCGCGCATCTACCAGATCCAGAAGAACGCCCTGCAATCCGGCAAGGCGCTGACCCATAAATGGGTGCTGGACTATGCGCCCGCCGAAGCGAAGCAGCCCGATCCGCTGACCGGATGGGCGGGATCGGGCGACATGAAGCAGCAGCTCAAGCTGACCTTCCCTTCGCAGGAAGCGGCGCGCGCCTATGCGGAGCGGGAAGGCATCCCCTACACCGTCATTCCGACCGCGCCCAAGGCCTTGAAAATTCAGGCTTACGCGGACAATTTCCGCTAAGCCGCGCCGCCGGGCCGGAATATTTTCGGGCCAGATGCTGCCCGATTGACGCCTTATTCCCTTGCCAAAGAGCGGGCCAAGGCGGCAATAGCCGTGGCTTCTCATGACGGATTGAAGAGATCAATGACGGATCGCCAGCAGATTTTCGACAGCATCGCCGCGCAGATCGCGCCTTTCAACAAGAAGGGCGTGGAACTGACCGAAGCCACCACCTTCGCGGGCGATCTGGAATGGGACAGCCTGACCGTGATGGATTTCGTCGCGGCGATCGAGGATGAGTTCGACATCATCATCACCATGAACATGCAGGCGGAGATCGAAACCGTCGGCCAACTGGTCGATGCCGTCGCGAAGCTGAAAGCGGCCTGATTCCAGGTTGAGGGACATGACCATGACGCAAGCGCCCGCCACGCAGAATTCGCGCGACCTGCTTTCCAAGTTCGATCCCCTGATCGCGGAGCGCGAGGCGCTGCTGGCGACAGGCGTGCGCGATCCCTTCGCCATCGTGATGGACAAGGTGCTGTCCCCTACCCGCGCGATCATCAAGGGCAAGGAAACCATCCTGCTCGGCACCTATAACTATATGGGCATGACTTTCGACCCGGACGTGGTCGCGGCGGGCAAGAAGGCGCTGGACGAGTTCGGCGCGGGCACGACCGGCAGCCGCGTCCTCAACGGCACCTATCAGGGCCACAGGGAAGTCGAGGACGCGCTCAAGGAATTTTACGGCACATCGTCGGCCATGGTCTTTTCGACCGGCTATCAGGCCAATCTGGGCATGATCTCCACGCTGGCGGGCAAGGGCGATTATGTCGTGCTGGACGCGGACAGCCATGCGTCCATCTATGACGGCTGCTTCCTTGGCGACGCGGAGATCGTGCGCTTCCGCCACAACAGCGTCGAGGATCTGGACAAGCGCCTCGGCCGCCTGCCCGCCGACGCGCTGAAGCTGGTGGTGCTGGAGGGCGTCTATTCGATGCTGGGCGACATCGCGCCGCTGCCCGACATGGTGGGGGCCGTGCGCAAGCATCCCAATTGCATGATCCTGGTCGACGAAGCGCATGGCATGGGCTTTTTCGGCCCCAATGGCCGCGGCGTCTATGAGGAGCAGGGCGTCGAGAAGGATGTGGATTTCGTCGTCGGCACCTTCTCCAAATCGGTCGGCACGGTGGGCGGCTTCTGCGTGTCCAACCATCCCAAGTTCGAGGTGATGCGGCTGGTCTGCCGTCCCTATGTCTTCACCGCGTCGCTGCCGCCCAGCGTCGTCGCGACGGCGGCGACCAGCATCCGCAAGCTGATGCATGCGGGCGAGAAGCGCGCGCATCTGTGGAAGAACAGCCGGCGGCTGCACAAGGGCCTGACCGACATCGGCTTCACGCTGGGGACGAAAGAGCCGCAGTCGGCGATCATCGCCGTCATCCTGACCGATCAGACGCAGGCCGTCGCCATGTGGCAGGCGCTGCTGGAACTGGGGCTTTACGTCAACATGGCGCGGCCTCCGGCGACTCCGGCGGGCACTTTCCTGCTGCGCTGCTCGCTTTGCGCGGAGCATAGCGACGAGCAGGTGGAACAGATCATCGGCATGTTCGAAGCGGCGGGCAAGGCGACCGGCGCCATCGGCTGATCCGTGCCAGCCCGCAAAATCGCGATCAAACGAGCCTTGAACGCGACAAAATCACTGCCGGGCTTGCAACTTTTGATCCTGGCTGTTTCGCGCGCAACACCGTTTGGCTAGTGTAACGGCTCATGGCGCAAGGCGATTTCATGGAAGAGGAAAGCAAGGGCTGGCGGTCATATCTGCGGCGCGCCTTCGCGCCTTTCCTTGCGATTCTGCTCGTCGGCGCTCTGGGCGCGCTGCTTTACGGCGCCAGCAACGCGTCGAGCGACCATGCGCGGGCGCTGGCGGAACAGCAGAAAAGCTATGAGGTCATCACCCTCGCCCGCACATTTCAGGCAACGACCGCCCGCGCCGAAGTGACGCTGGCCCGTTATGTCATCAGCATGGACCCGGATACGGGCCGCCTGTTTCAGGACCAATGGCGGACAGCCGCCAGCCAGATCAAATCGCTGACCTATGCCACAAGGGATTCGGGCTGGCAGCATGACAATGTCCGGCAACTGCGGCAGGCTTTCGTCGCACGCGGCAAGACGTTGAGCCAGATCGGGCTCCGGACCACTTACGATCAGAAGATGGGGGCGCTCGCCCAGTTCCATCGGGCCGGGAAATCCGAGGATCTGGCCCAGCTCACGGCAGCGCTGGACCATGTGATACAGTCGGAGAACCAGCGTCTGGCCGAGCGCAGCCTGGCGGTCAGCCTGGCGGGCGATCGCAGCGCCTGGGTCAGCCGCACGTCCCGGCTGTTGGGACTGGCCCTGCTGGTCAGCGTGTTGTGCGCGCTTTGGCTGGCCAACGCCGCCTATACCGAGCGCCGCAACGCCCGGCGTCTGGCCGAGGCGGAAACCGACCGCGCCGACAGGCTGGAAGCGGCGGTCGGCGCGCGGACGATCGAATTGTCCGAAGCCTATGAACAGCTCAAGAAGGAAACCGCCGAACGCGCCCTGGTCGAGGAAAATCTGCGCCAGATGCAGAAAATGGACGCCATCGGCCAATTGACCGGCGGCATCGCCCATGATTTCAACAATATGCTGGCGGTCGTCGTCGGCGGGCTGGAACTGGCCAAGCGCAAGCTGCGGCTGAAGCCCGAGGAAGCGTCCCGCCACCTCACCAACGCGATGGAAGGGGCCAATCGCGCTGCCGCGCTGACCCGCCGCCTGCTGGCTTTTGCCCGGTCCGAACCGCTGCTGCCGAGCGCGCTGGACCCCGACAGCCTTCTGGCCGACATGGCAGAGTTGATCGACCGCACCATCGGCGACCAGATCACCGTGACCTTCCACCATCATGCCCAAGGCTGGCGGATATTCGTCGACCAGCAGCAGATGGAAAACGCCATCATCAACCTGTGCGTCAATGCGCGCGACGCCATGGACGGACGCGGCAAGCTGATCATCGAGACGGGGCAGGCGCAACTTTCCGAGAATGAAGTCGGGGAATGTCCGGCGGGCGACTATGTCACGCTGACGGTGACGGACGATGGTTGCGGCATGGCTCCGGACATATTGGCCCGCGTGTTCGAGCCTTTCTTCACGACCAAGCCCGTGGGCAAGGGCACCGGGCTTGGCCTCAGCCAGATTTTCGGTTTCGTGCGGCAGAGCGAAGGCGAGATCCGCATCGAATCGGAAGAAGGCAAGGGGACCAGCGTGCACATCCATCTGCCCCGCCGCATCGTCGCGCAAAGCGACAGGCCCGGCATCGTGCAGGATGTGGAGCGGGAGCCCACGCTCCATCCGCCGACGCGGATTTTGGTGGTGGAGGACGATCCGCGCGTCCTCAATCAGACGATGGCGGCCCTGTCGGAACTCGGCCACCTTCCGCTCGCCTGCGACGCGCCCACCAAGGCGGTCAAGCTGCTGGCGGCCAACCGCGACATCGGCCTGATCATGACGGACGTGCTGATGCCGGACATGACCGGGCCGGAACTGATCCGCTCCCTGCCCGGCGTCTACGCGCATCTGCCGGTGCTGTTCGTGACCGGATATGCCGGGGACACGGCGGAAAGCGCCGATTTCGCGGGTTATGAGGTGCTGCGCAAACCCTATACGCTGGCAGCGCTGTCGGTGGCGCTCTCCAACGCGCTCAACGGATCGCGCCACCGCGGAACAGCCGCGGCAGCAGAGTAAGCGCGCCGATCAGCGGCCAGCGCCGCTGCCACGGCTTGATCGCGATCGTCGTGCCCGCGTGGCGATTGATCTTCCACGCCAGATAATCGATCCCGCCCGCATAGGTGAAACTCGCCTTGGCGAGGCGGACGACGGACAGCCACTTCCCCCGCCGCTGCAACCGGAGCCAGCGGCGGGCGGCCTGATCGGGCGACACGATGTTGGGCACTTCACCCTGCGGGCCGACGCCCCGGCGCCGCGCGATTTCCTCCAGAGCGGACAGGCCGAAGCGTTCATAGCGATCCGGATCGACATCGACGATGGACAGGGATCGTCCCTTCCGCTCGGCCCGCAGTTCGGCATTATAGGTCAGTGTGAAACCCGCTTTCCAAAGGTCGAGAATGCCGTGAGACGATGAAGGCGGCATCATCGGCAGGGCCAATTCCAGCAGGGTGGGCGCGGCCAGGGCAATGGCGTCGACAGCGCGTCGCCGGGCCGGATCGTCCGCCGCCCAGACCAGACGCGAAGGCTGCGCGAAACGCGCCCAGACCGAAACATTATCCGCTTCCGGCCCGCAAAGCCGCGCGAAATCCTCCTCCGACAGAACCGCATATTTGGCGATCAGGCCCTCATGCTCGAAAGGGAACACATTGGGCGGGATCAGGCGGTTCGCGGTGGCGAGCCATCGCTTGCCATAGGCCGCGCGATAGTCGGATACGATCAGATAGAAATCGAGCATCAACCCATCGAGATTCTTCTCCCGCAGGCAGGAGCCGTAAAAGAGCACCGCGCGCGCCGCATCGGGATAATGCGCGGCAATGGCGCGCCCCATCGCGGCGACGCGCGGATCGACGGGCAGGGAAAGCTCCTCGGCGACGAGAGAGGACAGGCTGTCAGGCATCGCCGCCATCCTAGCGCCTGAACGGGGCCGAAGACAGATAGGGATTGGAGTTTTCTCCGCCTCTTCGCGCGGAGGTCGAGGTCGATGCCGATGCGGAAACGGTTACAGCTACGGGAGCCGGAGCGGCCATGGAGGCTGCCGCCACTGGAATCGTTCAACTCGCTCATGAAGCCGAGCGGAATGTGAAGGCCCGGCAACTCGCTTTCGCTCATACCCTCATTGGTCAACGGGTCCTGACCCCAAGACATTTGCCTTCAATCGATCAGGTGGACATGTTTCCAGACCTCGGCCTTGGTGAGTTCCGCCACCTTCGAGCGGATGGCGCTCACAACGAAACCCATGAGGGAAGCCGTAGGCCGATCAGCGGGCCAGGCGAGGACGAGGGTGCGCTTGAGGTCGATGCCTTCCACCCTGATGCGCCGGATGAGGCCCGCTTCCTCTTCCTTCGCCACGCCCGCCCATGGCAGGATGGTGGCGGAATCGGTCGCGAGCACGAGGTCGAGCACGGCGGAGAGCGAATGCATCTCTCCCTTCACCTGAAGGTCGACCGAAACCTCCGCGAAAGCGCGCGCGATCTCGCTCGGCCCGAAACTGCGCCGTTTCGAGGCGCCCATGATAAGCGGCAGACGCGCGACATCTTCCGCATTGACGCTGTCCCGGCCAACGAAATGACCACTGTTCGCCGGGACGACCAGGAACTGCTCCTCCTCCACCAGCGGTTCGAAATTGAGACGCGGCGAAAGGCTGTCCTGCGCCAGGATCGCCAGTTCCGCATCCTCCTGCATCAGACGTTCGACATTGTCCGCGCTGGTGCCGGTGACGATGCTGAACTGCGCGTCGGGCAGGCTCTTCATCACCGCTTCGGCGATCGGGACGGACAATATCTGCGAGGTGCTGTGAGTCAGAGCGAAACGGATGCGCCCGGCGGGCATCCGGCCCAGCGCCGCCACCTCCGCCGTCGCGGTTTCCAGTTCCTGAAGGATGCGCTTCGCCCGCTTGTAGAAGAGCTGGCCTTCGGGTGTGGGATGGATGCCGTGCGCGCCCCTGTGAAGCAGTTGCACGCCCAGATGATGCTCCATCGCCTTGATCCGGCTGGTCACGCCCGGCTGCACCGCGTTGAGAATGCGGGAAGCCTTGTTGATGCTGCCCGATTCCACAACGACGACAAAATAATATAGCTGTTTTATTTCTATATGCCGTGGGTTTCCCATGAAGATCTTCTAACAACGATAATATTCGGGCCATCGGGATGGTCCTTCGGTTCTGTCTCTTTCGTCCGCTCCCCGCTTTTAGCGCCCCTTCCATTGCGGGGACCGCTTTTCGAGGAAAGCGGCGATGCCTTCCTGGGTGTCGGCGGACTGGTTCATCAGATTGACCGTCAGTGTTTCCACCAGCGCAAGCATATCGCTGCCCGCGTCCATCGACTGATTGAGCGCCAGCTTGGTGATCTGCATGCAGAGCGAACTCTTGCCGGCCAGCGTCCGGCAGAGTGCCTCCACCTCACTTTCCAGCATGTCGGCGGGCGCGGCGCTGTTCACCAGGCCCCATTCGGCGCATTCGCGGCCGGACAGCAGCTTGCCGGTCAACACCAGTTCCTTCGCCTTGCGGAGGCCCAGCACGCGCGGCAGGCGGTAGAGCAGGCCGCATCCCGCGACCAGGGCGCGGTTGACGTGATAGTCGCCGATCCAGGCGTCATCGGCGGCGATGGCGAAATCGCAGGCCAGCATCAATTCCAGACCGCCGCCCGTCGCATAGCCCTCCACCACCGCGACGGTGGGCTTGAGGAAATTCTGAATCCGGTTGAAGAGCGCGGCCAGCATCCGCTGATATTCGGAAGGCACGGCGGAAACGGAAGGATCGACCGCGCTTTCCAGATCGCCACCGCCGCAGAAATTGCCGCCCGCGCCGCGGATCACCAGCACATGCAGCGCGGGGTCCCTTTCGATGAGGGAAAGACGTGCGTTCATGGCATGCAGCATCTCGACATGGATGCTGTTGCGCTTGTCCGGGCGGTTCAGCCACAGCGTCGCCACGCCGTCACCGCCCGTTTCATATCGGATGCTGTCGCTGTCTTCGTTCATCATCCATCCTTGCGAAGGTTCGTCTCTTCCCTGTCGAGAATGATCTGCTTGATCTCCGTGAATTCCAATATTCCCTCCGGCCCGGCTTCCCGTCCCCAGCCGGAGCCACGCACGCCGCCAAAAGGTTCGGTCACGGACGGGCCAAAGCGGTTGATGGCGACCGACCCGGCCCTGATCGCACCCGCGCAACGCTGCGCCAGTTTCAAGTCGCGAGTGTAGACGGAAGCGGCCAGCCCGAAGCTGCTGTTATTAGCCATGCGGATGCCGTCCTCGACATCGGTGTAGGTAAGGACAGCGGTGACGGGACCGAACACTTCGTTGCGGGCGAGATCGGCCTCTTCGGACAGGCCGGTGACGATCGTCGGTTCGTAATAATAGCCGCGCGGGAAAGCCTTCGGACGCTGGCCGCCGGTGACGATCCTGCCCCCTTCCTGCCGGGCGCGTTCGACGAAGCGTTCCGTCCGGTCGCGCGCGGCGGCGGTGGCGAGAGGGCCGATGCGCGTGGCAGGATCGAGCGGATCGCCGATCGGCAGCGCCTGCCACGCCGCGCGCATGGCTTCGACCACCTCGTCATGGCGCCCACGCGAGACCAGCACGCGCGTGAGCGAGGCGCAGACCTGTCCCGTGCCGTTGGTGGCGCCGGGCACGAGCGATTTCAGCATGGCTGGAATGTCGGCGTCGTCCAGCACCAACGCGGGCGATTTGCCGCCCAGTTCCAGATGCGTCCGGGCAAAACGTCCGCGCGTCGCTTCGATGACGGCCTGCGCGGCGACGTGGCCGCCGGTCAGGGAGACCATGTCGACATGGGGATGTTCGGCCAGCATCTGCCCGATGGAAGCATCGCCACACAGGAAGCTGATGGTCCCGGCGGGGAAACCGGCCTGCGCGGCGCATTGCGCGACGATCCGCATGATGAGCTGCGATTCGACCGCAGCCTTGACGATGACCGGGCATCCCGCGAGCAAGGCGGGCAGGACCTTGGTGCCGATCATCACCAGCGGTCCGTTATAGGGCATGATGGCAAGGAGAACGCCCGCGGGCTCCCGGCGGATGAGGATGTCGCCCAGCGGCGAGGAACGAGGCTGGTCCGCAAGCACGGCCGCTGCCGCCGCCAGTGCCGCCTGCCAGGCCGCCACCGCGCCATAGCGGTGGAAAATCCGGCTGTAGCCGATGGGCATCCCTGCTTCGACCGCCCATAGCCGGCCCATATCGTCCAGCCGCTCTTCCAGCGCGGCGCAGAAACGCCCGCAGATCGCGGCCCGTTCCGCCACCGGCAGAACGGACCAAAGCAACTGCCCCTGCCCATGCGCCGCCTCGACCGCCGCCAGCGCATGAGCGCGTGAGGGAAGCGCGACCTCCGCCGCCACCTCTTCCGTCGCCGGATTGACGATGGCGTAGCGGCCTTCATCGGCGCGGAGCCATTCCCCACCGACGAACACCGCATCGGCATAGGGGATGGCGATGCCCGCTATTTCCAGAACGCTCTTCATCACCAGGGCTGGTTTATACGTCGATGAAATCGGGCATCGCGCCGATGGCAAGGGCCGATGGCCCAAGCCGCCGGAACCGGCGATGCGCGATACGCCACCCCTGCGGATCGCGCCGCAGCTTGTCGAGATAGACGCCGATGGTGACGAAATCGGAGGTCGGGAACCGTTCCTTCTCCGCCGATCCCTTCGACCAGTGCCAGGCGGTTACATAGATGGAGCTGCTGGCGGTGTCGCCGTCGATCTGGCAGCGGAAATTGGTGAGCACATGGGCGGTTCCGTCGAACTGCTCCAGTTCCCAGCTATATTCCTTGACGAACCGCTCCGGCCCTTCCCAGACGCCATAGCCCAGGTCGATCACCGCATCATGGGTGAATACCTCGTCCGCCAGTGCCGCGGGCGTCTTCTTGTCGAGATGCGTCGCATAGGCGTGCAGCACTTCTTCGATTTCGTCCCTATCGCTCATTCCTATCTCTCCTGTAGCTGTCGGGGGTCAGAGCGTGAGGCCGCCGTCCACGACCAAAGCCTGTCCTGTGATATATCCGCCGCGCGGTCCCGCCAGGAACGCGACGGCTTCGGCGATGTCCTCCGCCGAACCCATGCGCCGCAGCGCCACCGCCTTCCTGGCGGCGTCCACATATTCCGGGCTGAAATCGCCCCGCTCGATCAGTTCGAAGAACATACCGGCCTCGATGAAACCCACGCCGACGCTGTTGGCGCGGACGCCAAAGCGGCCTTCCTCCACCGCGACGGCGCGGATCATCGCCTCGACCGCCGCTTTGGGCACGGAGGAAAGGACATCCTGCTTCAGATGCCGTTGCGCGGCAGCCGTCGAGAGCGCAGTGAAAGAGCCGCCGGTCTTGCGGATTTCCGGCAGGACGGCGCTCAGGAAATTGAAGCAGGCGCCCGCATCGGCGGCCATCATCCGCTGCATCTCGCCCGGTTCGACCTGCGACACCCATTTCATCGGGATATAAGGGCCCGCCGCATAGATGGCGGCATTAAGGCCGCCCAAGCGGGCCACCGCATCCATAACGCCGCTCTGTACGGACGCCGCGTCCTCCAGGTCCATTTTCACCGCCACGCCCTGCCGTCCCAGCGCGGCCACGTCGCGCACCACGGCAAGAGCGGATTCCTCATTGCCGCGATAGACGACCGCGACATCGAACCCCTCGTTCGCGAGCCTGCGGCAGATTTCCTGCCCGACGCCGCCGCTTCCCCCGGCCACCAGCGCCGCGCCCAATTGCTTTTCCATCTTCCTTGTCCTTCCGGTCGCGCGTCGTTGCTGTTCAGGGCCGATCGAAGATCGTGTTGGCCGGGTCCACCGTGCTGCCGCCGCCGTCTACGGTCATGACATGGCCCGTCACCATCGACGCGTCCTTCGATGCAAGGAAAGCGCAGACCGCCGCCACTTCCTCCGGCTCGGCGGCGCGGCGCATCGGGATGTGGGCGGTCGCCTGACGATAGGCTTCGGCGGGCGTGATGCCGTCCCGCTCCGCGATGAAGGCCATGCCGTCCTCCGCCAGTTGCGTGCGGATCCAACCGGGGCAGATCGCATTGGCGCGCACGCCGCGCGGTCCCAGATCGCGCGCCAGCCAACGCACCAACCCGATGATCGCGTGCTTGGTCGCGGTATAGCCCGCAAGCCCCGGAGGCCCCGCGAACTGCCCGGCGGAAGAGCTGATCATCACCACCGATCCCTTCCGCTCGATCAGATGCGGCAGGGCTTCGCTGACCACGAAATAGGCGCCGTTGAGATTGACATCAAGCGAGCGCGCCCAGGCGTCGTCGCCCTTGGGATTGATCGGCCCCGGAAGCGAAGCGCCCTGCGTGGCGATAAGCGCGTCAAGGCCGCCGAAAGTCTCGACTGTCCGCGCGATCACATCATGCAACGTCTCGCGCTTCGTGCCGTCCGCCGGGAGGGCCAGCGCGCCGATCTCGTTCGCAAGCGCGGTCAGGCGCTCCGCGTTGATGTCGGTCACGGCCACCTTCGAACCCTGAGCGGCGAAGCGGCGGGCCACCGCCGAACCGACACCGCCAGCGGCTCCCGTTACCAGAACAACTTCCGGATAGCTGCCGTTCATTCTTCTCTCCAACCTTGATCTTTATTGAAAAACTGGCCTAACCGATTGTTTGACTGAAGATATCCTTATAGCGATCCTTCAGGATATATTTCTGCACCTTGCCTGAAGTCGTGCGGGGGATCAGATCCAGGACCACGAAATGCTTGGGCACCTTGTATTTGGCAAGGCGAGCCTCACAATATTCCTTCACCTTTTCGATCTCGATGGATTTTCCATTTTCCGCGACCAGCGCGCAGCATCCGACTTCCTGGAATTTGGGGTGCGGCACACCGAAAACCGCCGCGTCCGCCACCATCGGCGCCTTGGTCAGCACCGCTTCCACTTCGGCGGGATAGACATTTTCCGCGCCGCTGCGGATCATGTCCTTGGCGCGGCCCGCCAGGATCAGGAAGCCTTCGGGGTCGACCTGACCCAGATCGCCCGTGCGGCACCACCCGTCCTGAAAGGTTTCCTGCGTGGCGTTGGGCCGTCCCCAATAGATGCCGCTGACGCCGGGGCTGCGGACGTAGATTTCGCCCAGTTCGCCCGGCTGCGCGGGACGCCCCTCTTCCGTCACGACCTTCACATCGGTCAGCGGCAGGGGCCGCCCGACGGTATGCGTCCGGCCCACCGCATCGGCATGGTCGAGGCAGGTGCTGACCGCTCCGCCCTCGGTCAGGCCATATTGCTGGACCACCTCCACCTGCGGCAGGCGCTTTTCGAATTCGGGGTAGACCCAGGGCATCACCGCGTCACCGCCGGTATGGATGCGCGTCAAAACAGAGGAAATGCGGCTCTCCAGATCGGGGAGCTTCAACATGTCGTGGACCATGAAGGAAAAGGCCAACATGCAGGTCGCCTGCTGCACCTTGCTGACATGCAGCAGATGTTCGACCGAAAAGCCGCCGGAGGAAAAGATCACCGCCCGGCCATGCCGCATCAGCGCGGGCAGGATCAGCACTTCCAGCGCGCCCGCATGAAATAGCGGCCCTGAAGTCATCGCCACCGTTTCCGGATCGAATTTCCACTTCATCGCCTGAATGGTGGAGAACCACAGGATGTTGGCGTGAGTCCAGACCGATCCCTTGGGTGTGCCGGTGGTGCCGGAGGTATAGAGGATGGTGGCCGGGAAATTGCTGTCGAACTGAGGAAAACTTCCGTCCGTCGCCTCCCCCATGAAGACGGACATCGGCACGGCCCAGGAAGGCGCGCTATCCTTCCCGCCCTGCGCCCCGTCGCGCATCACATAGGTTTCGACATCCAGATTCTGCCGCACCGAAGCGACGGATTCCTGCAAATCCTCGTCGAAGACGATGATCTTCGATCCCGAATCCTTGACAATGAAGCTGATCTCAGGGCCGGTGAGGCGGAAGTTCACGCGGACGGAAATCGCCCCCAGCCGCGCAATCGCCAGAAAGAGCGCCACATAGTCGAGGGAGTTGCGGAGGATGAGCGCTACCCTGTCGCCCCGGCCGACACCGGCCCGCTGAAGGGAAGTCGCATAACGAAGCTCCAGTTCCCGCAATTCGCCATAGGTCAGCGGCGCGCCGTCATCTATCGCGATAGCGGGCCGATCCGGCGCGACCAGGGGAAATTGTCCCGCCGCAGCATCCGTTATCCATGAAATACTCGTGGCCATTCATTCCACCTTAGTCACTTGCCGGCCCTCTTCAGGAAGCCACGGCCCTATCACATCAGTTCCACCAGAACCCCGTTCGCGCCGCCCGGATGGACGATCGCGCGCGGAGGTTCGCCCTCGCGGAAGGGCGGCGCGTCGAAGACTTTAAGGCCCATCGCCCGCAATTCCTTCCCATGCCCCGCCGGGTCATCGACCCGCAGGGCAAGCTGGAAGAAACCCTCGCCTTTTTCGGCGAGGCGGCGGGAGATGGGGTTAGCGGGATCATCAGGCCGCAGCGGTTCGACCAGTTCGACGCGGGCAGCCTGTTCTCCGCCGCCCGGCAGCGCGAGGAACAGGCTTCTGACGCCCTCCACCTCACTCACAATCTCTTCGACGAGCTGGAAGCCGAAGCGGGCCTCCCACTGCTTTGCCGCCTCGTCGCAGCTTTTGACCAATATGCCGACATGGCTGAACAGATTTGCCTTCATATGCCGCTCATATGCTCATGGAGAAAAGGGTGGTGCGGTTCGAAGGGTCCGGCTCGCGCGACAGGGACGCCAGACAGGACTGGCATTTGACGACCTTCATCCAGCCGCCCTCCGACAGGACCGGATAGGTCCTGATGTCGGTGCCCGCGCATTCGGGGCAAGTGCCCTCGACGCTTGCGCGCGTCACTGAAATACTGCCGCCATCCTGAGCCATGTCCGTTCCCTCGCTTCCTTCATCTCTCGCCATCGCTGTCACCGGCCTTTGGCGCGGGCCTGCCGGGTGGCGGCTTCGTCCACGCTGATCTGTTCGGGATATTCGTCGGGATCGCCGAGAACGACGACGCCATAATCCCTGAGCGCCCCTTCGACCGAGACATAGCCGTTGCGCACGTCGCTCAGCACCGCGTTCGCGTCCCGCGCGAAGGGATCGCCCCAACCGCCGCCGCCATTGGTGATCCAGCGCAGCGTAGAGCCGCGATTGACCGTCCACAGCCGCCTGCTGCCGAAGAAGGCGAAGGTGCCCTTCGCATCCAGCCGGCCTTCCTCATCCACCACTCCGGAAATCGGCGTGGACCCGGAAAAGTCGTCCACGGCCGGCACGCGATAGCGGTCCTCGCCAATGGCCGGATCGTCATTCTCATAGAACCATGCGCCGCCGACGCGGCCATCCGAGCCGCCATGCACGCCCCAGCCGCTGGGGCGGCGGAAGTGCAGCGGATAGACATAATGGTCGCCGTCGCTGAGGAACAACCCTTCCTTGCGCAGGCTCGCGCCGCCGCGATGGGTGCCGGGACCGCCAGTGTCGGTCACATATTCCTTGCTCATCAGCAGGACCGGCGCGCGCAGTTCGATCTCCTCGGTAGGCGTCACACGCTGGTTGAGGATGAAGAGGCCCGAATGGCTGTCCGCGTCGCCCGCATCGGTCGCGCCCCAGCCGCCAAACTGCGCCTCCAGCTCAGCCGCGCTGAACCAGGGGGAGCCGTCCGGGTTGGCGCCCTGCCCCGTATGCAGATTGGCCGATCCATAGGAGCCGCCCACCGCGCGCGATCCGAGCGGCTTCGCCAGCGCCGCGACCACCGCATTGATGAGGGACGAGGACACTTCATGATAGAACATGATGCTGGCGTCGGGCCGCGCGCTAGTGACGGTGCCGATGGGGATCACCACATCCACGGGCCGGTTGATGCCGGAAGTGAAGGGCGCGGTCGGATCGAGCAGCATCTTGAGCGCCACGACCACAGCCGTCTGCGCATCATATTCCGTCGCGTTGAGCGAGGTGCAGGCCTGTGGCGAGGTGCCGCTCAGGTCCACTTCCACGCGGTCGCCGCGCTTGATGACCTTGACATGCAGCTTCAGTTCGGTGTCGGGATCGATGCCATCGCAGTCGAGCGTGTCCTCACCCTCATAATCCCCGTCGGGCAAGGTCGCGATGGCGCGGCGCATCGAATCCGCCGATGCATCCAGATTATAGCGCATCGCGCCCCGGAACACCTCTTCGCCATAGCGGTCGAGGCTTTCCTGCAAGAGCTGGTCGCCCAGCGCGCAGCTTGACCGGATGGTGTAGAAATCGGGCAGCAGGATTTCGCCGAAGCGGGTATTGTCCAGCAGAATCTTGATGGTCTCGCGCACCGGCTTGTCGCCCTGAAAGATCAGGATGGGCGGCATCACCAGACCATTTTCATAGCTGTTCATCTTGAGCAGGCTGAACCCGCCCGCCACCGTGCCGCCCATATCGAGCTGGTGCGCGCGGACCACGGCGAAGGCGACGATCCTGCCGCCGTGGAAGACCGGGCGGATGAAGCACATGTCGTTGACATGATTGCCCACGCGATAGGGATCGTTGCAGATCAGAAGGTCGCCCGGTCCCAACCGCTCGATCCCATATTCCTCCACCGCGTCGCGCACACCGTTGGAGATGGAGCCGAAGAAGGCGGCGTTGCCCTTGTTCACGCCCACCAGCGGATAGCCCATGTCGGGCGCGCCGATCACCGCTCCCACGAAATCGTGCGAGAAGGAGATGATGGGGGAAAAGGCCCGGTGCACCAGATCGGTGCACATATGCTCCGCGATATAATGGCAACGGTTGGCGAGCACGCCGCAGGTGAAGCGGCTGGTCCCGTAGAGCCGTTCGAATTCGGCTTCGGAAATGGATTTGATGTCCACGGGAGCGGCGGGGTTATGCATGGACATCCTCCATCTCGACGATGAATTCACCGAAAGCGCCGACCGTCATGACCTGACCGGCGGTGAGATAGATCGTGGACAGGCGTTCATGGATGATGGCCGGGCCGTTCACCCTGTCGCCCAGGCACAGATCGTCCCGTTCATAGACATTGGCGATTTGCGGCGTGTCGGACAGGTAACGGATTTCGATCTGCTTGACCGGCTGGATAGAACCGCTTTCCCGGACCTTCGCGTGGGCGAATTCCGCCTTGGGCATGTCGACCACGGCGCGCACGCGCATATTGACCGTCTCCACCCCGATCCGGTCGAAGCGAGTGCCCGAACGCTGCTCATAGATGTCGTGGAAGGTCGCGTTCATCCGCGCGACCGCCTCCGCGTCGATGATGCCGGAGGGCGCGTCGATGAAGGCCGTTTCGAACGCCTGCCCCGTCAGCTTCGCGTCGAAGCTGCGGTGGAAGACCGCCTTGTCCGCATATTCGCCAAGCTGCCCGCGGACATCCTCTTCCAGCGCGCGGAACATCCGGTCGATGTCCGCGGCGGAAGCGTCGGCCAGCGGCACCTGAAGGCGGCGATTCTCCATGAACACCAGATCGGCGCAGGTAAGGCCGATGGCGGAGAACAGGCCCGGATGCGGCGGGATGATGACCTTCTTCACCTTGATCGCCTCGGCGATGGCAGGCAGCAGCATCGGACCTGCCGCGCCATAGGCCACCATCGCGAAATCGCGCGGGTCGATGCCGTTGCGGATCACGATGTCCAGCACGCCTTCGGCAATGTTGTTAAGGCCGATGCGGAAGGCGTCATGCACCCGCTGTTCCAGACCGAGCGGCGTATCCAGTTCCTTGAAGGCCGTTCGCGCGCGGTCCATGTCGAGCCCGCCCTTGCCGCCCAGAAAGCGCTCCGCATCGAGGATGCCGATCATCAGGCAGGCGTCGGTCATGGTCGGCCTGGTGCCGCCGCGCCCGTAGCAGGCGGGGCCGGGATAGGAGCCGGCGCTGTCCGGGCCGACCACGATCTCGCCCGCGCCGCCCACCGACACGATGGAGCCGCCGCCCGCGCCGACGCTGGCGATCTCGTTGGACAAGGTGTTGATGACCATGTCCGGTTCGAGTTCCAGCGAGGCGTTCACAATCGGCCGCCCGTTCAGCACGATGCTGACATCGGTGGAGGTGCCGCCGACATCGGCGCAGATGAGATTGTTCTCCTCGATCATCCGGCCGAAATAGGCCGAAGCGGTGGTCCCCGCCGCCGGGCCGGAGAAGATCGCGCGGGAAGGGCGTTCCATCGCGTTCTCGACCGGAGCCAGCATCGCCGCGCAATCGCCGAAATTGAGTGCGCCCTTGAAGCCAAGGCCCGCCAGGCCATCTTCCAGCCGCCTGGAATATTCGCCGTAGATGATACCCATCAGCGTATCGATGGCGGTGGTGGACATGCGCGGATATTCGCGCACCAGCGGCGAAACCTTGTGCGAGAGGACGACGGGTATGTCGCCCAGCTCCTCCTTCACCAGCTCGGCCAGGCGGCGCTCATGGCCGCCGTTGATCCAGCTATGAATCAGGCAGATCGCCACGCCCTCCACATTGCAACGGCCGAGGATGCGGATTTCCTTGCGGGCCTGTTCCTCATCCAGCGGGATGAAGATCGAACCGTCCGCCTTCAGCCGCTCCGTCACCGTGCGGCGCAGATAACGGGGGACGAGCGGCGCCTTCGCGTCCCCGAAAGAACGACGCCAACGCGGGTTGGTGAGCGCATCATGGGGCCGCCAGCTATTGCCGATGTCGAGCACGTCGCGCTGGCCCATGGTGGTGAGCAGCCCGATCTTGGGCAGGCGGCGGGTCAGCAGGGCATTAAGACCCGCCGTGCTGGAATGGTTGAACATGATGGCGTCGCCCACGCCCACTTCATCCGCGCCGCGTAGCACGCCCGCGGCCGTATCGATCAGGTCCGTCGGCACCTTGGTGGTTTCGATGACGCCATTCCTGACCGCCACCACATCAGTAAATGTTCCGCCGACATCAACGCTCACCAGCGCCATTGCGACCTCTCCTCAAAAATCTCATTCGAACAGTCAGTGTGGGGGAAGCCGCGGACGGCCTCCCCATCCGATCAGATACCAAATCCCAGCGTGATGCCATAAGTCGCGGGCCTTCCGGCGAAGGCGGTCTTCACGTCGTTCACGATGATGGCGTTGGTGCGATAATATTCGTTGAAGACGTTGCGGCCCCAGACCGACACACGCCAGCGATTGTCGCTCGACGCGATCCCGGCGCGCAAATCGACCAGCGTATAGCTGGGCAGCCGCGCATAGCTGTCCGTTCCCACCGTCGAATAGGTGTGCGAACGATAGGTGATGTTACCCCCGACAAAGGCATCGACACTACCGGAAACCGGGAATTTATAGTCGGTGAAGGCCGCGAGCGAATATTTGGGCGCGAAGGGCAGCGGATAGCCCGAATAGCTCTGGATCACGGCGGCGTTGTTATAGCCGTCGAATTCCTTGATCTTCGCGTCCAGATAGTTGCCGCTGACGCCGATCGTCCAACCTTGCATCGGGCGGCCGACGATATTGAGTTCCGCGCCCTTCTGGTCGGACTTGGGCACGTTGCGGATAGCGTCCAGCAACCCGAACAACGGGTCGAGGATTTTCACACGCAACTGCTTGTCGTTATATTTATAGTAGAATAGCGCGCCGTTGACGGAGAGATTGCCGCCCATGAGCTGCGCCTTGAAGCCCGCTTCATAGTCGAGCAGCGATTCCTGCGTGACCGGCAGATACTGTTTGTTGAAGGCGGTCGCCACGGTGTTGGGGAAGCCGCCCGCCTTATAGCCTTTCGCGACATTGGCATAGAATAACAGGTTGCTGGCGGGCTTATAGTCCACGCCCACGCGCCAGGAGACATTGTGCTCCTTGAGCAAGCCTTTGAACTCGCCCGCTGTGTAGAGAATGCGGCCCTGATCGTCGGTCGTGACGTTGTCCAGGTTGCGGCATCCGCCCGGCAGGATCGGGTCGATCGGTCCCAGTCCCTGCGCCGCCCGAAGGCCGTTCGCGACATCGGTGAAGAAGATGGAGGAATTGCCCGATCCGTCATCCATGGCGCAGCTTGTGGTGCGGGCGCGGAAGCTGGTGTAGCGCGCCCCGGCCTTGACCGTGACCTGCGGCGCCACGTCGAATTCGACATTGCCGAACCCGGCGATGCTCCGCATCTTCTGGTCGGTGCGGAAACCCTGTGAGGTCCAGCTTGTCACATAAGCCGCCGTGGTCGCCGCATCATAGCGCAGCAGCCCGTCCTCGCTGAAGGTCGTCCGCTCATAATTGCCGCCAACGACCCAGCGCAATGGTCCGCTGCCGCCATTGTCCAGCCGGAGTTCCTGCGTGAACGTCTCCGCCTTGCCCAGCGTGTTGTAGGAGAATTGCACCAGCGACATGCCATCGGTGTCGGAAATCTGGTCGCGCTTGAAATTGATATAGTTGGAAATGGAGGTCAGCGTGACATTGTCGGTCACTTCGAACGCGGCCTTGAGCGACGCCTGTCGCTGCTTGTCATGCGCGCGGGGTGACGGATAAGGCGTCCAATCCGCCGCGCGCGGATTTTTCGGCGAGAAGGGATAGGCCGCCAGTTCCGGCGTCGCGGGCAGTATCTGCGGGAACAGCTCGATATATTGCGTGGCCTGCGGATCCGATTTGTCGTCGCTGGCATTGAGCGAGAGCGAGAATTTCAGCCGCTCGCTCGCATCCCAGTCAAGCAGCAGGCGTCCGGCGATGCTCTGAGTACGGCCGTTCTTGGCATCGCGCGTATAGCTTTTCTGCCAGGCGTCGCCATGGATGGTCTTGACCGCGAGGCGCGCGCGCAGCGTATCGCTCAAGGGACCACTGACATAGCCGCCCGCTTCCACCGTATTGAAGCGCCCATATGTGAATTCGCCCCCCGCCGCGAACTCTCGCGTTGGCTTAGCGGCGATATAGTTGATCGCGCCGCCCGTGGCGTTCTGACCGAAGAGCGTTCCCTGCGGCCCCTTCAGAACCTCGACGCGCTCCAGATCGAGGCCCGCCTGCGCGGCCATGGCGGGCAGCGGCAACGGCACTTCGTCGACATAGACGCTGACCGCCGGATAGGCGCCCAGCGTATTGTCGTAAAAGCCGACCCCGCGCAGCGTGTAGACTTGGGTGTTCGCCTCGGTCTTCGCGACGCTGAGGTCGGGGACAAGCCGGGTCAGATCCTCGACGCTGCTGATCCCCTGCTGTTTCAAGGCGTCACCGCTGAACGCCGCGATGGCCATGCCGACCCGGTTGACCGACTCGGCACGCTTCTGCGCCGTGACAATGATCTGGCCGACATATTCCTCGGCGGGCATCGTAGCGGTTCTGGGCGCTGCTGCACCATCATCGGCGTTCGCGGGAGACTGAGCCATCGCCGGAGCAAAGGTCGCGGCCATCGACAAGACGGACGCGCAGAGGAAAAACTTTGTCGCCTTCATATCACTCCCCTAATAATATTATGAATTACTTATGTTTATTTTGAGCAGGCGAGGATGTCGGCACATCTTGCGAAATGACGAAGGCAGCGGTTTTCCGCTGTCCGACGACTATTCTTGTTCACCTGCTTCGATGGAGGGACTTATGTGCGCCGCGATGAGGACAGGCTAATCACAAAGGGAGACATACCTATCATTTTACATGATAGCCCGGTTCGTGAATGGGCCAGCCATGCAATGCCCCGCGCGTGTTTCCTCGTGCAGGAGATGTTCGTAGCCATAACCGACAGTATTCAGCTCGCCCCTGTCATGGACCGCAGCAAGCCTTCCTCCAATCGAGCGTCCGTTTTCCGCGAGCGGGAACCCGCGAATGCTGGTTGCCTATCCGGGCGAGAAGCAGCCCTTTTTCCGGCGAGCCGGAACTAACATAGGAGGATGGCTCAGCATCAGCCCGGCGGCCGATGACGCGCCTTTACGGTCAGGAAGGCAGCCACCATCGCGGCGGCGAGTCCGAGCAGCATGGGCCATACAAGGATCGCCATCGTTACCGGGTCAGCCATCGCGCATAGCATGAAGGAGATGGCGAGAAGCGCGATGCCAAAGGATTTGCAGGCGATGCGTATGGCCATCGTTTGCGGCCGGGAACCCAGCAACTGCCGCCAGTGCCCATCGTTCGCCAGCGCAAAAGCGGCCATGCCCGCGACGGCGGCGGCAAGGGCCAGGATAAGCAGCACCTCATCAGACATGGACAGGCTCATGGATCGCCGCAGGCGCAATCTTTCCGCCGCGCGCACGGCGCGACCGCAAGCGGACAGCGGCATAGCCAGCCATAGCTGCCGTGACCATCAGCACCGCATCCACACCCGCAACCGGCCAGTAACCGGCAGAGACCGTCCGAAAGAGGTGGTCGCCCGTAGTCACCCAGTTGGCGAGGACGGCGCCCGCCGCCAATATGGCGATCAGCCAAGTCTGCTCAGCCCATGCCGGTGAAAGTCCGTGCGCGGTCTCCCGATGCGAGCGGAAGCCCGCATGCAGCAACGACGCGAGCCAGGTCAGCCAGAATATGGCCTCCTGCCACCCGGCATGGCCAGGCAGGCCCGCAGGCAACAGGCGATTGGCGAGCAACAGGGCGCCAGTCGCAACCAGCATCCCCGTGACGCTCGCCACGGCGAAGGCTTCCGTGATGCGCGCGCCGGGATTGCCAGCCGCCGCATGCTTCTTCTTGCGCTTCTCGACGAAGAACAGGAATCCGGTCGCGATGCAGGCGCAACCGGCCAGTCCACCCGCAAATAACAGCCAGCGCAACGTCCAATGCCGGAAATGCTGAAAATGGAGGCCGTAAAGGAAACCCTGCGTCGCGCGGATGCCGCTTGCCGGCGGATCTTCATACAGCAGAGCGCCGGTGGTCCCTTTGAAGTGCAGCGTCTCACTCGTGGCGACGCGATCGACATTGTCGCGCGAGATCGAGACATAAGCATCGGCATCGCCGAAATGGACGATCGACACCGATCCGATCTCGCCCGGCACGCCCTTGGCCGCCCAGCGCGCCTTCGCATCCGCCATCATCGCATCGACGGAAGCGAGTGCGCCCGGCCTGCCGGAAGGTTCGACCGCCAGCCCGGTCCCCGCGGCCTCCGTCAGTTCCTGCGCTTTTGCCAGCGGACGCATCAAGGTCGTCGGCGACGGCAGATATATATAGGCGAAGATGAGCAGGCCGGACAGGGTGATGACGAAGAGAAAAGGCAGCGCCAGAACGCCCGTCATGTTGTGGAGATCGAGCGTGCTCCGCAATCGCGCCTTTTCCGGTCTGAACGTGAACATCTCGCGGAAAATCTTACGGTGCATCACTACACCGGAAACAAGCGCCGCCATCATGCCCATTCCGGCCAGTCCGACGATCCAGTAGCCCAGGTCCATCCATTCGAGATGCAGCATGAAATGCAACGGAAAGAAAAAGCCGGTGCCAAGCTGAAGCCGATCCTGCAGATCGGCGGGCAGCCGTTCGCCCGTCTGCGGATCGACCGAGGCATAGCCGTAGACATGGACATGATCCAGGTTCGGGTTGCGCGGTTTGTTGGGCACGTCAAATGCGACATACATGCGCAGGATGGGATCGCGGTGGTTGGTGTAGACCCCGATGTCGCCGGCCTTCAGCGCATCGGCCGGCGGCAGGGTTCCGACCACCTCCGCGGCGGTGTGCTCCATGCTCTCGGCATCGGGCTTCACCGAAGCGATGATCGGCTTCACCGAACGATCGAACGACGGAAAAGGCGCGGCTTGCGCCCGTGTTTCCGGCACGCTCCAGCGGTCGATTTCGCGGTCGAAGACCGAAAGGGACCCGAAGAAGAACACCGCCATCAGCACGAAGCCGAGCAGAAGCCCCAGCCAGGTATGCAAATAGGCCATCGACAGCCGGAAGGTCTCACGCATCGCTCATCGCCCTTCGCTCAAACCGCCCAGCGCGACAAAGTCCAGGCCGCAGCGCCCATCGCCGCGCCGCCGCCTGCGAGCACCAGCCATGCCCGCATGGCCGTGCGCGGCACGAAGCCCCACAGGATCGCGCCCAGATAGACCAGAGCACCGATCATCCAGGCCAAAGCCTGCGCTTCCGAAAATGGCAGGCCAGCGCCGAAACCGGCCAGCGTCGCGAGCGCGGTAAATCCATAAGCGAAAAAGTAACCGCCGATTATCGCGGCAGCAAAACGGTTGCTCCCCGAAAGCAACAGCGTCGCCGCACGCCCACGGGACGTTCGAGTCATCTTCTTCGTTCCCATCATCCGTTCCGTAGTGCGGCAACCTTGTCCATCGTCCATCCTTACCAGATGCAATTCGTTCGCAACAGGCGTTTCCCGTCAACATAGTAAACGTCTGTCGTCCCGGCTCCAGCCCGCATATTCCGGCATAGCGCCATTTCCGTCCGGTTTAACCGGATAATGTGAATCACTCGCATTGCTATTGCGATTCTTTCTCACTTACCTTAGTTGGGCGCGCATTCATAGCATGCTGCAGATGGGGCTGATTCAATGGTATCGAAATTCAATTGGTTCATGGGCGTCGCACTGGGTGTCATGCCCCTGCCCGCCCTGGCGCAGACAAGCTCCGATGCGAGAGCGCCTGACCCGGACGAGATCATCGTCACCGGCATCTATACGCTGCCTAACAAGATCGACACGGCGACCGGCCTTGGCCTGACCGTTCAGGAGACGCCGCAGTCGGTCAGCATCATGACCGCGCAGCGCATCCTCGACCAGAATCTGATCAGCGTGAAGGACGTGATCCAGAACGGCGTGGGCGTGTCCGCCAACGAGGTGGATGACGTTCGCAACAACTTCTATGCGCGCGGTTTCGAAATCCGCAATACGCAGGTTGACGGCGTGCCGGCGGCGTGGACGCTGGCGGGCGGCAATGGCGAAACCAGCATCGACGTGTCCATCTATGAACGGGTCGAGATCGTGCGCGGCGCGACCGGCCTGCTGTCGGGCGCGGGCGATCCGTCCGCTTCGGTCAATCTGGTCCGCAAGCATGCCGACGCGACCGACCTCACCGGCTATGTCAGCGCCAGCATCGGCAGCTGGGATACCTGGCGCCTGTCGGCCGACATCGGCGGCGCGCTGACCAGCGACGGCCGTATCCGTGCGCGTCTGGTCGGCCGATATGAAGAGGGCAAAAGCTATATCGACATCCAGAAGAAGAAGAAGTGGGTGCTCTATGGCGTGATCGACGCCGACCTGACCGACACGACCCTGCTCCGCGTCGGCATGAGCCATCAGGACACCAAGCCCAGGGGCGCTACCTGGGGCGCGCTGCCGACCTTCTACACCGACGGGACGACCACCAATCTGGCCCGGTCGCAAAGCACGGCGGCGGACTGGACCTACTGGAACACGACCAACCAGAATATCTTTGCCACCGTGCGCCAGGAAATCGGCGACAAGTGGAACATCACCGTCAACTATAACCGCCTGCGCAACACCGGCGATACGCAGTTGCTGTATCTCTATGGCAATGTCGACAGGGCGACGGGCACGATCGAGTCCAGCAATCCCTATAAGTCCAAGGGGGATAGCGTCCAGAACAGCTTCGATGCGCAGATAAAGGGTTCCGTCAACCTGTTCGGCCGCGACCATGAAGTCGTGCTGGGCGCGCTGCACAGCGTGCTGAAGCGCCATACCGACAATTATGTCGCACCTTACACGGAGAATAATCCGGCCTGGGGCGAAGGCCTGAACAACTGGGCGACGAACGTGCCGGTCATCGGTCCGGGCGGCGCGGATTTCGACGAGCCGGTATGGGGCACCACGGCGGTCCGCAACGAACAGGAACGCATCGAGCAGACCGGCTATTATGGCGCGTTCCGCCTGAACGTCGCCGATCCGTTCAAGATCATCCTGGGCGGCCGTATCTCCAGTTGGAAGCAGAAGGGCTTCGCCTGGACCGGCACCAGCGATTATGGCGACGACAATGTGTTCATCCCCTATGTCGGCGCGCTCTACGACGTGACGCCCAACCATCGCGTCTATGCGAGCTATACCAAGATATTCCAGCCCCAGAATCTGTACGACCAGAATTTGAACC
>JASGDV010000032.1:0-13678 GCA_049841255.1 Sphingobium sp.
ATAGTCTGCTTAGACCAAGCCGTGGTCCTGCGAAGGCACTCGAACGAGACAAGTGGCTCGTGAGAGTCCAGATCAGACGGCGGAACTGGGCTCTTGCCTTCGCAGGAGCACCACGCACTTCAATTTAAGGGCTTCCACTCACCCACCCCCGTCCGCCCTGAGCTTGTCGAAGGGCCCGCCTGAGCGAAGTCGAAGGCTCTGCGCCTCACTTCTTTCGGTAAAAAGCCCTTCGACAAGCTCAGGACAGGCTTCGACTTCGCTTAGCCCGAACGGATGAATGAACGTCCGCTTCTGGCGCAAACACATGCCCCAAATCCTCCACCAACGCAGGCGTTACGGATTTCAGGCGGTCAGAATTTGAAGACGGTGCCGAGGTAGACGGCCTGATTGTCCTGCCGGTCGTCCGTCATCGGGGTCAGACGCCCCGCGACGCTGTTATTGTAGCGAACGCCCGCCGTGACGTTCAGGTTGCGCGTCAACGAATAGGAACTGGCCAGATCCAGCGAATAATCCTTGTCCGCATTCGGGTTGCGAACAGCCGTGGCCGGGTCGCGACGGCTTTCGATCAGAACCTTGGTGCTGAAGCGTTCCTTCTTGCCCTGATCGAGCGAGAAATCCTTGGCTTCGACCATGGTTTCGACCGGAACCGGGTCCAGCGCCTTGCGGCCCACCGCATCGGGCAGGGCAAACTTGCGCCAGTTGTGCGGGCTGTTCAGGCTGAAGGCGACGGGCTTGATGTCAACCGGGGTGAGCGTGCGGTTGACGATGACGCGATCATTGTCCGCGCGGACCATCACGGTGACGGAACGCTGGCCGCTGAGAGAGCCGCTGGTCGGCGTGAAGCGGAAATTCTGCCGGCCTGCCGAAGCCGCGATCCGGGCATAGGCTGCCGCGAGACGGGAGTCCTTGGTCGTCGGCGTGAAGGAGGATATGCTGCCCAGCGCGCCCAGCGACACCGGAACTTCCGCCCGCAGCCGGGTCAGGTCGGTCGCCGCGCCGATCGCGGGAGACAGCACGAAACCGGCGACGGCAATCGCCGCGCCTGCCAGTGCCATATGTCCCCTTTTCACGCGCATGATCGCGACTCTCTAACCCCCGAGCTACTATTTGGAATCCATTAGACATGAAAAGGCTCCCAAAGCTAGAGCCGCATCCGCTTTTTCCATACCCTGTTGCACAGAATACACAATCGCCCGGCCCGCGCGGGGGGATGATCGGCGCATCGTCCCCGCGCCCCCTTGCCCAATGGCGCGGGTCCACTATAGAAGCGGAGCGTTTTTCGACCTTTCATAATAGGACATGGCTGATGGTCCGCCGCTTTTCCCTTCCTGTTTCCGCCGGTTTGATGCTGGCCGCGCTCTTGCCGCTCGCCGCGTGCGGGGGCGGGTCGAAGGAGCGGCCCAAGGCCGACCTCGCCGCGTCGAAGGTCACGACCATCGGCGTCAACAGCTATTTGTGGCGGGCGAGCCTCGACACGCTGTCCTTCATGCCGATGGTGCAGACGGACTCCAATGGCGGGGTCATCGTCACCGACTGGTACAGCAATCCCAACAGCCCCAATGAGCGGATGAAGCTGACCGTCTCCATCCTGGACCAGGATCTGCGCGCCGACGCGCTGCGCGTCGCGGCGAGCCGCCAGGTCAATCAGGGCGGCCAGTGGGTCAATGCCCCAGTGGAAGCCGCGACCGTGCAGAAGCTGGAGGAGATCATCCTTACCAAGGCGCGCGACCTGCGCCGCATGGCGATCGCGGGCTGATCCACCCTTCCTTTTTCTTTCTTTCAGGACGGGACCGGGCTGCCTCCGCGCAACCCCGGTCCCAAAGCATTTTGAGGACCGAACATGCAAAGGCGCTTCAACCCGCTTGAGGCCGATGCCCGCTGGCAGGCCGTCTGGGATGAGAAGCAGACGTTCAAGGCGTCCGACAGCAGCGACAAGCCGCGCAGCTACGTGCTGGAGATGTTCCCCTATCCGTCCGGGCGCATCCATATCGGCCATGTCCGCAACTATTCCATGGGCGACGTGCTGGCGCGCTTCCGCCGGATGACGGGGCATGAGGTGCTGCATCCGATGGGCTGGGACGCCTTCGGCATGCCAGCCGAAAATGCGGCGATGGAGAAGAAGGTGCATCCGGGCGAATGGACCCGGTCCAACATCGCCAACATGCGCGCGCAGTTGAAGAAGCTGGGTTTCGCCATCGACTGGAGCCGCGAACTCGCCACTTGCGAGCCGGATTATTATGGGCAGGAACAGGCGCTGTTCCTCGACATGCTGGAAGCGGGCCTCGTCTACCGCAAGGAAAGCGCGGTCAACTGGGACCCGGTCGACATGACCGTGCTCGCGAACGAGCAGGTGATCGACGGGCGCGGTTGGCGGTCGGGCGCGCTGGTGGAAAAGCGCAAGCTCTCCCAATGGTTCCTCAAGATCACCCAGTTCGCCGACGATCTGCTGGAGGGACTGAAGACGCTCGACCAGTGGCCCGACAAGGTGCGGACCATGCAGGAAAACTGGATCGGCAAGTCGGTGGGCTTGGCTTTCCGCTTCCAGCCGGTCGCGCCGTTCGACAGCGAGATCGAGGTCTATTCGACCCGGCCCGACACGATCTTCGGCGCGAGCTTCGTCGCGGTCGCGGCGGATCATCCGGTCGCGCAGGCGGTGGCGGCGGGGAACCCGGAGGCCGCGGCCTTCATCGAGAAGTGCAAGGAAGGCGGCACCACCGCCGCCGAGCTGGAGACGGCGGAGAAGCTGGGCTTCGACACCGGGCTTTCGGTCGCGCACCCCTTCGATCCCGAATGGAAACTGCCGGTCTTCATCGCCAATTTCGTGCTGATGGATTACGGCACAGGTGCGGTGATGGGCGTGCCGGGGCATGATCAGCGCGACCTCGACTTCGCGCGCAAATATATGCTGGCGGTGGAACGCGTCGTCGCGGCCGAGGGCGACGAGGCCAAGCCGATCCAGAACGAAGCCTATGTGGGACCGGGCAGACTGGTAAACTCGCGCTTCCTCGACGGCATGAGCGTGGAGGACGCCAAGGCCGAAGTCATCCGCCACGCCGAAGAGGGTGGCTGGGGCACCGGCACCACCGTGTTCCGGTTGAGGGACTGGGGCGTGTCGCGCCAGCGTTACTGGGGGACGCCGATCCCGGTCATCCATTGCGACGATTGCGGCGTGGTGGGCGTGCCGAAGGACCAGCTTCCCGTCACGCTGCCGGAGGATGTGAGTTTCGACATTCCGGGCAATCCGCTGGACCGGCACCCGACATGGAAGCATGTCGATTGCCCTCAATGCGGCAAGCCCGCGCGGCGCGAGACGGACACGCTCGACACCTTCGCCGATTCAAGCTGGTATTTCATCCGCTTCGCCAGCCAGCCCAAGGACAGGCCGTTCGACCGGGAGACGGTCGAGAAATGGCTACCCGTGGGGCAATATATCGGCGGCGTCGAACATGCGATCCTGCACCTGCTCTACGCGCGGTTCTGGACACGCGCGCTCCAGCATATGGGGCAGCTTGGCTTTGCCGAGCCGTTCACCGGCCTCTTCACACAGGGCATGGTGACGCATGAAACCTACAAGGCGGGCGACGGAAGCTGGCTCTCGCCGGGCGAGGTGAAGAAGTCCGGCGACGATTATGTCCATATCGAAAGCGGCGCGCCGGTGACGGTGGGCCGCGTCGAGAAGATGTCCAAGTCCAAGAAGAATGTCGTCGATCCCGACGACATCATCGCCCAATATGGCGCGGACGCGGTGCGCTGGTTCATGCTGTCCGACAGCCCGCCGGAACGCGACCTGCCCTGGACCGAAAGCGGCATCGAAGGGTCGTGGCGCTTCGTGAACCGCTTATGGCGCCTGTTCGGGGAAGCGGACAGGGGCGCGGAAGGGCAGGATAAGGCCCTCGACCGCAAGCTGCACCAGAGCATCGACGGCGTGGCGAAGGATATCGAGGCGCTGTCCTTCAACAAGGCGGTGGCGAAAATCTACGAACTCGCCAACGCGGTAGAGAAGGCCAAGCCCTCCGCCTCGCGCAGCGCCGCGATCCGCACGCTGGCTCTGCTGGTCGCGCCGATGACGCCGCACCTGGCCGAGGAAGCCTGGGCCGCGATGGGCGAGGGCGGACTGATCGCCGACGCCGCATGGCCGGCAGTCGATCCCGCGCTGCTGGTCGAGGATGAAGTCACCATCGCCTGTCAGGTGATGGGCAAGCTGCGCGACACCATCACCGTGCCCAAGGGGACGCCGAAGGAGGAACTGGAAAAGCTCGCCCTCGCCGCGCCCAATGTCGCGCGGACGCTGGACGGCGCGACCCCGAAGAAGGTGATCGTGGTGCCGGATCGGCTCGTCAATCTGGTGGTGTAACTCAGGAAACATTCGCCCTGAGCTTGTCGAAGGGCTGCTCTTTCTTCAAAAAGGAAGAACATGGTTTCGACAGGCTCAGGGCGAACGGGTAGAGGTTGTTTCATGAAGCGTCTGATCCCCCTGCTCGCCGTCACGGTCCTTCTGTCCGCCTGTGGCCTTCGCCCCGTCTATGGCGGGGGCGGGCATGGCGCGGTGGCGCAGGCGCTCGGCAATGTCGAGGTGCAGCCGATCGAGGGCAAGGCGGGCTGGCTGGTCCGCAACGCGCTCAACGACCGCCTGTCCGCGATGAGCGGCAATAATGGCCCCGCCTACAAGCTGGTGGTGAAGCTGGACGACCAGATCAGCGGCTTCGGCCTGCGCAGCGACGCCGCGATCACGCGGGAGCGGCGGACGCTGCGCGCGCGCTATCAGTTGATCGACGGCGCGACGGGCGCGCAGGTGCTGGACGACACCGCCGGGTCCGACGCGGGCATCGACGTCACCTCCAGCGAATATGCGACCATCGCGGCGGAAGACACGGCACTGGAACGCCTGTCGCAGACTGTCGCGGACCAGATCATCGCGCGGCTCGCCACCTTCGCCACGCGGGACCAGCGGCATGAAGGCCAATAGGGGCCAGATCGAAAAGGCGCTGGACGCGCCCCCGGCGGACGTCCGCTTCTTCCTGCTCTACGGTCCCGACGAGGCGGGCAGCCTCGCGCTCGCCAAGCGGCTGGAGCGGTCGATGGGGCCAGAGGCGGAACGGATCGACCTCGATGGATCGGCCCTGCGCGACGATCCGGCGCGGCTGGCGGATGAAGCGGCGTCCTTTTCCATGTTCGGGGATAAACGCTGGATACGCGTCAACGGCATGGGCGAGGAATCGGTGCCCGCTCTCACCGCGCTGCTGGAGGCGGAGGCGGCGGGCAATCCGGTGATCGCGGTGGCGGGCGCGCTCAAACCCGCGTCGAAGCTCCTCAAGCTGGCGCTTGACCACAAGCAGACGCTGGCCTTCATCTCCTACCAGCCCGACGCGCGGGAGGCGGAGCAGATCGCCAACGCTATCGCGCGGGAAGGGGGGCTGCGCCTGACGCCCGACCTTGCCCGGCGGATCGTCGGCCTCGCCAATGGCGACCGCGCGCTGATGGCGGGGGAGATCGAGAAGCTGATCCTCTATCTCGACGCCGCGCCCGATCATCCGAAGGAAGCGACCGAGGAAGCGCTGGACGCGCTGTCCGCCGACAATCCCGAAACCGACGCCGTGCCGCTGGTGAACGCGGTGCTGGGCGGCGACCTCAAAGCCATGCACAAGGAACTGGGGCGGCTGGCTGAGGCGGGCGCGGCCATGGCGTCGATATTGCGCCCATTGCTGACGCGGGCGATGCTGCTTGCCAACATCCGCACCGATTTCGATCAGAGCGGCCGACTGGAAGGCGCGGTGGAAGCGGCGGGCAAGGCCGTTTTCTGGAAGGAAAAAGGCGTCGTCACCCGGCAGGTGCGGCTGTGGGACGCGCAAGGCATCGCCCGCGTGATCCAGCGTCTTTCGCAAGCGGAAAGGGCCAGCCGGGGCGGGCGAGGGCTGGGCGATCTCATGGTCCGGCACGAACTGCTCACCATCACACGGCAAGCTGCAAGGGAGCGGTGAAGGCAGGCTTGCGCCAGCGAGGCCCGCAAGCCATATTATAGCCATGGAAAAGCTCGACCTGACCGAGGACGAATGGCGCGTCCGTCTTTCTCCCGAACAATATCATGTCTTGCGGGAAGGCGGCACGGAACGGGCCTTCACCGGCAAATATAACAGCAACAAGGCCGATGGCGTCTATTATTGCGCGGGCTGCGGGGCGGAACTATTCGATTCCGATGAGAAATATGACAGCGGGTCGGGCTGGCCGAGCTTCACCGCCCCCGTGGACATCGACGCGGTCGACGAACTGCGCGACAGCAGCCATGGCATGATCCGCACCGAAGTGCGCTGTGCGAAATGCGCGGGGCATCTGGGCCATGTCTTCCCCGATGGGCCGGGGGTCAACGGCTTGCGCTATTGCATGAACAGCGCATCGCTGGACTTCAAACCGCGCGATGAGGCCGAATGACCATTCATTGCGGGTAAAGCCGCGATCCTCTTGAGACAGGCAGAGATTTTTTCGAGGGCCGACGCCTGATTTGCGCTGGCCCCTTTTCCCATAAGCGCGTATCCGGGGCGGCACGGACATCATGGCAAGATCGGGCAAGAGCAAGGAACCGCCGGGCACGGCAAGGCTGTGGCTGATGCGGGGCCTCAAGGCGGGCCTGATCGCGCTGGTGGCGGGGATCGTCGCGATCGTCGTGGCGGTGGTCATCGCCATGCAGTCGCTGCCGGATTATAACAGCCTCAAATCCTCGCCCAACGGCCAGATGATCCGCGTCCATGCGGCCGACGGCAGCGTGATCGTGTCGCTGGGGCCGAGTTTCGGGCGGTGGCTTGCTTATGACCAGATCCCGCAGGTGATGGTCGACGCAATGGTATCGACCGAGGACAAACGCTATTATCTGCATCCCGGCGTCGATCCCATCGGCATGGCGCGCGCGGCCTGGGTCGCGCTGGAGAACCGGGGCAAGGGCCGCCGCCTTCAGGGCGCGTCCACCATCACCCAGCAGGTGACGCGCAACATCTTCCTCAACAACAGCTACAGCTGGGGACGGAAGGTCCGCGAAATGGTGCTGGCGCTGGCGCTGGAGCGCAAATTCTCCAAGCGGCAGATATTGGAACTCTATCTCAACAAGGTCTATTTCGGCGGCGGCGCCTATGGCATCGACGCGGCGAGCCGGAAATTCTTCGGCCATCCCGCCAACGATCTGAGCCTGCCCGAAGCCGCGATCATCGCGGGTCTGGTGAAAGCGCCGTCCAGCTATTCCCCCACCGCCGATGCGGAGGCCGCCATCGGCCGCGCCAGCGTGGTGCTGGACCTGATGCAGGAAAATGGGAAGATCAGCGCCGCGGAACGGGCCAACGCCCATCTTCAGGATGTGAAGATGGCCCCCGAGCCGCCGCAGAACAGCGTCCGCTACTTCACCGACTGGGCGCTGCCGCAACTCGATACGCTCATCAACGAACCGAATGAACCGCTGGAGGTCTACACCACCATCGACCTTTCCATGCAACGCGCCGCGACCGCCGCGATTCAGGCCAATGTGCCCAAGGGATCGCAGGGCGCGCTGGTGGCGCTGGATCGCGATGGAGCCGTGCGGGCCATGGTCGGCGGCCTCGATTATGTGACCTCCAACTATAACCGCGCGACCACGGCCACGCGCCAACCGGGTTCGGCGTGGAAGCTCTTCGTCTATATGGCGGCGCTGGAGGCGGGCTATACGCCCGATACCGGCGTCACGGACGAGCCGGTGACGATCAACGGCTGGTCCCCGCGAAACAGCAACGGGCGGTTTTCGGGCGACATCGACGTCCGCACCGCCTTCGCCTATTCGGTCAACACCGTGGCTGCCAAGCTGGGCGTGGAAGTCGGCTTCCCCACCATCGCCGACATGGCGCGCCGCTTCGGCATCTCGACGCCGATCAACACGCATCCATCCATGGTGCTGGGCACGTCGGACGTGCGGCTGGTCGACATGACCCGCGCCTTCGCTTCGGTGGCGCGCAAGGGGATCGCGGTCGCGCCCTATGGCATCACCAAGGTGACGACCGCCGACGGACGTTTGCTCTATGAGCATCAGGACGATACCAGCCGCGTGCTGGTCGCGCCCTGGGTGGCGGCGGGGATGACCGACCTCATGCAGACGGCGGTGTCCACCGGCACCGGCAAGGCGGCCCAGATCGGGCGGCCCGTCGCGGGCAAGACCGGCACGACCAGCAGCAACAAGGACGGCTGGTTCCTCGGCTTTTCCAGCGGCATCACGACCGGCGTCTGGATGGGCCGCGACGATGCGCGGGCCGTGGGCGGATTGCAGGGCGGACGCGCGCCCGCGCGCGCCTTCGCCGATTTCATGAAGGTCGCCGTCGCCAAACGCCCCGTTGAACAGTTCGACACGCAGGTCACGCTGCCCGAATGGCAACTGGAACCGGATGAGGAAGCCTATTACGGCTCCCCCGACAACGGAACGGGTGGGGGCATGATGGTCGACGAAAACGGCCTTCCACTGGAGCATGCGCGGCCGGAAGAGCCGCGGTCCGGCGATCCGGACGCCGATGTCCCGTCCGATCCGGTCGAGCATCCGGCTCCGCAGCGTCTGGATCAGCAATGGATCGATCAGGTGCTGGGCCGCGACCGGCAGCGGCCCGCGCAGCAGCGGCCTAATCCTTAGGCGCATCATCCCGCAGGCATGGCCGCCGCGGCGAAGCGCGTCCTTTCAAGGAACCCCATATCGGGGAGCAGGAAGTCCACCTTCCCGCGCCCGAAGTCGATCGCGACGCGATCGAAGCCTTTGAGCGCGTTGATGCCCAGCAGCAGCGCGGGCTTGTCGGCCAGTCCCAGTTCCGCGAAGGGGCTGGCGTCCGCGAACAGCACCGGCAATTCGCGCAGCTTCACCTGGCCCAGACGCACTTCGCGGATCTTCCCCACCCGCCCCACCAGCGTGCCGCCGGTGACGCTGGTGAGCGTCGCTTCCTCCAGCAGGGGCGCGCGTTTCTTGCGGATCAGCCTGTTCATCAACGCCATGTTGGCGACGCTGAAATTGGTGCCGGTATCCAGGACGATGTTCACCTTCATGCCGTTCACATCGGAATCGAGCAGGATAAGCTGCCCATTCTTCCGTCGCGCTTCGACGACGATCGTGTCGGGATCGCGGGAATAACGGCTCCTGCTTTCGCTGATCTCCATCCGGCCAGTGCGAAAATCGAGCAGAAGCCGCTTGGTCTGCAAGCTGTCGAGGCCGAGCAATCCCGGCGCGCCCAGATGCCCGCCGTCCAGAACCGGGGCCTCGATGTCCCTGACCTGCGAATTGCCGAAGCCCAGTTCGGGCAAGGCGACCGTGCCGGTCACCAGCCGATCCGTCATGCTGAGCACGATCACGGGATTACGCACGGGAAGCGCCAGCCGCGCGGCCAGATCGCGCGAGATCACCGTGCGCTGCGAACCCGTGTCGATGATGAAGTTCCACGGCCCCTTGCCGCCGATATGAATGGGAATGGTGACGCGGTCCTCCGCGGACGGTCCGGTGCGGACCAGGGCGGGCGGGACGGCGGGATCGAGCGAAGGCGCTTCCTGCGCCGCGAGAGGAGCGGATAACGCACCCGTCAATGCCACCAGGGAAAGCAGGCGGCGCATATCCCTCATCCTTTCGTTTTTCTTTCTTATATCATGGCGGGGGCGGGGCGGTCCATCGCTCCGGGACCGGCGGCGCTGCCGTTCATGCCTCTTTCGCTCCGGCGAATTTTCCCGGCGAAAGCATGTGCCGCCTTGACGAGGGCATGGCGCGCTCGCTAAATGCCGTGCATTCCACCCGCCCGTCCGGCGCGGGGTGTTCCCAGCCATCTGATTGCCGGGCTTTCTCCCACTTTCGTCTCTACCGACACTCTATCCATCGGACCGACTCGCATGCACCTCAAGGACCTCAAGAAACAGCCACCCGCCGACCTCGTCACCATGGCGGAGGAACTGGGCGTCGAGGGCGCATCGACCCTTCGCAAGCAGGACCTGATGTTCGCGATCCTGAAGGCCGAAGCGGAAAATGGCGAGCAGATCATGGGAGAGGGCACGATCGAGGTGCTGCCGGACGGCTTCGGCTTTCTCCGCAGCCCGGAAGCGAATTTCCTCGCCGGTCCCGACGACATCTATGTCTCGCCCAATCAGGTCCGCAAATTCGGCCTGCGCACCGGCGACACGGTGGAAGGCGAAATCCGCGCGCCCAAGGATGGCGAGCGTTACTTCGCCCTCACCAAACTACTCTCGGTCAATTTCGACGATCCCGATGTCGTCCGTCACCGCGTCAATTTCGATAACCTGACGCCGCTTTATCCCGAACAGAAGCTGTCGCTCGACACGCTGGACCCGACCGTCAAGGACAAGTCGGCCCGCGTCATCGACATCGTTTCGCCGCAGGGCAAGGGGCAGCGCACCCTGATCGTCGCGCCGCCGCGCGTCGGCAAGACGGTGATGCTCCAGAACATCGCCAAGGCGATCACCGACAACCATCCCGAAGTCTTCCTGATCGTCCTGCTGATCGACGAGCGCCCGGAAGAAGTCACCGACATGCAGCGTAGCGTGAAGGGAGAGGTGGTATCCTCCACCTTCGACGAACCCGCGCAGCGCCACGTCCAGGTCGCGGAGATGGTGATCGAGAAGGCCAAGCGTCTGGTCGAGCACAAGAAGGATGTCGTCATCCTGCTCGATTCCATCACGCGTCTGGGCCGCGCCTATAACACCGTGGTGCCTTCGTCGGGCAAGGTGCTGACCGGCGGCGTCGACGCCAACGCGCTGCAGCGGCCCAAACGCTTCTTCGGCGCGGCGCGCAACATCGAGGAAGGCGGTTCGCTGTCCATCATCGCCACCGCGCTGATCGATACCGGCAGCCGCATGGACGAAGTCATCTTCGAAGAATTCAAGGGCACCGGCAATTCCGAAATCGTGCTGGACCGCAAGGTTGCGGACAAGCGCATCTTCCCGGCGCTGGATGTCGGCAAGTCCGGCACCCGCAAGGAAGAATTGCTGGTCGACAAGGGCAAGCTCAGCAAGATGTGGGTGCTGCGCCGCATCCTGATGCAGATGGGCACCGTCGACGCCATGGAATTCCTGCTCGACAAGATGAAGGATTCCAAGACCAATGAAGATTTCTTCGATTCGATGAACCAGTAAGGCGCGGAGCGGTTTGTGCGTTGGCGACAGCGCGTGCATCGCTCTGTTCCGGATTGCCACGATTCCGGTCATCTGCGGGGGCCATTGACCGGACATCGCCACAGGGGATTTAAGCTATCATGCTCGATCTTTTCGTTACCGCCGCCTCCGCTGCCCAGGGTTTCGGCTCACCGGCCGATATCTGGGCGCATATCGTCAATGATTTCAGCAATATAACGTCCCCCGCCGCGCTGGCCGCCTTCGGCCAGGTGCTGATGATCGACATCCTGCTGGCGGGCGACAATGCGATCGTCGTCGGCGCGCTGGCCGCCGGCCTGCCTGTCGCCCAACGGCAGAGGGTCATCCTGATCGGCATCATCGCCGCGCTGGTGCTGCGCATCGGCTTCGCGCTGGTGGTGACGCAGCTTATGCAGATCGTCGGCCTGATCCTGGCGGGCGGGCTGCTGCTGCTGTGGGTGAGCTGGAAGATGTGGCGCGAGCTGCATCCCAAGCGCGGCGCGGAAACGCCCGACGATCCAAGCGATGACGATATTTCCGGTCTGCGGCCCGCCAAGAGCTTCGCGGCGGCGGCCTGGGCGGTCGCGGTGGCGGACGTGTCCATGAGCCTCGACAATGTGCTGGCGGTGGCGGGCGCGGCGCGGGATCACCCCGGCATCCTCATCATCGGCCTGATCCTGTCGGTCGCGCTGATGGGCGTGGCGGCGAACATCATCGCCAAATATATCGAGCGGTTCCGCTGGATCGCTTATGTCGGATTGGCCGTCATCCTCTATGTCGCGGTCAAGATGATCTATGATGGCGTCGTCGATCAGAATGTCGGCATTTTGACGCTGTTCTGACCGGCCGGAAAATGGCGCGAAAAAGGGGACGGACCGCAGCGGTTCCGTCCCCTTTTTCATGGCCGCATGTCAGGGGATGAGGACGGTGGCTCCCGTCGTCCTGCGCCCTTCCAGCGCGCGATGCGCCTCCGCCGCGTCGGCGAGTGCGAAACGCTGGCCGATGGACGCCTGCACCACGCCGCGCTCCATCCGGTCGAACAGCCGCGCGGCGGTGGCGGTCAATTCCTCCGCCGTGCCGATATAATCGAACATGCCGGGGCGCGTCACATATAGCGATCCGCTTCTCGCCAAATCCAGCAATGTGACCGGCGGCACGGCGCCGGACGCATTGCCGTAGCTGACCATCAATCCGCGCCGCTTGAGGGAGGCGAGGGAGGCCTCCCAGCTATCCTTGCCCACGCCGTCATAGACGGCATCGACGCCTTTCCCATGAGTGAGATGGCGAACTGTCGCGGATAATGTTTCGAAGGGGTCGTGCAGGCTGTGATCGGCCTTCACAGTGGCGGCCTTTTCAGCCGAGCCGCAATGGGCGATGACGATGACGCCCTTGTCGCGCAACCATGGGACCAGCACCGATCCGACGCCGCCCGCCGCCGCGTGGACCAGCGCGACCTGCCCGGCTTTCAGGGGAGCGCAGTCCTCCGCCAGGAAACAGGCGGTCATGCCCTTGAGCATCATCGCCGCCGCCTCTTCGAAAGAGATCGCGTCCGGCAATTTCACCACCTGGCTGGCGGAGGCGAGGCGATGGGTGGCATAGGCGCCAAGGCCATGGGCGCAGGCGACCCGGTCGCCTATCGCCAGACCGGTGACGCCCGCGCCTACGGCGACGACGCGGCCCGCCCCCTCCATGCCGAGCGGGACGGGGAGGGGGGCGGGGTAGAGGCCGGTGCGATAATAGGTGTCGATGAAGTTGAGCCCGACCGCTTCCTGCGCGATCAGCACTTCGCCTTCAGCGGGAGCGCCCGGATCGAAATCCTCGCGCTCGATCACCTCCGGCCCGCCATGACGGCGGGCCACCATGCGCCAGGCCCCGCGCATCAGGCCAGATTCGCGGCGAAGAAGTCGGCCGTGCGCCCGTCGGCCAGTTGCGCCGCATCCTCGACCCGGCGCTTGCCCATTTCGGCGGCGAAGCCATGGTCCAGCCCTTCATAATCATGCAGGGTGACATGGCGGTTGTCCTTCAACCCCTCATGCATCTTTTGCTGGACTTCGGCGGGCACGAATCCGTCGGCGGTCGGGATGTGCAGCATCACCGGCTTGCCGATGGCATGGCTTTCGCCCAGCAGATTGTCGATGCCGACGCCATAATAGCCGACAAAGGCGTCGCCATCGGTGCGGCAGGCCGACATGAAGGCCAGACGCCCGCCAAGACAATAGCCGACAAGGCCCACCTTGCCCCCGCCTGCTTCCTTGCGCGCGAATTTGATCGTGGCTTCGATGTCGCGGACGCCCTTTTCCTGATCGAACTGGCCGAACAGGCCCAGCGCCTGCTCCATTTCGGCCGGAATGTCGGCGTCCAGTTCGACATGGGGCTGCAATCGCCAGAACAGATCGGGCGCTACGGCTAGATAGCCTGCCTTGGCCCAGTTGTCGCATTTGTGGCGGATGCCTTCATTGACGCCGAACACTTCCTGGATGACGACGATGGCGGCCTTGGGCGTTCCTTCGGGACGGGCGACATAGACGTCGAACTGCCCTTCGCCGTCCAGCGCGGAAACGGG
>JASGDV010000033.1:0-9777 GCA_049841255.1 Sphingobium sp.
CATCCAATTTTAAAATACATATATGTCTTGTCAAGACAGAGGCCTCCGCTTGAATGCGCACCTTCCAGATCGCACCACGTAAATCATATCCTTAATTTTCAGCATGATGATCTAACACTCTAGAGGAATCTTCACGCTCTCCGCCGCTTGAACAGAGCGAATACTGCAAGCCATGAATGTATCTGATGGCAGAAATTTGCTCCCGTCCCGAGATGATTCGCGGACGCCCATCCACCTCGGTTGCGTCGAGAAAATAGGAAATCAATGCCGCCCCGTACACAAAGCGTACTAGCCGCAACTTCAGACGTCGCCGCACAGCGCTCGCCCCGTTTTGCAGTTGTAGCCGCCATACATATATGTATGCTTCAGCAAATTGTTCAGCCGCCAGCTGTTTTGGCATTCGACGGACGAAGCCCACTTTAGAAAGGTGCTTATGCTTTCTGAGACATCATTCACCGATGCGCAGACGCTTATCGACAGTTCGTTGGTGTGGGATACGCACGCTGGCTTCATGCCGGACCCGGCCGCTGACCTCGACAATCTCTCCATCTGGAGCGACGCCGGCGTCGATTATCTTTCGATCAATGTCGGCTTCGATCTGATGCCGTGGCAGGACAGCGTTCGGACGCTGGCGAATTTCCGCCATCGAATACTGGCACAGCCCGAACGCTATCGGCTCGTCGGTACGGCGGCCGAAGTGCACGCGGCCGCTGCCGATGGAAGGCTGGCCGTCACCTTCGATCTGGAAGGCATGGTGGCGCTGGACGAACGCATCGAGATGGTCGAATTCTATTATCATCTTGGCGTGCGGCAGATGCATTTCGCCTATAATCGCAACTCGCCCGCCGGTGGCGGCTGCCACGACGAAGATTGTGGGCTGACCGCCTTTGGCCGCAATGTCGTCGATGAAATGAATCGACTGGGTATGTTCGTGGATGTCAGCCACGCCGGCTACCGCACCAGCATGGACGTGATGGCGCACTCGCGCGCACCGGTGATTTTCTCCCATTCCAACGCCAGGGCCGTCGCCGCGCACGGCCGCAACATCACCGACGAGCAAGCGAAGGCCTGCGCAACCACCGGCGGCGTAATCGGCGTCAATGGCATCGACCTGATGCTGGGGCGGACAGCCCCCCTGGCACAGCGGTTCGCCGACCATATTGACCATTTGGTGACCGTAGCAGGTGTCGATCATGTCGGTCTCGGGCTGGACTATGGCTTCCCGGTGGAGGTTGCCGGGATAGACGAAATCGTCGCAGACAACCCGCAATTCTGGCCGATCGAGGAAGGTTATCATGACGGGCCCATTCGCTTCCTGCCGCCGTCTGACCTGCCCGAAGTCGTCGATATCCTGTTGAAACGAGGATATGGCGAGGACGCCTTGCGCGCTATTTTGGGGGGCAATTTTCTTCGCGTTGCACAAGAGGTTTGGAAATGATTACCGAACTGCTCGCGGCTCAGCGCGCCGGATGGTCGCTTGATCGCGCCTTTTATCGCGATGCCGACATTTATGAGTTGGAAGAGAAGCTGCTTTTCCCCCGCCAATGGACTGTCGTCGGCCATGTCAGCGAATTGCCGCAGCGCGGCAGCTACATCCAGCGCTCGCTGTTTGGCCAGGAAATCGTCGTCGTTAACGCCGGCGATGAAGGCTATCGTGCCTTTCACAATGTCTGCACTCATCGCGGATCGCGGATTTGCAAGGAAGACGGTCGAAGCCCGTTGCTGGTATGCCCCTATCATGCATGGTCCTTTAAACTGACCGGCGCATTGCAGACCACGAAAGATCTGCCCGACGATGCCGACCCCGCAGAGCTGGGCCTGCACCCGGTGCCGATGCATGAAATGGGCGGCCTCATCGTATGCGGGCTGGATGAAGATGTCCTGCCAGACATTGCACCAATGAAAGCGGCACTGCTTCCCGCATTGCAGTACCATGGCCTGGATCGCGCGAAGATTGCCGTGCGCCAGTCCTATCCCACATATGCGAACTGGAAACTGGTGCTCGAAAATTTCTTCGAATGCTACCACTGTCGGCCTTCGCATCCGGAATATTTCCGCATGAACGGCCATATCGCAGTGTCGGCCATCTCCGACCCCGACCGTGCCGCCATATGGGAGGACGATGTCGCGCAATGGCGGGCCAAACAGGACGCGTCGGCGCCGCATAATCAGCAACTGCGCGTCCGGGGCGGCATTGGGGAAGTCCATTATTCGCTTTATCGGCAGCCGATCGGCCTTGATCGGAAAACGGCGTCCCGAACCGGAGAGCCCGTTGCTCCGGTCATGGGGCGCATGGATGGCCATGACGGTGGCGAAACTGCTTTTCATATCGGTCAGTTGAGCTTTATGGGCGCCTACAACGACTATGCCATCCTGTTTCAGTTCCTGCCGCAGGGACCGGAGGAAACGGATGTCATTGCCACCTGGTTGGTGGACGCGGACGCCGACTTGGCGGACATCGACACCGACGCGATGACCTTCATGTGGGACGTGACCACGCGTCAGGACAAGATGATTATCGAGGAAAATGCCGCGGGCGTGCGTTCTCCCGCCTACCGCCCCGGCCCCTACACCAAACTGGAAGCACAAACTTCCGGCTTTGTGAGCGACTATGTGGACATCATGACAAACCTCGTAACGCCCCCTCCGCCCACCGTCGTCGCCCGCGCAGTCGCGTAGAGCCAGTTCGATCGGATCGCCCTTTCATGACTCTGCAATCCCCCGCCATTCCCTTCTACGACGGCGAGCAGGTGCGCGCCCTGCTCGACTTCGACGGCTGCATCCAGGCTGTTCGCGAAGCCATGGCGAATTTTACGCGCGGTTCCACTGAACAACCACTGCGCACGATCATCCCGATCGCCCAAGGCGATTTGTTCGCTCTGATGCCCGGCATGATGGAAGCCCCGCTTGGCTTCGGCGCCAAAATCATTACCGCTTATGGTGATCGCGACAATCCGGGGCGTTCGGCCCATCGCGGGGTCGTGGTTCTGTTCGACCGTGATACGGGCATGGTTGCCTGCATCGCCGACGCGGGCGAAGTCACCCATATCCGCACCGCGGCCGCGAGCGCGGTTGCCACCGATGCCCTCGCCCGGTCCGACGCCGCCCGTCTGGCGATATTCGGGTGCGGCGCGCAGGCCTGGACCCATGCGCAAGCGATCGCGCGTGTCCGCCCGCTCAGCAATATCGTGATCTGGGGACGCGATCCGGCCGCGGCCGAAATATTCGCGGCGCGCGCGCAAGCCGCACTAGGCATCCCGGCATGCGCGAAGGCCGACGGGCGCGAAGCGGCGCGGGACGCGGATATCATCTGCACCGTAACCGGATCGGCGACGCCTGTCCTGCTGGGCGACTGGGTGCGCCCGGGCACACATGTGAACCTCGTGGGATCGAGCCACGCGGGGCCGGTCGAGGTCGATCACGCGCTGGTTAGAAACAGCCGCTTCATCGCGGACAGTCGCCGATCCGTGCTGGCAGCGGGGGCCGAATTCCTGAAAGCCAAGGAGGCCGGCCTGATCGACGACGATCATATCGTGGCGGAAATCGGCGAAGTGCTGTTGGGCCGGGTTGCCGGACGGACCAGCAGGAACGACATCACGGTCTACAAGTCGCTCGGCCACATCGTGCAGGATCTGGCCGCCGCCACCTATATCCATCAGCGCGCGGCCGAAAACTAGCTGAACAGGTTCCGTTTCGCCTTTGGTCCAGCAGTCCGGCTTTACGCCGGGATATCAATCACGCCGGTTTCGCCTTCGATACGGACGGACGTGCCGAACGCCGCCGAACGCCTCGCCAGTTCGCCCAATATGGCGCGCGCCTTCTCTCCGCTGGCCAGCGTGGGAACGCCCTTGTCGGGACCATCGGCGGACAGCAATTCGATAGGATAGACCCGTATCTGCTTCAGCTTTCCGTTCACATAATGAAGGCTGGCCAACGTTGAATCCCACCAGTTGTCGGGAAAGGTGACGGTCTGCTTGTTCGGCCCGGCGCTGGGAATCGTCAGCGTGCGGGGCAATTCAAAGAAGAAGTGACCGGTGCCGTAGAAGATCGGTCGTCCCTTGTAGATTTCGATGCCTTGCGTTGCGTGAGGACCATGACGCACGACCACCGACGCCCCGGCATCGATTGCATCATGGAATAAAGGCGGCAGAAAATCGGCAGGCGCCGGGTCTTCGTAAGCGCCTGACAGAGTTTCATGCGCATGGATGGAAAACAGGACCAGATTGGCGCGCTTGGCGGCATCGGTCACGGCGCCCAACAGCGCCTTTCGATCGACCTCGCTGACATCATAGCTCAGGCCCGGCTTATCCGAAACGCGATAGAGGGTGTCATTGAGATGCACTTCATGCACCGGCTCTCCAGCGGGCGGAACATCATAGCCCTGCCATCCGCCGCGGCGCGCGATATCGGCCAGTGCCTTCATTTCGGACGCACTCACGTTAAAAACCGGCTCGACATGCAAAGGGTTCAATCCCGGACGCGGCCCCGCCCCCCGCCCGGGATCGCCAGCCGGCGCCATCCCCGGAAAAGTAGATGCCGTCGCAATCAACGCCACCGTGCCATGACCAGTATTCAGTATGGAAGCCTTGCGTGCCTCCACCAGGCTTTGCCCGGTGCCGGCATGCGTGATCCCGATCGCCGTCAAGGCGAAATCGGAATCGCGCAGTCCCTGCTCACCCCAGTCAAGCGAATGATTATTCGCTCGCGAGACCAGGTTTATGCCCAGGCCCTTGAGTGCGCGCATCGTCTCCAACGGCTGCAGGGGATAGCCGCCACCGTTCTCCGCCGCCATTGCCCCTGAGAAGGTCGTCAAGTCAAAGCTGTTGCCTTCCTGGTTCGCAAAGGTCGCGTCCGACTTGCGGATCAAATCGACAACCGGGCGCATCCGTTCGGGGACCATGTCCAGGGAAGTCCGATAAGGACCAAGCAGGTCCCCCCCGACCAAAATCGTGAAATCCCCGGACATGGGGGCCGGCGCGACGGCTGGCGCCGTGGCTGCAGCAACTGGTGCGTCCATGGACGCGGCAACAGCCGGCAAGGCGGGCGCCATGCTCGATAAGGAAAACAGGGAAAAGGCAGCCAAACGAACGGTGTGGGTCATGGGGATGGTCGGCCTTTCCAAGGCAAGAGGAGTATCTGAAGAGATAATGCATTTCACCGCGTTCGCGACAATACACATATGAATTTTTGAGCGGCACATCGACACATGGCGATGCGCCCTGCGTCCGGCCCAATTCAGTGCCCGATATACCGGCCGGGGCGATGGTTGACCATCATCACCCCGTTGATCGACAATGCCGATACGAGTGATAGCAGGACCTGGTGCCAGTTAAGAATTGTTAGAGAAGCGCTCAGGATCAGGAAATCGCAGATCATCTGTGTTCTACCTGCATTCCAGCCTTTCGAGCTCTGCAGCATGAGCGCAACCACACCGACACCTCCGACGCCGGCTCCATGCCGCGCCAGTGCCAGCACTCCCATACCACACAGGGTTCCGCCGAATATTGCTGCGAATAAAGGGCTTATGTACGAGAAATGAAAGCTCGCTGGAAGCACCATGCCCATACCGACAATGGCGAGGTTGACCAACAAAGTCTTAACGCCGAAGCGCACGCTCACCAGTTTTCCAGCCATCCAGAAGAACGGAAGATTGACAATCGCGAAAAGGGTCGTTGCGGGATAATGAAAGAAATAGGAAAGGAGCAGAGAGATGCCCGCCATCCCGCCGGTCACCAGACCACTTTGCTTTAGCATGATAATGCCAAAGGCGATCAACGTGCATCCTATCAGTGCTGCATAGGCATCTTCAGCGATGCTGTGCGGCTTAGCGGCAGGCAGTGTAGCCCCGATATTTTTCTGCGACGCGAATTCATCAACGCTGGACATTCCACCCTCTTGAATTTCAGGTTAGTTTTTCTCTCCCATCACGATCAATTCCACCGAAATTTGTTTTTAGCAGCGATCTTTTGCGAAAATACAAGTTCTCGACCATTTTGGCAGTCAAGCCTCGCGAGTTGAGGCCCAGGTCAGGGTGCGAAAACGATCGTCTTGTCACCATTCATGATGATCCGGTGCTCAGCCTGCCAGGCGACGGCCCGGGCCAGAACCGAACATTCGATGTCACGCCCGACATTGACGAGTTGCGCTGCGGACAGGACGTGCGAAACCCGGATGGCATCCTGCTCGATGATCGGCCCTTCGTCCAGGTCCGTGGTCACATAATGAGCGGTCGCGCCGATCATTTTGACGCCGCGCGCGAATGCCTGGTGATAGGGCTTGGCACCCTTGAAACTGGGCAGGAAGCTGTGATGGATATTGATGCAGCGTCCCGACAGGAATGCGCACAGTTCGGGCGAGAGAATTTGCATATATCGGGCGAGGACGACCAGATCGACGCCCAGGCTGTTCACTAGGCCCATGATCTGCTGTTCCTGCGCCTGTTTGGTTTCCTTGGTCACAGGCAGATGATGATAGGGCAGGCCGCTCCATTCCACAAAGGAACGCATGTCGTCATGGTTGGACACGACGCCGACGATATCCACATTGAGCAGGCCTGCCTTCCAGCGGTGCAGCAGATCATGCAGGCAATGGCCGAACCTGGATACAGCGATCAGCACACGCGGCTTGGTCGAAGCATTGTGCAATTCCCATTCCATGCCGAACTGCCGCGCGATGGGTTCAAATCCTGCCTTCCAGGCTTCGAGCGATCCCTTGCTGCTCCCTTCATCCCGGAACAAAGTGCGCATCGTGAATGGCCCAGACGCACCATCATGATGCTGGCTCGCCTCGATGATCGACGCCTCGTTCTGGGCCAGGTAGCCCGATACAGCCGCGACGATCCCGCGCTTGTCGGGACAACGCAGTAGATGAATATAATGTCCGTTGGCGAGGCTCATTGATGGCTCCCGATTGAGAATTCTTTCGCCGCATCCGCCGCCCAATCACAAAAATAAGCGTCGAAACTGCGATCAATGTAGATGTTGAACGCCGGCTCGGCTGATGGCCGCACGATCATCACGCGCATTTGCGCGAACAGCGTCTGCGTGCACCGCCTTGCCCCGAATATGCGTGGATGCAGGTCCAGACTGGTGCCTTTGGCCAGGAAATCGAGGGAGTGTGCCCCCGACACGGTAAACCGGCCGCGCCCGTCGGTCACATCGGCGACGTGGATCAGGCCTTGCGCGGGGGCGATCAGGTCGCCGGAAAGCGACGCCCCGTCCACGATCATCCAGTCGCCGGGCGACAGCCAGACGGCCTGTGAACCGTCCGGCGCCACCGCTATGGTGTTTGGCTCCAGCGGCAGCGCCATGCCCAGCGCGGCCTCTATGGCCATCATTGCGGCCTCCTGCGGGCGCCGAAGGCGCAGAATGCGAATTTTACCCGGATTTGCCCGCCATATCTGCAAGTCTGGCCGATCCAGAGTCCAGTCGATATCAGCCATTGAGCCGCTCCCCGTCCGGATCATAAGCGGCAAGACCACAGACTTCTGCGATCCGTTCACCCTGATCGGTTATGACCCTTACTTGCTGTCCCATACGCGACATTCCGCCTGTCAGCATGGCCAGCGCAACACCGCGTCCCAGCGTAGGGCTGAAACTGGACGACGTGACGAAGCCATCACTGCCCTCCGCCTTGCCAGCCAGCAACAGGTGGCTGCCAATCTGAAGCGTCTGCGGGCCGTCCATTGCACGCAACCCGACCAGCTGAAGACGGTCTGCCGCCTGATCGTTTATCCGGGTGAGCGATCGTCGTCCGACAAAATCCGATTTCTTCTTCAGAACATGGCCCCAGCCCACATCAAGCGGATTGGTGGTTCCGTCCGTATCCGCGCCAACGTGGAGATAGCCCTTCTCGGTCCGCAGCACCATCCAGGCGTCAATCCCGACCGGCGCGATGCCATGGGGTTCGCCTGCCTGGATCAACGCCTGCCACAATTCCCCAATACGCGATGCGGGTACGTTGATCTCGTAGGAGACTTCACCGGTGTAGCTCACCCGGAACACCCGTGCCGCGATGCCCGCAACTTGCCCTTCGCGCATGGTCATGTGGGGAAAATCGGCCGCCTGAAGGGGCAGATCCGTTCCCGCCGCTGACAGAACATCACGCGCAGCAGGCCCGCTGAGCGTCAGCACGCCCCAACTGGTCGTTACCGGCGCGACGATCACATCGAAATCCAGCCATTCGCATTGCAGCCATTCTTCCAGCCACGCCGCAATGCGATCAGCTCCTGCACCGGTCGTTCCGACGAGGAAATGATCCTCAGCCAGACGCACCGTAACGCCGTCGTCGATAATCACCCCCTGCTCGCTCAGCATCAAGCCATAGCGGCAACGACCAACCTTAAGCGTCGACATGGTGTTGGCGTAGATGAGATCGAGGAACCTGGCCGCATCCGCGCCCTTCACCTCGATCTTGCCCAGTGGCGATCCTTCGAACAGACCCACATGGCTCCGCACCAGCAAAGCTTCACGCTGCTCGGCATCCAGATGGCTCTCACCTGGCCGGGGATAGCTGGCGGGGCGCAGCCAGCCGCCATATTCCTCAAACGCGGCCCCATGCGCGATGTGGCAGTCGTGCCCCGGCATGTGGCGTAACGGACGGAACAGCTTGCCCGTCGCCGGCCCGCGAAAACATCCAAGCGGAACCGGGGTGAACGGGAAGCGATAGCGGGTGGTGCCCGCATCCTCGATCGATCGCCCGGTGAGCGACGCCATGATCGCCAGCGCATTGACGTTGGACGTCTTGCCTTGATCCGCCGCCATTCCGAGCGTCGTGTAGCGCTTCAGATGCTCGACCGACACGAAATTTTCCTGACGCGCCAGCGCGATGTCGGACACCGATACGTCGTTCTGAAAATCCACGAACGCCTTGTTGCGGCCGCCCGGCACGAACCAGAGCGGCATGATCGGTCTTTCCGGCACGCTCAGCTCGCCAAATGACGGCGCACCACTTGCAGCAAACCCACATGCCTTAAGCGCTGCTACGGCAACTCGGTCAGCATCGATCAGAGTATCGCTCAGGGCAGCGCTACCGGCCGCCGATCCGATCACAACCACGGCCTGCGGCGTGGTGCCTGGTCGGAAACAGGCCTGCGCTTCATCGAAGACCAGCTTGCCGCCAGCCTGACAGAAAAGATGGACGGTGGGATTATACCCGCCCGACACCGCCAGCAGATCGCAACGCAGCCATCTGGTACCCCCGCTCGCATCCCGCACCTGAACGGCAGACAGCGACTTATATCCTTTGGTGTCGCAAATCACCGCGCCGGAAATCAGGTTGACGCCGCGTGCACGCAATTGCTGCGCTGCCTCGCCTTCGCTCTCGGGCGGTCGGGCATCCACCACAGCTTCCAGCGCGACGCTGGCATCCAGCAGGGCATGAGCCGTCGCATAGGCATCGTCATTATTCGTGAAGACAATCGCACGCTGGCCCGGCAACACCGCATAGCGGCGAATATATTGCCGTACGGCGGAAGCCAGCATGACGCCGGGACGGTCATTCCCCGAAAAGACGATCGGCCGCTCGAGTGCGCCGGTAGCCAGGATGACCTGCTTCGCGCGCACCTGCCACATTCGGCAGACCGCCTGCCCGTCACGCGATGCGATGGCCGGATTCCATGTCAGACGCTCGACCAGCGTGACGGCATTATGGTCGAAATAGCCCACCGCGGTCGTGTTCGTAAGAACGGTGGCGTCCTGCGTCCTGTCCAGGAGATCGCGGCTTTCCGTAGCCCATTGCGTACCGGGCCGCCCGTCTATGGCCGCCTCATCGCTCAAC
>JASGDV010000034.1:0-4954 GCA_049841255.1 Sphingobium sp.
ATGCACGATTTCCGCAGCAGCGGCTTCCCGCGTCCTGGGCTTGGCATGATAGGCGACGCCGAGGCCCGCCGCCTCGATCATCGGAATGTCGTTCGCCCCGTCACCGACCGCCAGCGTCAGCGCCCGGTCGATCCCGCCCGCGACCGCCGCTTCCAGTTCCGCCCGCTTGCGCGCCGCGTCGACAATGGGAACCGCCACCGTGCCCAGCAGCGCGCCGTCCGCGATCTCCAGCACATTGGCGACCGCGCTGTCGAAGCCGATTTCTTTCGCCACCGGCCCGGTGAAGCGCGTGAACCCGCCCGAAACTAGCAGCGTCCTCGCCCCCCGCGCCTTCATCGTCCGCACCAGCGCCTTGGCTCCGCCCATGATGACCACCCGTTCTTCCCGGCAACGGTCGATGGCCGCATCCTCCAGACCTTTCAGCAGCGCCACGCGTTCATGCAGCGCACCCGCAAAGTCCAGTTCTCCCCGCATCGCCCGCTCGGTGATCTCCGCGATCTGCGCCTTGATCCCGGCATAGTCGGCCAGTTCGTCGATGCATTCGACGGTGATCATGGTCGAATCCATGTCGGCGATCAGCAGCTTCTTCTCGCGCCCCGCGACCGGCTGGACGATCACGTCCACCGCGCCCAGATCAGCGAGGACCGCCCGCGCCGTCACCGGGTCCATGCCGAAGAAGATATCCGCCGCCTTGCCCTCGTCCAGCCAGACGCTATCGACCGGCGCGCAGCCCGCCGTCGCGAGCCGCCCCACGGCTTCCGCAATATCCCCCTGACTCAAGGACGCACTTGCCACTAAGGTCGCGACGAACATGAACACTCCCGATCCCGATCAGGGCGAATCCCGCCCCCGCGTCGCGCTTATTGCCGGGCCTACCGCCAGCGGCAAGAGCGCGCTTGCCATCGCGCTGGCGCAAGCGGCGAACGGCACGATCATCAATGCCGATGCGAGCCAGGTCTATGCCGACCTGCAAATCCTCTCGGCTCGCCCCAGCGCGGAGGAAATGGCGCAGGCTCCGCACCGCCTGTTCGGCCACATCGACGGCGCGGAAGCCTGCACCGCCGCCCGCTGGGCCGCCGAAGCCCGTGCGGAAATCGACCGCGCCCATGGCGAAGGCCGCCTCCCCATTCTCGTCGGCGGCACGGGCATGTATATCCGCACCCTGCTCGACGGCATCGCCCCTGTGCCGGACATAGACCCCGCCATCCGCGAAGCCGTCCGCGCGCTCCCCGTGGCGGACGCCCATGCCGCCCTGACCCGCGAAGACCCGGAAGCCGCGGCCCGCCTCGCTCCCGCCGACACCATCCGCGTCGCCCGCGCGCTGGAGGTCGTCCGCTCCACCGGCCAGCCCCTCGCCCACTGGCAGCAGCGCAAGAGCGGCGGCATAGCCCACCGCATCCGCCTTTCTCCACTTATCCTGCTCCCCCCGCGCGACTGGCTCATCGCCCGCTGCGACCTGCGTTTCGGACAAATGGTGGAGACGGGCGCGGTCGAGGAAGTCGAAACCCTCCTCGCCCGCCATCTCTCCCCCGACCTCCCCGTCATGCGCGCCATCGGCGTCCCTGAAATCGCCGCATGGCTTTCCGGAGAGATCGACCGCAAAACCATGCTGGAACGCGGCCGCATCGCCACCCGCCAATATGCCAAGCGGCAATATACCTGGTTCTCGCGCCAGCCTCCCACTGACTGGCTCCGCGAAATGAGACAGATTGATGCCGAAATAATCCAGAACTGGTAAGAAAATTACAACAATGACTGTTGACTTGCCATTTTCTATCCAATAGAGGCACCCACCTTGCCTTTGCCGCCCCTCCGGCGCAAAGGCATGACCTGCACGCAAGGGAAGGATTTCATCGTGGCCGAAAAGAGCGGCGCGGACATATTGGTTGAATGCCTCATTGATCTGGGCGTCGAAGTCGTGTTCGGCTATCCCGGCGGCGCGGTGCTGCCCATCTATGATGCGCTCTTCAACCATCCGAAGATCCGCCACGTCCTCGTCCGCCACGAACAAGGCGCGACCCATATGGCGGAAGGCTATGCCCGCTCGACCGGCAAGCCCGGCGTCGTGCTCGTCACCTCCGGCCCCGGCGCCACCAACGCCGTCACCGGCATCACCGACGCGCTGATGGATTCGATTCCCATGGTCGTCCTGACGGGTCAGGTCGCCACGCAACTGATCGGCACGGACGCCTTTCAGGAAGCCGACACCATCGGCATCACGCGCCACTGCACCAAGCATAATTATCTGGTGAAAGACCCCGGCAAGCTGGCGGGTGTCATCCACGAAGCGTTCCACATCGCCACCACCGGCCGCCCCGGCCCGGTCGTCGTCGATATCCCCAAGAACGTCCAAGTCGCGACCGCTCCCTACAAAAGGCCCGAAACGCTCGAACATGCGAGCTACCGCCCGCAGACCAAGGCGGACGCACAGGCCATCGACGCGGCGGTCGAGATGCTGGCGGCGGCGGAGCGCCCTATCCTCTATACCGGCGGCGGCGTCATCAACTCCGGCCCCGAAGCCACGCGCCTGCTGCGCGAACTGGCGGAGATCACCGGCGCGCCCGTCACATCGACCCTGATGGGCCTTGGCGCCTTCCCCGCTTCCTCGCCGCAATGGCTGGGGATGCTGGGGATGCACGGCACCTATGAAGCCAATTGGGCGATGAATCAGGCGGACCTGATCCTCTGCATCGGCGCGCGTTTCGATGATCGCGTGACAGGCCGTCTGGACGCCTTCGCACCCAACAGCCGCAAGATCCACATCGATATCGACCGTAGTTCCATCAACAAGACGGTGGAGGTCGACCTTCCCATCGTCGCGGACGTGGGCAGCGCCATGGCCGACATGATCGCGCTCTGGAAATCGCGTAATCACCGCAAGGCGGACCTCTCCGCATGGTGGAAGCGCATCGACGGCTGGCGCGAGAAGAAGAGCCTCGCCTATCCCGACAGCGCCACGGAGATCATGCCGCAGGAAGCGATCGCACAACTCTACAAGGCAACGCGCGACGCGAAGGACGTCATCATCACCACCGAAGTCGGCCAGCATCAGATGTGGGCGGCCCAGCATTTCGGCTTCGATGCGCCGAACAAATGGCTGACCTCCGGAGGTCTGGGCACCATGGGCTACGGCTTCCCCGCCGCCATCGGCGCGCAGATCGGCAATCCCGACAGCCTCGTCATCTGCGTGGCGGGCGACGCTTCGGTCCAGATGAACATTCAGGAAATGGGCACGGCCAGCCAGTATCGCACGCCGGTCAAGCTCTTCATCCTCAACAATGAATATATGGGCATGGTCCGCCAGTGGCAGGAACTGACCTATGAAAGCCGCTATTCCAACAGCTATTCCGACAGCCTTCCCGACTTCGTGAAGCTGGCGGAGGCTTATGGCTGGACCGGCATCCGCATCGAAGGGCCGCAGGAACTGGAGGCGGGCATCCGTCAGATGATCGACACGCCCGGCCCGGTGATCGTGGACTGCCGCGTGGCAAAGCTCAGCAACTGCTTCCCGATGATCCCGTCGGGCGCGGCCCATACCGACATGCTGCTCGACCCCAGCCAGGTGGAAGGCACGCTGTCGGACGAGGCGAAGGCGCTGGTGTGACGCAACATCTCAAGCTCCGCATCCATGTGAGCGAACCCTGGGATTTCGAACGATCCGCGGGCACGGCGGAGCTTGCCGGCTGGACCGTCGACCATGCCGATCCCGAAAACGACGAATGGGAAGTGCATCTGGACGAAGGCTTCGATTTCCACGATCGCCGCATCGCCCGCCTTCTGGCCGGGCCGCGCTATGTGGGGGAACATCTGACGCGGATGTTCGACGCTGTGGCGGGCTTTCCCGTCCGTCTCGCCTATCGCAGCGACGGGGCGTGGCACTACGCCTTCGCGGGCATGATCTCGCAGCGCCATGAGCGCAAGGAAGAAGAACCGGAAAACGGGGCAGGCATCTGATGCATATTCAGGAAGAACTCAACGAGCGGCACGTCCTGTCGCTGACGGTCGCGAACGAAGCGGGCATATTGGCGCGTATCGCGGGCATGTTCACCGCGCGCGGCTATAATATCGACAGCCTGACCGTGGCGGACATCACCACCGACCATGCGATCAGCCGCATCACCATCGTCACCGGCGGCCCGCCCAAGGTCATCGACCAGATCATCGCCCAGCTCGAACGGCTGGTCCCCGTCCACAAGGTGACGGACCTCACCGAAGCCGGTCCCTTCGTGGAGCGCGAACTGGCGCTGGTGAAGGTCGCGGGCACAGGCGAGGACCGGATCGAGGCTCTGCGCCTTGCCGATGTGTTCCGGGCCAAGGTGGTCGACACGACTATCGAGAGCTTCATCTTCGAGATCACCGACACGACGGACAAGATCGACAATTTCGTCGCCCTGATGCGCCAGATCGGCCTTGTCGAAGTCGGCCGCACCGGCGTCGTCGGCCTCACGCGCGGCAAGGAGTCGGCATAACGGACAAGCCCCTCTCCCGCCTGCGGGAGAGGGAGGGGCCCGCCGCGAAGCGGTGGGAGGGTGAGGGCCACCCCACTCACCACAGCCATCACCGCTCCTCAGGGAGCAGACAGAACAGGAAGAAGGAACTCCCATGAAGGTTTATTACGATCGCGACGCAGACATCGGCCTCATCAAGGGCAAGAAGGTCGCCATCCTCGGTTACGGCAGCCAGGGCCACGCCCACGCCCAGAACCTGCGCGATTCTGGCGTCGCCGAAGTCGCCATCGCGCTCCGTTCCGGCTCGGCCAGCGCCAAGAAGGCGGAAGGCGCGGGCTTCAAGGTCCTCCCCAATGCCGAGGCGGCCAAATGGGCCGACATCCTCATGATCCTGGCGCCCGACGAGCATCAGGCCGCGATCTACGAGAATGACATCAAGGGCAATCTGCGCCCCGGCACCGCCCTCGCCTTCGCGCATGGCCTCAACATCCATTTCGGCCTGATCG
>JASGDV010000035.1:0-5858 GCA_049841255.1 Sphingobium sp.
CCGCTGCCCCGGATGCGCGGCAGGGCGGTGATCCCCTGGACCATCCTCAACGAAGAGCCGATCACCGGCGGGACGCTGTTCTGGATCGACGCCGGGGTGGACAGCGGACCGATCCTCGAACAGCGTTTCATGCATGTCGCGCCCGATGAGACGGCGGATTCCCTTTATCGCCGCCATATGCGGCTGCTGGACCTGATGCTGGACGACGCCTTGCGCGCGCTCGCCGCGGGGACGCCGCGCCGCGAGCCGCAGGACGAACGCTTCGCGACCTGGGCGGCGGGCCGAACCCCCGAAAGCGGCCGGATCGACTGGACCGCGCCCGCGCGCGACGTGGAGCGGCTGGTGCGCGCGGCGGGCCGCCCCTATCCGGGCGCGCGCACCCGCGTCGCTTCTTCGAACAGCGATCTCATCCTGTGGCAGGCGCGGCTCTGTTCCCCTGCCCGCTGCCATCTGGCCGCGCCGGGTCAGGTGATCGCCCGGTCCGCCGACAGCTTCACCATTTTCTGCGGCGATGGCGAAGCGGTCGAAATCACGCGATGGGAAGGCGCGCCCGCTCCGAAATTGCACGCGCGTCTGGGAGGATGAGGCATGAGTTCGATGCTGGACTGCATTTCGCGCGCTCTGGTCATCGCGCCCCATCCTGACGACGAAGTGCTGGGATGCGGCGGCACGATGATGCGACTCGCGCGGGCGGGCGCGGAAGTGCATGTCGCCATCGTGACGAAGGCGGGGACAGGGCGTTTCGGCCCCGACACAGCGGCCACGGGACGCAGCGAAGCGCGGGAAGCCCACGCCCTGCTGCATGTCGCGCGGACCCATTTCATCGACCTTCCCGCCGCCGAACTCGACCGCGTGGCGCATGCGGACATGAACGCGGCGATGGGCGCGCTGGTGGCGGAAGTCGCGCCCGACACGCTGTTCGTGCCCTTCGTCGGCGACGTGCATCTGGATCACCAGCTCACTTTCCTGTCGGCCATGGTCGCGGCCCGGCCAAGGGGAGGCAAGGGCCCCTTGCGAATCTACAGCTATGAAACCCTGTCGGAGACGAACTGGTATGCGCCTGGCGTCACGCCCGCCTTCATTCCCAACGTATATGTCGACATCAGCGATACGCTCGAAACCAAGATTGAGGCATTCAACTGTTATCGATCCCAAGTGAAGCAGGCGCCTGATGAAAGATCGCCTGAAATCATCAGAGCCCTGTCGCACTTCAGGGGCGCAACGGTTCATCGTTTTGCTGCCGAAACATTCATGCTGATCCGGCAGATCGAATGATTATGGCTTTTGCATTAACCTATATTTGCAAAGAGATCGAAAGGATGATCGAATCCGGCCTCTCTACCACTTATTTGCTATAGCCAAATGCTCGCCATCCGCGCACATTGCCCCACCTAAAGAGCTAACTCCTGCTCGAAAAGAACTGGGTCGCATCCATCATGGGCCACACGCTACCGGCCTATGGAACCCAAGTCCTTACGAAAGGGAGACAAGATGGTTCAGAATATCAAAGTTGTCCTTCTCAGCAAGAACGGAATATTGCGGGAAGGACTGAGCCACATATTATCAGATCACGGTTTCACCGTAACCTGTACCGCCAGCGAACCTTGCCAGATACGATCCGCCCTGAACGATGATCAGGATCACGACATCGTCATGATCGATGACGGACTGGCGGGCGAAGGGCTGGCCTGTTGCGAGCAGGTCAAGACGATGCATCCGCATGTGAAGATCGTCCTGCTTGCCGATCAGTTCGATTTCGACACCGTCGTCCAGGCCTTCCGATGGGGCGTCGACGGCTACATGATAAAGGAAATCTCGACAGAGCCTCTGGTCGGCGCATTGCGGCTGGTCGCATCGGGCGAGAAAGTGCTGCCGTCGGAAATGGCGACCAGCCTGGGCGAGCGCCCCTATCCGATGGGCTGGTCGGTCAATCTGTCCGATGTCAACCTGTCGGAGCGGGAGATAGAGGTTCTGCAACTCCTCATTTCCGGAGCCGCCAACAAGGTCATCGGCCGGCGGCTGGGCATATGCGAAGCGACGGTGAAGGTCCATGTGAAGGCCGCCCTGCGCAAGCTGCGCGTGTCCAACCGGACGCAGGCGGCGATCTGGGCGGTGCAGCGCGGTCTGGTCGCCTATGACGACGGCAAGGCATCGTCCACCCCGCAGCTTTCCCCCCGGAATCTTGCGGAGCCTCGCGCGCCCGCATTTCCGCCCCGTGTCGCGGCTTATGCCTGACAAGCGGCCCTCGCGGTAATCTTCAGCCCCTATCGCGGACATTTTCCATGACGGACGATGAAGCAGGGGTTCAACCCGCTGCGCATGCTGGAAGCCGGTCGCGGGGCCGGCTTCCACTATGGCGGGACGCCGCGCTCCGGCGGCGGTTCATCAATATCGGGCATCTGCTTTCGGGCAACGGCGTCAACGGCCTGATCGCCCTGGTCGGCGTCGCCATGACCGCCCGTTCGCTGGGACCGGTCGACTATGGCATATTGGCGCTGGTCATCAGCTATATCCGCGTCTTCGACCGGCTGATGCGGTTCGAAAGCTGGCAGCCGCTCATCAAATATGCCGCGCAGATCGCGCAGGACGGGCAGGATCGGCTGGAACAGTTGCGGGCGCTTTTCGCCTTCGGCCTGTGGCTGGACGTCGGCGCCTGCGTCGCCGCCGCCGTGCTGGCGAGCCTGATCGCGGTGCTGTTCGCGCCGCTGCTGGGCATGCAGCATACGCATATCCTGCTGGTATGCATCAACGCCATCACCCTGCTGTTCAACATCAGCGGGATGCCGACCGCCGTGCTGCGCCTCGCCGGGCGATTCCGGACCATCGCCTATGTGCAGGTAACGGGCAGCATCGTGCGCATCCTGCTGTGCGCCATCGGCCTGTGGGTTCACGGCGGCCTCATCTTCTTCATCTGGGTCTGGACGATCAGCCAGATCGTCAGTTCGCTGCTGTTCCTCATCATCAGCCTGCTCGAACTGAAGCGCCAGGGCGTCGTTTCGCTGCATCGCATGTCGATGCGCGGCATCACCGATCGTTTTCCCGGCATCATGGGCTTCGCCTGGTCTTCCAGCCTGTCGACCAGCCTGCGCACCAGCACCATGGCGCTGGACGTGCTGATCGTCGGCGCGCTGGCCGACCATCGTTCGGCGGGCCTTTATTTCGTCGCGAAACAGGTGGCGAAGGTGGTGCAGCAGGTCTGCGCGCAGGTGCAGGCGGTTCTGTATCCCGATGTCGCGCGGCTGTGGGCGGAGGGGGCGCTGACCCCGTTCCGCGGGGCCATCATGCAGGTGCAGGTCATATTGGACGTTTTCGCCGTCGGCGCCATAGTGGTGCTGGCGATAGGCGGGCGATGGCTGATCACCCTGACCATGGGCCACGCCTTCGCCGACACCTATCCCCTGCTGCTGGTGCAGACCGTGGCGCTGGCCTTCATCATGCATGCCGCGCCCTTGCGATCGGCCCTGCTGGCCATGGGCGAGCAGCGGGCGGTCCTGCATATCGTCCTGTGGTCGACCCTCGCCTTTCAGGTCATCGCGCTGACGCTGGTGCCGGTCATCGGAGCAATGGGCGCGAATGTGGCCCATGTCTTCCTGGCGGTGACCAGCGCGATCGCGATGGAATGGACGCTGCGCCACCGCTTCACCTTGGCCCGCGCTGGCTCCGCCTGAACGAAAAGGGATCATTTGGTTTGCCACCCGATGCGGGAGCCAGTTAACGGTGGATGGCTGACATCGGCTCACAACAGTCACGCTGAACTCGTCCTGGCGCGCCGTGCTCCTGCTGGATCAGGCCAGCGCAGCTGAATATCCCGGCCGCAAAACAGACATCGCAAGACTGCGGATTTGCAAAATCGCCAACGAAAAGGGCCGCCGGTCCATGCGGCGGCCCTGATAAAACTGAGCGTAAGCGGTTGCGGATTCAGGCCGCGCGCCGCCGCATGAGCTTTGCCTTCAACCGATCGAGGATGCTGGGCTGAACCAGCTCATCATCCTGTTCATAATAGGCGCCCGCGCGATCGAAATATTGCACCAGATCGCCATAGCGGCCCTGCGCATGGCGCGGATAATCGACCGCGTTCAGCACCACGCCGTCCACCGGGGAGCGAAGGGCGACAAGGCTGTCCGCCGCTTCCTCGACGGTGGTCCGGCCCCAGCGCGCCACCAGCAGGGTGACGTCGGCGAAGCAGGCCATGTCGGAGGCGTCGCGCACCGCCAGCACCGGCGGCGCGTCGATCACGATCAAGTCCATGCGCGCGCGCAGATCCTCGAAGAGGGAGGCAAGCTGGGATGAGGAGATCACCGTGCCGGGATCGCGCGTCTGCCCATGGGGCGCGAAGACGGTGAGCGCGTTCCGCGGCGACACGGACGCCTGCGTGAGCAGCCCGCGCACGCGCGTCTCGCCTTGCAGATAGCCGATAAGGTCGATGCTCTCCTCCGGCTTCTGTTCCTCGTCATTCGCCGCGGCGCGCTGGCGCTGCCACAGGTCCAGCTCCACCACCGCCGTCCGATGGCCCGCCGCGCTGGCGGCCGCGCCCAGGCTGTAGGCGACCGACGTCTTCCCGTCTCCGGGCAGCGGCGAGGTGATCAGGACGACCTGACCGCCGCCGCCGCGCTTCTGCCGCATCACTTCGGCCAGCATCATCCGCGCGGAGCCGACGAACAGCGAACTGGGCCGCTCGGCGATGAGGTCCGCCGCCGTCCCCTTGCTCACGCCCGACCGCAGCTTGGGGATCATCGCGAAGCTGTCGAGGCCGAACAGCCGCCAGATCTGCTCCGCGCTGCGCAGTCGCCGGTCGGTCAATTCCAGCACGAACGCACAGCCGAAGGCGAGGATGGTCGATCCCATCAGCGCCGCCATCATCGTCTTGCGAGGCGTGGGGCTGACCGGGTCCTGCGGGACGGGCGCGGTCGATTGCAGGACGAGGCCGGTTCCCGACACCAGCGCCGCGCCCAGTTGCTTGAGGCGGCTGGCAAGGCCGACATAAAGTCCCCTTTGCGTCTCCACCGCCCGCTCCAGTTCGGCGAGCTTCACGCCCGCCTCATTATTCTGATAGGCTTTGGTGGTCATCGCCGCCAGATTGCCCTGCAACACGGCTTCGCGCGCCGCCGCGCCCTGCGCGTCGCTGCGGGCGAGCGTGCTTTCATGCGACGCCTCCACGGCCGCGTCTGCCGCCGCCCGTTGCCGGACGCGGGCCTGCTCGGCTTCCATGGTACGCTTCACCTCGTCGATCTGGGCGAGGACATTGGCGAGCGAGGGATGACCCGCGCCATAAAAGCCCGACAGCTCCGCCTTGCGCTGCATCAGGTCGGCGTAACGCTGCTGCTGCGCGGAAAGCAGGGGAGAGGTGGCGCTTTCCGGGCTGGGCCGCATCGAGGCGGCGGCGCTGACCCCGGCGGCCTTGGCGGCGGCGGCGGCGCGGGCGCTGGCGGCGGAAACCGCTTCGGCCGCCAGCGCGGTGATGCTCGCCAGATCGCTCGACCCTTCCGCGCCCGCCAGCATGCGATGCTCCTTGCGGTAATCCGCGACATTCTGTTCCGCCTGACGGAGTTCCGCCCCGGCCCGCTTCGTCCGCTCGGCCAGGGCCGAAACGATCTGCTCCTGCCTTTGCAGGCGGCCGACCATGCTGTTCATCTGCCGGACATGGACATAGCGGTTGGCGACCATGGCGGCGAATTTGGGATAGGGCGACCGCACCGTCACCGTGATGAGCGGGGTATGCGGAATCCGCTGGACCGTCACCATGGACAGAAGCTGTTCGGCCGCGCTGTCGATGCGGGGTTGCGGCGCCTTGGCCGTGCGTCCCTCGGTCTGTTTCCGCCCGGAAAAGGCGGGGTTGTCGAGCAACTCCAGATCGCGGA
>JASGDV010000036.1:0-9956 GCA_049841255.1 Sphingobium sp.
CCACAACAATCAATAATATTAATGTTTCCGGGAATGTAGTAGTGACATTGGATAATAATTCATCAAGCAATCGTGTAGCTCTTGACATATTGCCTCGCATGGCCCCTTATAGATGGCACGGCGGCTTCATGACGCTGTTCCTCGAACAGTGCCACTGAAAAATTTTTTCGGAGACCGGCAAGGGGCGATGCAAGGAACGGCTAAACTGCTTCATCCCTGCATCGCGTCAAAACTACTCCGCTTTGCGCGCGGCGGACTTCCTTGGAGCCCGCGCTTTGGGAGGCGAAGATTTCGCGGCCTTGGCTTGGCCGCCCGCCGATGCGCTGGCCTTCGCGGGGGCTGAAGCGACACTGTCAGCGGAAGCCGAGCGGGACTTGCGGGAAACCGCCTTGGGAGCATTTTCCGATTTGGGCTTTTCCTGCGCCGCCTCGACTACCGGGGCGCTCTGCGCCGCGCTTTCAGACCGCTTGCGGCCCAAACCGACTTCCTTTGCAACAGCGCGCCGGCGCTCCGAATAATTCGGGGCCACCATAGGATAGGTTTTGGGCAGACCGAATTTTTCCCGATATTCATCGGGAGTCATGCCATGCGTCGCAAGGTGACGCTTCAATGTCTTATAGGGTTTTCCATCGATCATACTGAGAATATGGTCGGCGGAAGCGAGACTCTTGCGAACGGATACCGCCGCGACGGGCGCCTCTTCGGCGGGCGCGGATGTTTCCTTCACCGGTTCATCCAATGCGGTACGGGTAGAACGGATGAGTTCCACCAGATCTTCTCGCGGAACTATATTGTTAGCGACATAAGCGCTCAAAAGCTGAACCGCCAGCATGTTGAGGTCCGGATTAACGCTGTCAGTCATAATATGCCGCCTTCCTCATCGAATCGGATGACGCCATTTATTGAAGATTTCTTTGGCAGAAGTAAATCTATGGCTTGACGCAAATATATTCCCACCCGCCACTCGACCCAATAGGACGCGCAGGCATCCGCCTGTAGCGGTTTCATTCCGCCTTTTCGATCAGCTCCATGAAATTCCGCGCTGCGTCGCGATCCGCGGCATCCGCAAAGGCCACATCGATGTCCGGCGCATCTCCCAGCAGGAACAGCAGCGACCAGAGAGCAAAACGTCGACTTCGATCCGTTTCCAGACCGAAGTCGACGCGCATTTTTTCGACGCCAGCCGCCAGAACTTCAGGTGCCAGGCCATTCAGCCCGGCGCTTCCGAAATAACGGTGAAGCTGGTCGTCGAAATTCATTTACCGGATCAACCGTTCAGCTTGTCCTTCACCGCCTTTGCGGGCGCGAAGCTCAGCTTCTTGGAAGCGGCGATCTGAATGGTGGCGCCGGTCGCGGGGTTACGGCCTTCGCGGGCGGGCGTATCCTTCACCTTGAACTTGCCGAAACCGTTGAGCGACACTTCCTCTCCCTTGGCCACCGCATCGGCGATCGCGGCGAACACGCCGTCGACAACCTTGCGCGCATCAGCCTTCGACAGGCCATTTGCGGCCGCAATGCTGTCGGCCAGATCGCTGTTATTCATTACGATTCCTTTCATGTGCGATTGATGCCCTTCTGCGCATAGCCAGACGCGAAGCCGCGGTCCATATGTCTGCGCGATCCGTGCGCTTTCTTGACGATGTTATTTCCGTTCCATCCCGGCATCGGGAGGCTGATCGCCCGCTTCGGCCAATTCCCCGGCCTTGCGCGCGACATGATCCAGAATATCGCGGAAGCGGGCCAGATCGTCCTCGGACAGAGAAGAAAAGACATGCTCTTCCAGTTCCAGAGCCTTGGGCGCGATCTGGCAATAAAGGTCATGCCCTTCCCCGCTCAGGAAAAGCCTGAGGGACCGCCCGTCGCGAGGATTGGGCGAGCGGACGATCAATCCCCGCTGCGCCAGCGCATGAGCGGCGCGGCTGACCGTCACCTTGTCCATGACGGTTTTCTGGCCGATCTCGTTCTGCGTGGCCCCTTCGCTTTCCGCGAGCACGGCGATCAACCGCCATTCAGGGACGCTCAGTCCGAAAAGCCGTTGATAGGCCCCGGCAATTGCATTGCTCACCCGATTCGCCGCGACCGACAGGCGATAAGGCAGAAACTGATCGAGCCGCAGCGTCTTTCGAACCATGGGAACCCGGTATCATTTGACACTATATCCCGCAAAGCGTAAATTGGTTTCAATTGATACCAGTTGCAGCGCGGAACAGCGCGAGGAGAGGGTCATGGCCCCACCATTCAGGATCAGCCGAATCCATCATGCCGCCTATCGTTGCCGCGACGCGAAAGAGACCGTGGAGTGGTATCAACGGGTGTTGGGCATGACCTACACCACGGCCTTTGCCGAAGATCATGTTCCGTCGACGGGGGCTTATGACCCCTATATGCATGTGTTTCTGGATTGCGGCGGCGGCAATGTGCTGGCTTTCTTCGAACTGCCGAACCAGCCCGAAATGGGCCGCGATCCCAACACGCCCGCCTGGGTCCAGCATCTCGCCTTCGAAGTGCCCGACATGGATGCCCTGCTTGCGGCCAAGTCGCATATCGAGGCAGAGGGCATCGAAGTACTCGGCCCCACCTATCATGGCATTTTCAGGTCCATCTATTTTTTCGATCCCAATGGCCATCGCATCGAACTGGCCTGCAATATCGGAACCGAGGAGCAATATGCCGAACTGGCGCGCGTCGCTCCGTTGATGCTGGAGGAATGGTCCCGGACCAAAAAAGCCCCCCGCCACGCCGATTGGCTGCACAAGGAGCAAGAGGTTTGACGGCCCTCACCGATTTCACGCACGATCCCGCCGCTCGAAGCTGGGTTGAGAGCGCGAACGGCCATGGCGACTTCCCGGTCCAGAACCTTCCCCTGGGCATATTCGCGCCGCCCTCCGGCAAACCGCGCGGAGGCGCCGCCATCGGCGCGGATATCCTCGACATTGCCGCCATCGCTCCCCTCTTGCCGGAAGATGCGCGCGACATCGCGCTATTGGCCGATCAGGCCACGCTCAACGATCTGTTGGGTGCGGGCAATGATGCGCTGCGCACCCTGCGCCACGGCTTGGTCCGCCTGCTCATCGATCCGGCAGCGGAAAAGGCCGTCCGTCCGGCGCTCCATGCCATGACGCAGTGCAAGCTGCATCTGCCTGTCCATATCGGCGATTATACCGATTTCTACACCGGCATTCATCATGCCGAAAATGTGGGCAGATTGTTTCGACCGGATAATCCGCTTCTGCCCAATTATAAATATGTCCCCATCGGCTATCATGGCCGTGCTTCCTCCGTCCGGCTTTCGGGCGAGGATGTGATCCGGCCCAACGGGCAGACCCTTCCGCCGGGAGCAGGAACGCCGGTGTTCGGTCCCTGCAAAAGGCTGGATCATGAGCTGGAAATGGCGATCTGGGTCGGACGCGGCAATGCGCTGGGCCAGCCCATCCCGATCGCCGAAGCAGCGGAGCATATCGCAGGGCTTTCGATCCTGAACGACTGGTCGGCGCGAGACATGCAGGCATGGGAATATCAGCCGCTCGGCCCCTTCCTCGCCAAGAATTTCCACAGCAGCGTGTCGCCGTGGATCGGCACCATGGATGCGCTCGCGCCCTATCGGGTCGCGCAGCCCGCCCGGCCGGAAGGCGACCCGGCGCCGCTCCCCTATCTGCTCGATCCCGCCGATCAGCAAAGCGGGGCGCTGGACGTGACGATGGAAGTCCATCTGTCGACAGCACGGATGCGGACCGAAGGCGAGGCCCATCATCGCCTCAGCCGGGGTTCGATGACGGCCATGTACTGGACCGCCGCCCAGCTTCTCGCCCATCATAGCGTCAATGGCTGCAATCTTGCTCCCGGCGATCTGATCGGCACCGGCACTTTGTCGGGCGCGACAGACGAGAGCAAAGGGAGCCTGCTCGAACTCTCCAACGGCGGCAGGGAGCCTGTACGCCTGCCCAATGGGGAAAGCCGCGATTTTCTGGAGGATGGCGACGAAGTCATCATGACGGCCTTTGCCGAAGCACCCGGCTTTGCAAGGATCGGCTTCGGCGAATGCCGCGCCCGCGTCGCGCCCTCGCCCCGGCTGGAGCTGTAGGATGACGGATCTCATCCTGCACGGCTATTGGCGGTCGGGGACCAGCTACCGCACAAGAATCGCCCTGAACTTCAAGGGACTGGAATATCGGCAGACGCCCGTCGACCTGCTGAACGGCGAACAACGCTCTGACGCCTATCTGGCGCTCAACCCCCAAGGGCTCGTACCCGCGCTGGAGGCGGACGGGAGGATATTCACGCAAAGCAGCGCCATCATCGAATGGCTGGAGGAATGCTGGCCCGCCCCTTCCCTGCTACCGCGAGACCCAGATGACCGCGCCGTCGTGCGAACCATGGCGATGACGGTGGCCTGCGACATTCATCCGCTCAACAATGTGCGGATTCTGAGCGCGCTCAACAACGATCTGGGCGCGGATGACAAGGCGCGGCAGGCATGGATCGGCCGGTGGATCGCCGATGGCTTCGCGGCGCTGGAGCAGATGATTGCCCGTCATGGCGGCCGCTACGCCTTTGGCGACAACCTCACCATGGCCGACTGCCATCTCGTGCCGCAGGTCTATTCGGCGGAACGCTTCGCGGTGCCGCTGGACGCCTATCCCGCCCTGATGGCGGCAGCGGACCATGCCCGCGACCATCCCGCCGTCAAAGCAGCGCACCCCGACCTCGCGCCGGGGCACCCATAGGCCAAGGAAGCGTCAGTCTTCCTTCGCGCCCCGGAAGTCGGGCTTGCGCTTCTCCCGGAAAGAGCCAAGCCCCTCCTTCGCCTCCGGCCCGCCGAAGCCCAACATCTCCAGCGCCAGCGACGCGTCGAAGGCAGGCCCGGCCGTCCGCATCCAGTTGTTGAGCGCGTGCTTGGTGAAACGGATCGCGGTCGCCGCGCCATCGGCCAGACGGGTCGCGACCTCGACCGCCTTGTCCTGAAGCGCCTCATCCTCGACGCACAAGGAGACGAGGCCGATGCGTTCGGCTTCTTCACCGTTGACGGGATCGCAAAGCATCAGATGATATTTCGCCTTGGCCATGCTGCACAGCAACGGCCACAGGATCACCGCATGATCGCCTGCCGCCACGCCCAACCGCGTGTGCCCGTCGCCGATCCGCGCCGACTTCGCCGCGATGGAGATGTCGGCGAGCATCCCCGCCACCAGACCCGCGCCCACCGCCGGTCCCTGAATGGCGGACACGATCGGCTTGGTGCAGTCGAGGATGTTGAAGACCAGGTCGCGCGCTTCCTGCCACACCCGGACCTTGGCCTCGTAACTGTGGGTCAGCTCCTCCACCAGAGAGAAGTCGCCGCCCGCCGAAAAGGCCCGGCCCGCGCCGCACAGGATCACCGCCCGCACATCGGGATCGGCGGAAATATCCCGCCAGATCTCGGTGATCTCCACATGGCCCTCGCGGTCCAGCGTGTTGAGCTTTTCCGGACGATTGAACGTCAGGCGCAGCACGCCATCGGCGGGCCAGTCGAAATCAAAGGCCTTATAACGGGCGTAACGGTCGCTCACATCCTGTTCCTTCTTCGATTACTGGCCAAGCACCCGGCGGATTTCATCCAGCGCGTCCGGATTGTCCAGAGCCGACAGGTCGCCCAACGGCTGATTCGCGCAGATGCGCTTGACGAGCCGCCGCATGACCTTCGAACTGCGGGTCTTGGGCAATTGCTGCACACGATAGACGTTGCTGGGCTTGAACGGCTTGCCGAGCCGCTGTTCCAGATGCTTCGTCACCTGCGCGGAAAGGTCCGCCTCTTCGCCCGACCAGTCCGGAACGGTGGTGGCGAACACGACCAGCTTTTCGCCCTTGGTCGCATCCTCGACGCCCACGGCGGCGACTTCGCTGACGGTTTCGAGTTCCAGCACGATTTCCTCGACTTCCGCTGGCCCCAGACGCTTGCCTGCGACCTTGATCGTGTCGTCGGACCGGCCCAGCATCAGGAAGCTGTGATCGGGCAGTTCCATGGCCATGTCGCCATGTACCCAGAGGCCCGGCACCGTGCGCCAATAGCTGTCGAGATAACGCTCGTCATCCTGCCAGAAGGATTGCGTCATGCCGACGAAGGGCGCGCGGACCGACAGCTCTCCCGCTTCCCCGATCACCGATTTGCCGTCGGCGTCCGTCACCGTCACATTGACGGCAGGCGATCCGGTGTTGAACCCGGCCGGACGGATCGGCTTCACGACCACGCTGGAGAGCAGCGCGCCGGACACTTCCGTGCCGCCGGTATAGTTGATGAGCGGACTTTGCCCCCCGAAGTTGTGCCGGAACCAGTTGAAGTGATCGGGATCGATCCCTTCGCCCGCCGTGATGAGCAGTTCGATGCTCGACAGATCGCCCTGCAAAGCCAGATCCTCATGGGCGGCAAGGCCGCGGATCAAAGTGGGCGCGGAACCGAAATGCGTCACGCGATGCTTTTCGATGATCCGGGACATGCGCGACCAGTCCGGGAAGTCCGGCGCGCCGTCATAGCAGACCAGCGTCGCGCCGCGCAGCAACGCGCAGCCCAGCACCAGCGTCCCCGCGATCCATCCCATATCGGCGGGCCAGCAAAAGACGTCGCCCTGCCCGACATCGAAATGCACGGCCGAATCATGCGCGATCTTGATCGGGAAACTGCCATGCGTGTGCACGGCGCCCTTGGGCTTGCCGGTCGTGCCGGACGTATAGATGAGCATGAAGGGATCGGACGTGCTCATGGTTTCGGCGAGCTTGCCGTCATCGGCGGTCGCCGCTACATCCTTCCACGACACGCCGCCAGCCGGAATGGCCACGCCGTCGGCGGCTTTCCAGATCACGGTCCTGATCGACGGCAGCCGCGTCAGTGTTTCCTGGATGGCGGGCACCATGTCGACATAGCGGCCGCGACGGTCGAAGCCGGTGGTCACGATCAGAGCCGACGCCTCGCTCGGCTCCAGCCGCGACACGATGGCATCCGTGCCGAAACCGCTGAAAAGCGGCACGACGATGGCGCCGATATAGGCCAGCGCCAGCAGCGATACGGTCGCCTCGACCCCGTTTTCGGTCAGCAGTCCCACGCGGTCGCCGCGCCCGATGCCCCGCGCGCGCAGCCCGGCGGCGAAGGAACGCACCTGCGCGGCCAGTTCCGCATAGGTCAGCGCGGTGAAGCTGCCGTCCTCGCGTTCCGCGACGACGCCCCGCTGCGCGGCCGTGGCGGGATTGTCCCCCCATGACAGCACGATATTGGCCCAGTTGAGCTCGCCGCCGGGAAACCAGACCGGAAATTCCGGTCCGCGCGACAGGTCGGCATAGCCTGCCGGTTTTGTGGTCCAGGGGATATTCAGATATTCGAGCGCGACATTCCAATAGACGTCCGGTTTCTCGATCGAGAGCGCATGAAGCGCATCATAGCCATCGACATTCAGCAACCTGGCCAATGCGGTGACATGAGCATCGTCGATCTGCTTCTGCGTGGGCACCCACATATCGACCTTGGACTCGCTCATTTTATCCTCCACCATATTTCCGTGCCCGCATGCATTTCTGACGGCTGTTAGACAAGAATCATATTGCAACGCCACAAGTCTTGACCGCAGCCCTGTGCAGGGCATAGCCTTAGCCTATATCTTCGTTTCGCTTCGGACTCCAACTGCTATCTAGCATGATAATGCGCGATCTGCCCTCGCTCGATCTGCGACAGCTCTATTACTTCCTGACGGTAGTGGAGCAGGGATCGATTTCCGCCGCCGCGTCCGTGCTGGAAATCGCCCAGCCTTCTCTTTCGGAGAATCTGAGCCGGCTCGAACGCAAGCTGCAAGTCCAGCTTGTCATCCGGACAGGCAGGGGAATCCAGTTGACCGAAGCGGGCCGTCTTCTGAGCGAGCATAGCCGGAAGATAGTCAACGCCGCCGCGCAGGCGGTCGATGAAATCCAGCAGGTCCATGGCGAAGCGCGCGGCACCGTCTCCATCGGGCTCCCTCCTTCCCTCGGCCTGCTGCTCAGCGTTCCGCTGGCGGAAACCATCCAGAATGAATTTCCGCATATCCGCCTTCGCATCACGGAAGCCATGTCGGGGGACATATTGGAATGGGTGGTATCGGAAAGACTGGATCTGGGATGCGCCTATGAAGTGCATGACAGCCTTCCCCTGTCCTTTCATCCCCTTCTGACCGAACAGCTCTTCCTCGTCACGGCCAGCGACAATCTGCCGCCGGGGCTCGACCGGGATGCGGCGGGCATTCCGGCGATTTCCGGCGCGGCGCTGCAATCCCTTCCCCTGGCGCTGCCCAGCGCGTCCCACGGCGCGCGGAAGGTCGTGGAGCGATTCGCCCGTTCGCGCGGGTTGCAGTTGAACGTCGTGCTGGAAATCGATTCGCTGCCGCAGATCATCACCATGGCGGCGCGGGCGAGCGCCTATACGATCCTTCCGCATGCGGCGGTCATCAACGAAGTCGCGGCGGGGATGCTCACCCTCGTCAGGATCGTGGACCCGTCCATGATCCGCAAGGCCTATCTCGTCCGCAAACGGTCGCGCGCCATCAGCCGGGCGAGTTCCTCCGTGGAGCAGGCGATGAAGATGATCCTGAGCGAGATGATCGACCGCTTCCAGCTGGAGGCCGCCGTGTCTTCGCCACCCTGAAACCGTCAACCCCTTCCCCGATAGAGACTGGAATATCCATGGCTTCACAAGATCGATCCACATTCCTGCCGCATGCCGATCCGGCACGCTTCCCGGACAGCAGCCATGTTCTAGGCGACCTGCTGGCGGAGCGCTTCACCTGCCGCGCCTATCGCCCGGAACCGGTGGAGGACGCGGTGATCGAGCGGATGCTGGCGCTGGCGCAGATGTCGGCGTCCTGGTGCAACACGCAGCCGTGGAACGTCATCGTCACACAGGGAGACGCGACGGAGCGGTTCCGCGGCGCGCTGTTCGCCGAAGCGGCCTCGGACGGTCATGAGGGGCATCCCGACATCGACTATCCGCGATCCTTTCCCGGCGTGCATGCCGAGCGCCGCCGGGAGGTGGGCTGGCAGCTTTACGAGAGCGTCGGCGTGGAGAAGGGAGACCGGGCGGCGTCGAGGAAACAGGCGCTGGAGAATTTCCGCCTGTTCGGTGCGCCGCATGTGGCGCTGATCTGCTGCGAGCGGGAGTTGGGCGCTTATGGCGCGATCGATTGCGGAGTCTATCTGGGGACGTTGATGCTGGCGGCGCAGAGCCTGGGGCTGGGGATGACGCCGCAGGCCGCGCTGGCGGAGCATTCGGCCTTGATCCGGCGGCATTTCGCGGTGCCGGACAATCTGATGTTCGTGGTGGGCGCTTCGTTCGGTTATGCGGACCAAGATCATGCCGCCAACAGCTTCCGGTCGCGGCGGGCGCCGGTGGGGGAGAGTGTGCGGCTGGTGAAGGCGTGACGGCAAAAGCAAGGGTGAGATAGCGAAGCGCAGACGTTTCAGAATGTTTCCTATTCCTATTCCTATTTCCGGGAGCCGCGGCCGCCGGAAATAGGAATAGGAAAGGGATCAGGCCGCTCCCGGTCCGGCGGAGAATTCGCGGCGGAGCGCCTCGTCATGCGCGCCCAGCGCCGGAACCACGCCGCCGCCGGTGCGGACGCCGTCCACCACCGCCGCGCCCGCGATCAGGTCGACCACCGCATCGTCCGCCTGACAGGTCGCCTTCGCCAGCGCGGGATGATCGATCAGGTCGGCCATGGTCGACACCTGCCCATAAGCGATCTTCGCCTTTTCAAGCCGTTCGACCGCCTGCGCGCGGGTCAGGCCGGCCAGCGCCCCGGAGACGATGGCGTCGAGCGCCGCGCGGTTTTCCACGCGCCGGGCATTGGGCGCGAAGCGCGGGTCGGTGGCCAGTTCCGGCATCCCGATCGCGCCGTCGCAGAATTGCGCCCATTCGCGCTCGCTCTGCACCGCCATCAGCAGCGGTCCGTCCACCAGATCGAACGCGC
>JASGDV010000037.1:0-15773 GCA_049841255.1 Sphingobium sp.
GGCAGGAGCCCAGATCAGACGGCGGAACTGGGCTCCTGCCTGCGCAGGAGCACGGTGCACTTCAATTTAGGGGATGCCCGTCATGCCAGCGGAAGCTGGCATCTCTCTTCTTGAGGCGCAATCAGACCCCAGAGAGATCTCAGCTTTCGCTGGGATGACGAAGATTGGATGTCTACTTCTGGCCGAAAATGGCCTTCGCCCGGCAAACTGCGCCATCCTCCCAAAAAATCCACATGGTGAATTAAAGTTTAGGCGCATTCGTCCGTATTCCCTTCATGGGGACGCATCAGGATGTGCGTCATGAGCGACTATCTGTCGAAGGCCGAGATTTCTGTGGACCGGGCGGCGGCCCGGCCCAAAGCCGTGTCTGCGGTTTCGGCTATCCAGCCCGTCGCCGTGAAGCCGGACGATGGCGATGCGGCCGCTTCCCGCGGGCGTGCTCCCCTTCTGCCCCCCGCCGATATGGCCGCTGTCGACGAAGAGGTCGCCAGCGCCGCCGAATATGCGCGCATCCATGCGGAAATCGCGGGCATCATGGCCGATGTGCGAGGCAATGCGCAGGCCACGGTCGAAGCAGCCGCATCGGAAATCCAGTCGATGCTACCGACGCCGATCGTCATCGTGCCCCTGCCGCCCGCCAGCAAGGAGGCGGTGGAAAGCACGGTGCTGCTGGCGCGGCGCATGGCGGAACAGTCGCGCTATGCCCATGCGGCGCAGGCGCATATGAAGCGCGGGACGGTGGATCAGATTCTGTCCATGGCGGTCTGAAAAGGCCTTTTTCCCGCCTGCCCGCTGATGGGCCGTGGTCTTGAAAATCTTTCCTAAAGGTCTTGGCGCTAGGGCCGTTCTTGCATTTGAAAGGACGGGCATATGACCTCGGTGAGCAGCAGCATTTCGACGGCCCTGGGCGTCGGGTCCGGCATCGATACGACCGCGCTGGTCAACAGCCTGGTCAGCGCCGCGCGTGATCCCAAGCAGAAGGTCATCACCGACCGCCAGAGCCTGAACAGCGCGCGCATTTCCGCGCTGGCTTCGGCGTCCAGTTCGCTCGACACCTTTGCCGACGCATTGAACAGCCTGCTGTCGGGTACTGGCTATTCCGGCGTGCCGGCATCCAACGACACCAGCATCGCGACGGTCAGCGCCTTGCCGGGCGGCACGCCGCAGGGCCTGCCCGCCCAGCTTCAGGTGCAGCAGCTCGCCACCGGGCGCACGCTGGCGACCGCGCCGGATCAGAATGTATCGGCCACGACGCTGACAGGCGCGGGCACGCTGACCCTGACGGTGGGCGGCGTGTCGAAGGACATCGTGCTGACCGCGTCGAGCACCTATGCCGATCTGGTGAGCGCCATCAACGGCAGCGGCGCGGGCGTCACCGCCTCGCTCGTTACCGATACGCAGGGGACGCGGCTGGTGATGAAGGGCGCGACGGGCGAGGCGAACGACTTTTCGCTGAGCGCCGACAGCGCGGACCTCGAAAAATTCGCCTGGTCGAAGGCGGGACCGAATAGCGGTTCTTCCTTCACCTCGGTCTCCGCCGCGCAGGATGCGGTCATCCTGCTGGACGGGGTGGAACAGCATTATGCTTCCAATACCGTCGATACGGCCATTCCCTATCTGCGGATCGACCTCAACAAGGCGTCGCCGGGCACCTCCGTCACGCTGGCGACGACCGAGCCCACCACGTCGATGCGCGACCTGATGGTCGAATTCGTCGACGCCTATAACACGTTGATGAAGGCGCTCAACACGGCGACGGCGCAGGGGGCCGATTCCTCCAGCGCGGGCGTGCTGAACGGGGATTCGTCCATCCGCGACATGAAGCGGCAGCTTTCCCAGATGACGTCGGCGGCGCTGTCGACGACCGGCAGCTACAAGACGCTGGCCGATCTGGGCGTCACGACCAATCGCGACGGCACGCTGACGCTGGACACGAAGATATTGGACAAGGCGATGGCGGCCGATCCTTCGGCGATCACGCAATTGCTCAATCCCACCGTCAAGTCCGCGAGCAATCCCGGCTTGGCCGGGCTGATGGACAGCGTGCGCGACAATATCCAGAAGAAGGACGGCCCCCTCGCCAGCGCGCAGAGCAAATATGAGGCGCTGGCGAAAAGCCTGTCGGAGCAGCTTGAGAAGCTGAGCGACCAAATGACCGACTATCAGGCGCAGCTCACGAAAATCTACACGGCCATGGAAACGCGGCTGACGGCGATCAAGGCGACGCAGAGCTATCTGCAGCAGCAGATCGACGCCTGGAACAACAGCAACAATTAAGCGGGGACGCACAGGGCGATGTTCTACAATCAGGGATATGCGGGCAATATGGCGGCGCGGCGCTATGCGGCCGTCCATTCGGGCGCGCGGACGGAAGGCGCGAGCCCTCATGCGCTGGTGAAGATCCTGTTCGACGAACTGCTGATCGCGCTGGACGCCACCGTGCTGGCAGAGCGGCAGAACGACCGGCTGAAAGTGTCGGACAAGCAGGCGCGGGCGATGTCGATCCTCTTCGCGCTGGAATCGAGCCTCGATTTCGACAAGGGCGGGGACATCGCGATCGGCCTCGCGCAAATCTATCGCGAGGCGCGGCGTCTGCTGCTCGTGGGCGCGAAGGAGCGTGATGCCGGGGCCGTCGAACAGGCGCGCGCCATGATCGGCGAAATCGCGGAGGCGTGGGACGAGATCGGCTGAAGGGCAATTTGGGTGGGTTGGCGACGGTCCGCTCCCGGCCGAAGCTCGCCCTAACTCCGCTTCCTTACGGCTTCATCCGCAAGGTCGCGCTGGGCGCGTCGGCTGTCATCGGCGTCACTTTCCAGATGATCCGTTTGCCCTGCGGCGTGTCCTGCGCGCCGTCTTCCTGATTCTGTGCCACGATCTCCGCATCCGTGGTCAGCTTGAAGGTGCCGTCCAGCGCCTTCGCCGCGTCATCGTCCGATCCGCCCATGGACGGTCCCTGGCTCTTGTCATAGCTGGTGGAAAAGCCCGGCGCTTTCATCCGCACCCGGTCCGCTCCGCGCAGTTCCACGGCGACGAAGGGCAATATGATCTGCGCGTCCGTATTGAACGGAAAGAGGAAGGCATGGTCCAGCTTGCCGCTGATCGCATAGTCGATCTCGAACTTGTGGTCCCCCATATAACGGGCAGCGCGGAAGCCTTTTTCCTTCGCCAGAGCTTCGGCGATGGCCTGCATCCTGGCGTCGTCGCCCGCATCCTTGCGGTTGGAGAAGGATTGCTCCCCCGTCTCGTCCTTGACCTGCAAAAGCCGCGCCGTCCGATAAGCGCTGTCCTGCGCCGTGGGCGCGGCATCGTCGCCCGGTTCGTCGCCCAGACTGTCGGGGCCGGGGAAATCCTTGCCCATGTCCGACGCGATGATCTCGCCCTTATAGGTGAAGGTGAAGCTGCGGTCCGCGCGGATGTCGAGCGTCGAATCGAACTTGCCCGGCGTCACCAGACAGGCGGACAGCAGCAGCACGGCGGACAGCGCCATGAAGGCGCGCGATAAAACGGACATAGTCAAACCCCTGTTTCGACCCTGCTACCTTACCGGCTGGCGGCGGCATAAAGGGCAATCGCCGCGGCGTTGGAGACGTTGAGGCTCTCCATGCGCGGGCTGATCGGCAGTTTAGCCAAAATATCGCAATGCGCCATGCTGTTATGGCGCAAGCCTTCGCCCTCGGCCCCCAATACCAGCGCGACCCGTGATTCGCCTATCGCCTCGCCCAGCGTGGTGTCCGCCTCTCCGTCGAGCCCGATGCGCCAGTAACCGGCCTCCGCGATTTCATCCAGCGCGCGGGCGAGGTTCACGACGCGCACCCAGGGTACGATCTCCAGCGCGCCCGAAGCCGACCGCGCCAGCACCCCCGATTCGGGCGGCGCGTGCCGGTCCTGCGTCACGATGCAAAGCGCGTCGAAGGCGGCGGCGGAGCGCAGGATCGCGCCGACATTATGCGGGTCCGTCACCTGGTCGAGCACCAGAACGGGCCGCTTGTCCTCCTGCCCGGCCTCCAGCGCGTCGCCCAGCCATACGTCGTCCAGCGGCTCGACTTCGGCCACCACGCCCTGATGCGGCGCGTCGGCGGGCACCATCCGCCCCAGATCGGCCACGTCGGCATAGACGATGGGGAGGACGGGCGGCAGGTCCAGCGCATTGAGCGCCTCACGCGTGCCCCAGATTTTCCGCACCACGCGGTCGGGATTGGCCAGCGCCGCGATGACGGCGTGACGCCCGTAGAAGCGCGGATAGTTTCCCTTGTGCCCTGAGGGGCGATGACCTCTTTTCTTCATGTCGCGCTCTTTTCACGGGAAGCATTGACAGGCAAGCCTCCTTTCGTCATTGAGCGCCCTCCAACCGGGCCGGGGCATCCCCCGGAACGGTCAGGCGACTGGACAGGTGGCCGAGTGGTTAAAGGCAGCAGACTGTAAATCTGCCCGGGTTTCCCGTACGCTGGTTCGAATCCAGCCCTGTCCACCACCCCCTTATCCGGGGACGTCTCCCAAAGTCCCTAGAAATCCCGGAAAACCTAGCGTATTATCCCGAAATCGTCCCCCTGCGTCCGTTGCTGTTTGCCTGCAGCCGAAGCCAAGTGTGGGGAAGGTGTGGGGAGAGAATCCTCCTTCCCCACACTTGGATGCTCTTGTGCAGCCCGCGAAAGTGTGGGGAACGAAATGGGCAAGCTCTCGGCGGTGGCAGTCAAAGCGGCTTTGGCGAAGCCCGGCACGTATCAGGATGGCGACGGCCTGTTCCTGAAAGTCGGGAAGAGCGGCGCGGCTTCGTGGTTGGTGCGGCTTCAACAAGATGGCAAGCGGCGCGACATTGGGCTGGGCAGCGCAAAATTGCTGACGCTGGCACAAGCGCGCGAGAAGGCGGGACAGCTACGAAAGGCGGTGAAGGTCGAAAAGCGCGACGTGCTTGCGGAACGCAAAGACGAAGCCGCCGCGAAGGTGACGTTCCGCGAGGCCGCGTGCCAGTATCATACCGAGAATGAGGCGGGCTGGAAAAGCGCCGTCTATGCCCGCCAGTGGCTCGCCAGTCTGGAAAATTATGCTTTCCCTAAACTGGGCGACATTCCGACCGGCGGGATTGTCTCGCCCGACATTATCGCGGTGCTGACGCCGATCTGGCAGGAGATTCCCGAAACCGCCCGCCAGGTCCGCAACCGGATTTGCGCCGTGCTCGATTACGCCCATGCCAAGGGCTGGCGGTCCAGCGAAGCCCCGTCGGGCAACGGGAGCCTGAAAGCGGGGCGCGGTCTGCCCCGGCAGGTGAAGGCGCGGGAGAATCGCAAGGCCATGCCCTATGTCGCGGTGCCTGCCTTCATGGTGGCGCTGCAACGCAAACCCTCATTCGGGCGGTTGGCGTTGGAACTGCTCATCCTGTGCGGCGTCCGCTCGCAGGAGGTGCGGCTTGCCACATGGGCGGAATTTGACCTTGAAGGCCGTCTGTGGACCGTTCCCGCCGATCACATGAAGCGGAGCAAGGCGCACATGGTTCCGCTCTCTGACGCGGCTCTGGCGGTGCTGGCAAAGGCGGCGGCGCTTCGGCTGGCGGACAGCGATGTCGTTTTCCCCGGCGTGGCTGGCAAGCCGATGTCGGACATGACGCTGCTGAAAGTGCTGCGCGACATGAGCGAGCCTTACCACGTCCACGGCTTCCGTTCCGCCTTCACCGACTGGGCCGCGAACGAGGGCTTTCCCGATGCCGTGGTGGAAGCCGCGCTGGCGCACAAAACGCCCGACGCCGTGCAAGCCGCCTATCGCCGCACCACCTATCTCGGCACTCCCGATCAGCCAGGCGCGCGGGTCAAGCTGATGGCCGCATGGGGGCGCTATTGTGCGAGCGGAGCGGCTGGCGCGGGCAATGTCGTGCGGCTTCCGGGAAAGAAAACGGGATAATGTCCGCCTTCTCCCGGTGGCAGGGATGCCCGATCATGCGGACAAGGCGAGGGTGCGGATAGCACTCTCAAAAACTGGCGGAAATCCGCCAGTTTTCAAATCTGCCGTTCAAGAGGATGCTAATAGCATCCTCGGAAAGTGGCGGAAAACCGCCATGCACCCGTGCGTGAGGTGTGTATCCAAATTGTTGGCTCGATGCGTAGCATCGCAGCCCCGTTGAATGACCATTCCAAAGCCCCGCGCCGGGATGCCTGTCAGCGCAGTAGCGCTGGCACGAGAGAAGGCCTTTAATCGTCGGCAGGTTTCGCCTTCGGCGGACTTGTCGAGACAAGAGCCATGATCGAACATTCCATGATCCAGTCGCTGCTGCGTTCCTGATTCACGGCTTCCCCGACCAAATGCAGGCGCTTGTTTGCAACGTCATCTTCAAGGTGGCGCAGCGCGTCGATCATGTCCCGCACCAGACGCGCCAGATATACGCTTTTCCCAAGGTGGATGAGCCGGATTCGTCGAGTGCTGACACGCGGGATCGCATTGACTGGCCCTGCGAAAGTCCAATTGCTGCCTTTGAAGTCGCTGCCGACCACGGCAAGAAACCACCGTCCGGTTGGCTTGTTGCCTTCATGCTTGACCCACGACAACGCGCCCCAAGCCTGCCCGCGTTCCGCAACGACCCTTTCGGCTTCGCCAACCTGATGCTGCCACATATCCCGCAGTTCTAGCGCATCCGCGACGCGCTGCCGAAAAAGCCGCCGCCAATCCGCGTTCGGCAGGCCGGGCAGGTTCTCGACCAAATCCGACATGCGATGTGCAGCGTCTATGATGGACCACGCATCCAAAGCCGCTTCCGCGATATGGTAGTTTTGGATCGGATCTTCGGTGCTGTCGATAAAGCAAAGTTGCCGCCACAGACGGTCAATGGCGATGCCCGCCATATCGACGCTATAGCGAATACCGTCCAAGAGAACGATTTGCCTTTCCGAGATCGGTAGCGGTGGCTTTCGTAGAGGGGAGTCGTCGGCAACTCTGAACATGCCCGCAGATGTGGGAACAGCAGGCGACTATTCAATTAGACTTGGCAGGGGCTTTATGCTCTATCCCCGTATGACACGCATTCCCGCGCTTGGCTTGTTCGTCGTCGGTCTTGCCGCATATGCGTTGTGGAGGCCGGTGAATTGGCTTGTCGAGCGTGTCCCGTCGCTCGCCTGCGCCAGCGCCGCTTTGCCGCCCTTGTCGAGCGCATCGGCACTCGCAAGGGAGGATTGGCCGCAGGAGAGCGTGAAGCAATTGCGGGCGACCTAGCTGCATCAACAGGCCAAGAGTCACGAAATTTTGAGTGCGCGCTTATACGTCGTGACCGACGTAAGGTTGGCGGGCCGGTTCAGGCAAGGTCCGGCAACTCGATCTCGCGCATGATGCGGTCGGTTTCGGTGAGGATTTTGACGATCTTCTGATAGTGTCGGATGTCGTCCCAGCCCAGCATGCGGCCCTTGCGGTCCTTCAGCCATTTTTGCGCGGGCTGATAGCCGCCGATAAGGAAGTCCCACGCGATGGCAGGCACGTTGTCGAAATACTGGGCGGCGTTGATCCAGATGCGCCCGGCATCGAAACGCGGCTTGTCCACTACGCTGTCACCGTCTCCGTGGAAGGGATAGGGCGTTTCGCCGATGGTGGCATCTTCCATCAGGTGCAGGCGGCGCAGTGCCTCACCCTTGGCGCTGATTGCCGCGAACACTTCGGGCGAGGGTGGGAACGGGATGCGCGGGAAGTTGGCTTTCAGGAACTCGGCATAAGTCCGGCGATAGGCCGGGCAATGCAGCACACCATAGATGTAGTCGAACACCTTGACTTCATCGGGGCGGGAGTCGCCGGTGGCCTTGCGGAAGGCGTCCGTGCCGTCTGGTTGAGAGAGTGGCCCGACCAGTCCCGCCGCCTTGCGGATTTGGGGGTAAAGTTTGGCGTCGAGGTTCAGGCGTATGGATTGGTCAAGGTCTTGCTCATCTGGATAAAGATATAGAGGGAGCATCTGCGAGATGCTCTTGTTTGAGAAGATAGCTCTATTGTCGATAATCTGGCTGACTGCGACGGCATGGCTAAAGCCAGCGTTACCTTGGATTGCTTGATGCGATGTCATCAGGCCAAGGTTTGGCCGATCAAGAAAATGATTCATTGCGCGCTCGCGGCGATGAACGGCTACATGAGGGTTATAGACGGTATAACGGTTATCAAACGGACGATAGACAATCGGCGTTATAGCTTGCCGCCACGCGCCATCGGCCAGTGCGGATTTGGCAGCGGTATAGTTCCACTGGCTTTGCGAACATAAGCGAAAGAGCTGACGGGCCTCGGCTTCGTTCGCCGTCGAAAGCAGGCGTTCCACCTTCTCCGCAGCTTCGTCGGCAGTCCATGAAATCGCGAACTCGTCATGGGTCGTAACGATGCCGGGCGCAGGTCGGCCATTGGGTGAAAACAGGTCCGCCACGGAGAATCCGGCCTGATATGCAGCTTCCAGCACCTTGTCGGTAGGCTTGAATCGCCACGGCGCGGTTTCCGGTGAAACATCCTGCGCGGCCAGTTCGTCGGGTGTGCCGTCCCACAATCGCTGATACTTCGTTTCCCGGTCGCCCCATAGGTCGCCGTGGAATACGCTGGCCAGCTTCTTCGCCCCGCCGGCCTCGCCCCGCTTCACGGCAATAATGATCGCCACGCCCTGCATGATGTCGAACACGTTTTTGTCCGGCGAACCGTCCGCGCTGACTTCCTTTTTCTTGGAATTGCCATGCAGGTCCAGCACATAGATGCGGTCAAACGTCTGCCGCAGATGATTCCGCATATCGAGAAATGTCGGGTTATCGAGATAGCCGTGGTTGGTGATGAAACCCAGCACCCCTTCGCCGTTCTTCTCGATCATATGTTCGGCAAAACGAACGAACTTCACATAGTCATCTGACAGCCATTTGGCCTGTGCCGGGCGCTTCAATTCCGGGCTGACCTTGTAATCGGCCATCAGTTTTTCGATCCACTTGCCCTTGTTGGACGAATGGCCCGAATAGGGTGGGTTGCCGATCACGCACATGATGGGCATTTGCCGCTTGATGTCGCTGGCGGCCTTGGCTTCTGCGGCAATGGCGCGGGAAAGCCCGAACAGGGTCTGTTCCACCCGCTCGCCTTCCTCAAGGCTGTTGGTGAGATAGACGCCAAGGCGAGGCGGCTTTTCGGATGGTTTGTAGCCCAGCCCGGTCAGGATCATGTCCAGCTTCATGTGGCACATGGCGTAGCTGGCCATCAGCAGCTCGAAGCCGTGGATGCGCGGGATCAGGTCATTCTCGACATAGCCGGACCACTGGCCGGGGGCGATACCCTGCACCCGTCCTGCGACCAGCTTCACCACTTCGGCCAGAAAGGTGCCGGTGCCGGTGGCGGGGTCGAGAATCTGGACACGGTGAACCTGTTTCTTGATGGTGGCAGGCTTGCCCTTCTTGTCGTTCTGCCCCGTGTCCCAGTCCACGGTGATTTTGCTAGTGTCGGCCAGCCCGTCCGCCAGCCCGAACTCGGATTTGAGCACTTGGTCCACGGCGCGGACAATGAAATTCACCACTGGTTCGGGCGTATACCAAACGCCCCGCGCCTTGCGCTTGGCCGGGTTATATTCGGCCAGAAACACCTCGTAGAAATGCAGAAACGGGTCTTGCCGCGCCGTCACCTTACCGAAATGGCGCAGCACCTGCCCCATGTCGGTAGCGCCGAACACATTGCATAATTCGTCGATCACGCGGCGCAGGCGTTCGTCCAGATTCGGCCCGGCGATGTAGATAAACAGTTCTCGCAGGAAGGGGTTGGACTTGGGTAACAGGTCCAGCGCCTCGGCACGGGTGAAACTGTCCGGCGTCTCGTCGTGCAGGCGGGCCGCGAACAGGCCGTAGGCGATGGTTTCGGCGTAGATGTCGGCGAAATCCGCAACCGTGATGTCCTGAATCAGATTTTGCCGGAACGCCTCATACTGGCCGATCAGGTCGGATGGCGGCGCGCCTTCATCCCGCGCCTTGATGTCGGCCATCAGGGCGCGGCCCATGATGTCCTTGATGATCGCCGCCTTGCCCGCCATCATCTCAGCCAGCTTTTTCGATGACGTGATGGTGAGCGGGGTGGCAGCGGCAAAGTCACGCAGGCGGTTTTCCAGCGCCGGAAAGTTTTCCGGGTGTGCGGGAAGTGCCGGTGCCGCGTCGGCAATGGTGATGAAATCCACCACGTCGCCTTCGCGGATGAACTCGAAGTCCAGCCCGTTGGTGTAGATCAGGTTGGGCAGGCCCTTCCTGTAACGGTCCTTCTGGGCCTTGCTGTAGTCATTGGCTGCAAACTTGCGGACATCCTTGCCGATGTCCTTCGCCTCGCACCAGCCGATGGCGACATCCCCGCGATTGAACACAAAATCGGGGGCGCCAACATCGGTGATGTGCTTCGGCTCGTTGATGACCGTTAGCGCGGGATCAATCGCCCCGAATAGCTTGGCCAAGGCGGGGCGAAAGCTGTGTTCGGTTGTCTGGCCACTGGCATAGAGCGCACGAATTTCACTGACGTAACCCTGAATATCCATCTGCGCTGCTGCCCCCTCACTTGTCGAGTAAAGGGCTTAACGCCAGCTATCCCTATCGCCAAGCGGCGAAAAGTTCGGATGGGGCAGCGATCGTCAAAACGGCGGTCAGTGATTGCTCTGGTCTATATGGCGGCGAAACCACGGCGCGCATGATGACAGGCGAGGGCGCGGCAGGGAGCGCCAAAGGAGCATCCTTCGATTCGTCAGCCGGTAAAGCGGATAAAGGGCGGCGAACACCTGTTGCCGCGCTTGCCGTCGTTGCACCATGCCGTCACCTTCCAGCCGATGCTATCCGGCGTCAAGATTTTCGGGTATCCGGTAACGGCCATTCCGCCGGGATCGGCAGCGGCGTCCCAAAAGTGTGGGGGAGAATGTGGGGGAAGGTTTTTAGCCTCTTCGCAAATGATATTTATTTCAATTCATTAGCTTTCCAGTTCTATTCAAGCCCTGCCATCGCATCCCGGCGCGCTGCCTCTTTCGGGTTTCCGGCCCGCGCTTCTCCTTATCGAGCCTGTGGACAAGCAGAAGGAACGCTTCCTTATGGCGTGGCTCATTCTCGGCATCGCGGTCGTCACCGAAATCATCTGGGCGCTCAGCCTCAAATGGGCCGCCACGGTGGGCCATTGGCAGGCTTCGCTGGTGCCGGTCACGCTCAGCTTCGTGAACATGGGCCTGCTGGCGCTCGCGATGAAGGGGCTGCCTGCGGGCACCGCCTATGCGATCTGGACGGGTCTGGGCGCGGTGGGCGTCATCATCGGCGGAGTGATCCTTTTCGGGGACAAGGTGTCGCCCGCGCAGGCCGCCTTCATGGCGCTGACCGTGGTGGGCGTGGTAGGGACCAAGCTGTTCACCTCCGCATGATGCGCCGCAACATATGGCGCGGCTCGTGCGTTGGGTGGACAAGCTGCATTCATATGGACCCTGTTACGCCCCGCTTCGATGAGCCTTGACCGCCGTTCCCTCCTCACCGCGTCCCTCGCGGCTTTCCTGACCTTGCCCCTGCCGCGCCGCGCTTTGGCGGCGAGTGACGTGGCGCGGGTCGACGACCTCATTTTCCGCATGACGCTGGAGGAGAAGGCGGGGCAGATGACCTGCCTTGCCGACAGCTTCCGTCCCTTCAACCCGCCCAATCCGCAAGTCGGCATACAGGACGAGAAGCGCCTTGCCGCCGAAATCCGCAAGGGGCGCGTCGGGTGTCTGTTCAACGGCATCGGCGTGGCGGGCGCTCGCCGCGCGCAGGATATCGCGGTCAAGGACAGCCGGCTCGGCATCCCGCTGCTCTTCGCGGGCGATGTGATCCATGGCCTCAAGACGATCTTCCCCGTCCCGTTGGGCGAGGCGGCGAGCTTCGACCCGCGCCTGGCCGAGCGCACCGCGCGCGCCATGGCGCTGGAGGCGACGGCGGCGGGCCTGCACCTGACCTTCGCGCCGATGGTGGACGTGGCGCGCGACCAGCGCTGGGGCCGCGTGGTCGAGGGGGCGGGGGAGGATGTGACCCTCACCAGCCTGATCGCCGCCGCCCGCGTGCGCGGCTTTCAGGGGCGCGACCTTCGCCGCGACGACAGCCTGCTGGCCTGCCCCAAGCATTTCGCGGCTTATGGCGCGGTGGCGGCGGGCCTGGAATATGGCAATGTCGACATTTCCGACGAGACGCTGCGGGAGACGCATATCCCGCCCTTCGGATCGGCCTTTGCGGCGGGCGCGCTCACGACCATGGCGGCCTTCAACGAGATCAACGGCGTCCCCGCCACCGCCGACCGGGAGCTTCTGACCGATCTGCTGCGGGGCGAGATGGGGTTCCGGGGCTTCGTTTTCTCCGACTATACGGCGGATGAGGAACTGGTCGCCCATGGCTTTGCGCAGGATGACAGGGACGCGGCTCGCCTCGCCGTGCTGGCGGGCGTCGACATGTCGATGCAAAGCGGGCTCTACATCAAATATCTGCCCGATCTGGTGAAGAGCGGCGCGGTGCCCGAAGGGACGGTCGATGTCGCCGTCCGCCGCATCCTCTATGTGAAGACGGCCATCGGCCTCTTCGACAATCCTTATCGCTCGCTCGACGAAGCGGCGGAAAAGACGCGGATCGCCACGCCTTCCCATCGCGCCCTGGCGCGGGAGGCCGCGGCCCGGTCAGTCGTGCTGCTCCAGAATGACGGCATCCTGCCGCTCGACCCGGCGAAGCGGCAGAAGATCGCGCTCATCGGTCCCTTTGGCGAGGACAAGGCGAACCTCTACGGCCCCTGGGCCTTTTACGGCGACCCGGATAAAGGCGTGGACATCGCCACGGGGCTGCGCGCGGCCATGCCCGACCCGTCGCTGCTCACCGTCGTCAAGGGCTGCGATGTTCGCAAGCCGGTGGACGACGGCATCGCCAAGGCGGTGGAAGCCGCGAAAGCCGCCGACATCGTTCTCCTCGCCATCGGTGAATCGCAGGATATGTCGGGCGAGGCGCAATCGCGCACCGTCATTGAAATCCCGTCCGCGCAGCAGGCGCTGGCCGACGCCGTCGCTGCCGCCGGGAAGCCGGTGGTGGTGTTGCTGCGCCATGGCCGGGCACTGGCGCTGCACGACGGCGTGGCGAACGCGCAGGCGATCCTCGCCACATGGTTCCTCGGCTCTGAAACCGGCCATGCCATCGCCGACCTGCTGTTCGGCAGGGTGGACCCTTCGGGCAAGCTGCCGGTCAGTTTCCCCTGGGAATCGGGGCAGGAACCTTTCTACTATGACCGCAAGTCGACCGGGCGGCCCGTCACCGATGGCGGAGGCACCGAATATAAGGCGCGCTATGCGACCACGGACAACAGCGCGCGCTATCCCTTCGGCCATGGCCTGTCCTACACGAAGTTCGTGCTGGAGGAGCTGAAGCTCTCCGACACCGCGCTGCGCTGGGACCGGGCGATAGAGGTGACGGCGCGTGTCCGCAATGCAGGCGACCGGCGCGGCAGCGAAGTGGTGCAGCTCTACACCCGCGACCGCGTGGCGAGCCGCACCCGCCCGATCCGGGAATTGAAGCGCATCGAGCGCGTGACGCTGAACCCCGGCGAGAGCAAGCTGGTCCGCTTCTCCCTGTCGCGCGCCGATCTGGAGTTCGTGGGACCCGGCAACAAGCGGATCGCGGAGCCGGGCCTGTTCGACCTGTGGCTGGGGCAGTCGTCGCTGGGTGGGCTGCATGCGCAGTTCACGCTCTATGCGGAGCAACCGGCGAAGGGGTAGGGGTAATGGTTGGAGAGTGGACAGTCTGCTTTTCCGACCGGCCGTGGCGTGAGTGCCGGAATCTGCCCACAAACCACCACCTTTCCTCCCGCCGCCAAAATAGGCTAGGGGGCGGCCATGCTTAACCTCAACGGTATCACCGTGCGCCTTGGCGGGCGCACCATTCTCGACCGCGCGAGCGCCGCGCTGCCGCCGCGCAGCCGCGTGGGCCTCATCGGCCGCAACGGCGCTGGCAAGTCCACGCTGATGAAGGTGATGATCGGCCAGATCGACCCGGATGAGGGCAGTTGCGACATGCCGCGCGACACGCGCCTCGGCTATATCGCGCAGGAAGCGCCCGCGGGCACGGCTTCGCCTTTCGAAACGGTGCTTGCCGCCGACAAGGAGCGCGCCGCGCTTCTCGCCGAGAGTGAAACCACGGAAGACCCCGACCGCCTCGGCCATATCTATGAGCGCCTGAACGCCATCGACGCCTACACCGCGCCCGCCCGCGCCGCCCGCATCCTCGTCGGCCTGGGTTTCGACGAAGAGATGCAGGGCCGCCCGCTCGACAGCTATTCGGGCGGGTGGAAGATGCGCGTGGCGCTCGCCGCGCTGCTCTTTTCCGAGCCGGAACTGCTGCTGCTCGACGAGCCTTCCAACCATCTCGATCTCGAAGCGACGATGTGGCTGGAGAGCTTCCTCAAAAATTATCGCGGCACCGTGGTCGTCATCAGCCATGAGCGCGATCTGCTCAACAATGTGGTCGATCACATCCTCCATCTGGAGGGTGGCAAAGTCACGCTCTATCCCGGCGGCTACGACGCGTTCGAGCGGCAGCGCGCCGAGCGCCTCGCCCAGCAGGAAGCCGCCCGCGCGAAGCAGCAGGTGGAGCGCGAGAAGCTGATGGACTATATCGCCCGCAACTCGGCCCGCGCCTCCACCGCGAAACAGGCCCAGTCGCGGGCCAAGGCGCTGGCGAAGATGCAGCCTATCGCGGCCGCCATCGAGGACCCGACGCTCAGCTTCGCCTTCCCCAGTCCGCCTGAACTGCGCCCGCCGCTCATCACCATGGACATGGCGGCGGTGGGCTATGGCGAGACGCCGGTGCTGCGGCGCGTGAACCTGCGGATCGACCCCGATGACCGGGTGGCCCTGCTGGGGCGCAACGGCAATGGCAAGACCACGCTCGCCCGCCTGATGGCCGCGCAGCTTGCGCCGATGGAAGGCGCGATGAAGGCTTCGGCCAGGATGAATGTCGGCTATTTCACCCAATATCAGGTGGAGGAGCTGGACGTCGCCGACACGCCGCTCGACCATATGACCCGCGTGATGAAGGGCGCGACCCCCGGCGCGGTGCGCGCCCAACTGGGCCGCTTCGGCTTCTCCGGTGAGCGGGCCACACAGAAGGTCGGCTCCATGTCGGGCGGGGAGAAGGCGCGGCTTGCCCTCGCGCTCATCACGCGTGACGCGCCGCACTTGCTGATTCTCGACGAGCCGACGAACCATCTCGACGTCGACAGCCGCGAGGCGCTGGTGCAGGCGCTTAACGAATATTCCGGCGCGGTGGTGATCGTCAGCCATGACCGGCACATGATCGAACTCGCCGCCGATCGCCTCGTGCTGGTGGACGGCGGGACGGCGCAGGAATTTTCCGGCAGCCTCGACGATTATACCGACATCGTCCTGCGCAAGGCGGACGGCAATGGCGGCGGAGGCGATGCGCCCCGGCCCGACCGCAAGGCCGAAAGGCGCAACGCCGCCGAATGGCGCGAGAAGCAGAAGAGCCTGAAATCCGCGGTCAGCAAGGCGGAAAAGGAGATGGCGGCGCTGGGCGAGGAACGCAGCCGGATCGACCGGGCGTTGTTCGATCCCAAGGCTGCGACAGGCGCGGAGGCCAAGATGACCATGACCGACCTCATGGTGCGCCGCGCGTCCGTGGAGAAGAAGCTGGAAGCCGCCGAGGAAGCGTGGATGGAGGCAAGCGCCGCGCTGGAGGACCTATAGAGGCTGGAGCTGTCTTTTAAGGGGAGGCATCCAGCTAGTTCCGTTCGGTTCGAGCGAAGTCGAGACCCCTCGCGCCAACGGTTCTCGA
>JASGDV010000038.1:0-41662 GCA_049841255.1 Sphingobium sp.
GCTCTGGGGGCAGCGCGCGCCGGTCACGACCTATGCCGACACCATCTATGCGGATATTCAGCTTTCCCCCGGCGCCAGCGTGCCCATCGACCCGTCGGCGGACGAGCGGGCGATCTATGTGTCGGGCGGCGACGCGGCGCTCGACGGCATATTGCTCCGGCCCCAGACGCTCTACGTCCTGCGCCCCGGCGTCAGCGCCACGCTGATGAGCGTCGACGGCGGCCGGGTGGTGCTGTGCGGCGGAGAGGCGTTCACGTCGCCCCGCCATGTCTGGTGGAATTTCGTGTCCTCGACCACCGAGCGGCTGATGCAGGCGCGCGAGGATTGGGAAGCGATGCGCTTTCCCCTGATCCCCGGCGACGATCGGGAATATATCCCCATCCCGCAGGGCCGCCCCAAGACGGTCAGCTATCCGTAAAGCCGCCGATAGCACTGGACAGCGCATCGCCAAGGGGGCAAGGGGCGCGCGATCCCTTTTCCGCGCAGCATCGAAGGAATCCCATGTCCCGCAAGCTCATATCTTCCGGTTCGCCGTTCGAGGCGCATGTCGGCTATTCCCGCGCTCTGGTCCAGGGCGACTGGTGCTTCGTGTCGGGCACCACCGGCTATGATCCCGAAACCCGCGCCATGCCCGAACGCGTCGCCGATCAGGCGGCCAATGCGCTGAAGGTCATCGGCGCCGCGCTGGAGGAAGGGGGCTTCACCTTCGCCGATGTGGTGCGCGTGAACTACTATATCGCCGACCCGGCTTACTGGGATGAAATGGCCGCGCCCCTGCGCGCCGTGTTCGGCGACATCCGCCCCGCCGCCACCTGCACCGTCACCGGCCTTATCGAGCCGTTGATGAAGATCGAAATCGACGTCACCGCTTTCAAAGGATAATCCGCCATGATCACCATGTATGGCATCAAGAATTGCGACACGATCAAGAAAGCGCGCAATTTCCTCGACAACAGCCGCGTGTCCTACAGCTTTCACGACTATAAGGTGTCGGGCGTCGACGAAGCGGCGCTGCGCGGCTGGGTGGACGAACATGGCTGGGAAACCATCCTCAACCGTTCGGGCACGACGTTCCGCGCCCTGCCCGAAGGCGACCGCGCCCATATCGACGCGGACAAGGCCGTGCTGCTGATGATGGCGAACCCCTCGATGATCAAGCGCCCGATCCTGGACCTTGGCGACCGCACCATCGTCGGCTTCAAGGCGTCGACCTATGAAAGCGCGCTGGAGGGCATGTCGGCATGAAGCGTGGGGCGCGGCGAGGGTGTAAACCCTGAATTTCCGCGCCTTGATCCTTGTCAAATGCCGGACATGAGCGAATAACGGAATCATGCTTTCGCAGAAGACCCGTTATGCCATCCGCGCGCTTCAACATCTGGCCGATCGCTACCGTCAGGGTCCGGTTCCGCTCACGGAAATTTCCACGCGGCAGAATATCCCGGCCAAGTTCCTGACGGTGATCCTGTCTGAACTGGCGCGCGAGGGGCTGGTGGAAACGCAGCGGGGACGGGACGGCGGCTATTGGCTGGCGCTGGCCCCTGTCGACATCAGCTATGGCGACATCGTGCGGCTGACGCGGGGATCGCTCGCGCTCACGCCGTGCGCCAGCCGTTTCGCGCATGAAACCTGCAATAATTGCCTGCCCGAATCGGAATGCCGCCTGCATCGCGTGATGCTGCGCCTGCGTGATGAGACGGCCAAGGTGCTGGACGGCATCAGCCTGGCCGAGCAGTTCGACATGGAGGAAACGGAGCGTTAGGGCGGGTCGACATTCAGGAGATGGCGTGACTTGCAGGCCGCCAGAACTGAATGTCGGTCCGTCCTGGTCTTGCGCCGCGCCTTTCTCTTCGCCACATCGGGGGCATGACCATGCCTCCGCTCAAAGCCGCGATCATCCCCGTCACGCCGTTGCAGCAGAATTGCACATTGCTCTGGTGCACGGCCACCAACAAGGGCGCCTTCGTCGATCCGGGCGGCGATCTTCCCCGGTTGAAGGCGGCGGCGGAGCAACAGGGCGTCACCATCGAAAAGCTGCTCGTCACCCATGGCCATATCGACCATTGCGGGCAGGCGGGCATTTTGGCGAAGGACCTCGGCGTCCCGATCGAAGGGCCGCATGAAGCGGACCGTTTCTGGATCGACCAGCTTGCCGAGGATGGCGCGCGCTACGGCATCAACGGCGAGGTTTTCGAACCGGACCGCTGGCTCAAGGATGGGGATCAGGTGACGGTCGGCAATCTGGTGCTGGACGTGCTGCATTGCCCCGGCCACACCCCTGGGCATGTCGTCTTCCACCACGCTCCCAGCAAGCTCGCCATCGTGGGCGACGTGCTGTTTCAGGGGTCCATCGGCCGCACCGATTTCCCCAGGGGCAATCATCAGGACCTGGTCGACGCGATCACCGGCAAGCTCTGGCCTTTGGGCGGAGACACGGCTTTCGTCCCCGGCCACGGCCCGATGAGCAATTTCGCGCATGAGCGGCGAAGCAATCCCTTCGTCGCCGATGCGGTGCTGGCCTGATCCTTGATTTGCTCCCGCCTGGATTGAAGGCGCGAATCCACTTGAACAGGACAGGTCCTAGACCGCCGCCGCCATCGTGGGCGGGGCAGGGACTGCGCGCGTGCCCTGATAGGCGGCATAAAGCGCCGCGCCCGCCAGCGCCGCCATGATGACCCATGTGAGCACCGCGCCGACGGCGCGCAGGTTGCTGCTGCCTTCCGCATCCATGCCAAGGCCGTGGCAAATGCGAGCGACCACGTAAGCCAGCGCCCCGACCCACAGCCACAGCGACGCCCCCAGCGCCATTTCGATAAGGGCGCACAGGATCAGCACCATCGGCGTATATTCGATGAAGTTGGCATGCGCGCGCATCCGCCGGGCGAGCAGCGCATTGCCGCCGTCCCCGTGCAGCGCCGCCTTGTCGATCATCCGGATTCTGACGCAGCGCATCGCCAGCCACAGGTTGATGAGCGCGCAGGCGGCGGCAAGGGTCAGCGTGATCGGAAGCAGCATGTGGTCCTCTCCCCCAGGGACGTGATGGATGCCGCACCATAGGATGCGCGCGGCAGGGGGCAAGGAAGGACTTGCGCCCCGGCCAAAAACCGGTATAGGCGCAGGGCTTCGCGATCACCCGGGCCGCATGGGTCTGCGGCGCCTGTGGCGTCCGCATCCATCGGATATCGGCCAGTCGCACAACCAGATTTTATTTACGGAATAAGGTGCCGACATGGCTGTCCCCAAGAGGAAAACGTCTCCCTCCCGTCGCGGCATGCGCCGCAGCCACGATTCGCTGCGCGTCGAAGCGTTCCAGGAATGCTCGAACTGTGGCGAACTGAAGCGTCCGCATAATCTGTGCGATGCCTGCGGCCACTATAATGGCCGTGAAGTCGTTGCCGTCGGAGCCTGACGACATCCTTTCCGCCGCAAAGGTGATCTGACGTGTCCAGCCAACCGCGAATCGCAATCGACGCGATGGGCGGGGATGAAGGCGTGCGCGTGATGATGGCGGGCGTGGCTTTGGCCCGCCGCCGTCATGACGGACTGCGCTTCATCCTGTTCGGCGATGAGGCGCGGATCAAGGCGGCGCTCGACAACCATCCCAATCTGCGCGCGGCCTCCGAAGTCGTCCACAGCGATTCGGTGGTGGACGGCAGCGACAAGCCCAGCACGGCGATCCGCAAGAAGGGCAGCTCGATGAGCATGGCGATCGCCGCCGTGAAGTCGGGCGATGCCGGGGCGGCCGTGTCGGCGGGCAATACCGGCGCGTTGATGGCGATGGCGAAGCTGGCGCTCCGCACCATGCCGGGCATCGACCGGCCCGCGCTCGCCGCGATGCTGCCGACGCTGGGCGATAATGACGTGGTCATGCTGGACCTTGGCGCGAACACGGAATGCGACGCGCGCAACCTCGTCCAGTTCGCGGTGATGGGCGCGGCCTATTCGCGCATCGCCTGCGATCTGGACCGGCCCCGCGTCCGCCTGCTCAATATCGGCACGGAAGAACTCAAGGGCACGGACGAGATTCGCGACGCCGCCGCGATCCTGCGCGCGGCCGATGCGTTGCCCCTGTCGTTCGAGGGCTTCATCGAAGGCGACAAGATCGGCCGTGGCGATGTCGACGTGATCGTGTGCGACGGCTTTTCGGGCAATGTCGCGCTCAAGACGGCGGAGGGCACCGCCCGCTTCGTCACCGACCTGCTGCGCAAGGCCTTCACCAGCTCGCTGCGGTCGAAGATCGGCTTCCTGATCTCCAAGCCCGCCATGCATCTGCTGAAGCATCATCTCGATCCCAATAATCACAATGGCGCGGTCTTCCTGGGCCTCAACGGCGTCGTCGTGAAAAGCCATGGCAGCGCCAATGACAAGGGCGTGGCCAACGCCGTCCATGTCGCCGCGCGGCTGCTGGAAGAGGACATCACCCGGCGCATCGCCGCCGACATGGCCGGGGTCGCGGCCCTGTCCGCCGCCGCATCCAGGCAGGAGCTGTCCGTCAAGTGATCCGTCGTTCGATCCTCCTGGGCACGGGCTCGGCCCTGCCGGCGCGCAAGGTCACCAATGCGGAGCTGGCGCAGACGGTCGACACCAGCGACGAATGGATCGTGGAGCGCACCGGCATCCGCGCGCGCTATATCGCGGGGGAGGGGGAGACCACCGCGTCTCTCGCGACCGATGCGGCCCGCGCCGCGCTGGACGCCGCCGCGCTGACGCCGCAGGACATCGACCTCATCATTCTGGCGACCGCCACGCCGGACCAGACCTTCCCGGCCAGCGCGACGCTGGTGCAGGCGGCGTTGGGCATCAATGATTGCGTCGCCTTCGACGTGGCGGCGGTCTGTTCGGGCTTCCTCTATGCCGTGACGGTGGCCGACAGCATGATCCGCTCCGGCGCGGCGCGGCGCGCTCTGGTGATCGGATCGGAAACCTTCAGCCGCATCCTCGACTGGGAGGATCGCACCACCTGCGTCCTGTTCGGCGACGGCGCGGGCGCCATCGTGCTGGGCGCGGAGGAAAGCGAAAGCGGCGCGCGCGGCATCCTCGCCTCGAAGCTCCATGCCGACGGACGTCATAACCAGCTTCTCTTCGTCGATGGCGGGCCGTCCACCACGCAGACGGTCGGCAAGCTGCGGATGCGGGGACAGGAAGTCTTCCGTCATGCGGTCGTCAATCTCGCTTCCGTCCTCACCGAAGTGCTGGCGCTGGCGGACCTGACGCCCGCCGACATCGACTGGCTGATCCCGCATCAGGCCAATGCCCGCATCCTCGACGCGACCGCGCGCAAGCTGAAGCTGTCGCCGGAAAAGGTCGTCATGACCGTGGATCAGCATGCCAACACCTCCGCCGCGTCGGTGCCGCTGGCGCTCGATCTCGCCATCCGCGACGGACGGATCAAGGCGGGCGATCTGCTGGTGCTGGAAGCCATGGGCGGCGGTTTCACCTGGGGAGCCTGCGCGTTGCGCCTCTAACGCTTTTTTGCCGCTATAAGGTGCAGTTTTGGAACATTTTCCTATCCTTATGCCACCTTGCGGAAATTGCCATTTTGCGGCACATTCGCGGGCGGGGCATTAATCTGGGACGGTATATATGACAGGCAATGGAACCTTGACGCGCGCGGATCTTGCGGAAAGCGTCAATCGTCACATTGGCCTTTCGCGCGCCGAAGCGGCGGCGCTGGTGGAATCCATCCTCGAACATATGGCGAGCGCGCTGGAACGCGGGGAAAATGTGAAAATCTCCAGCTTCGGCACCTTCGTCCTGCGCGACAAGAATCAGCGCATGGGCCGCAATCCCAAGACCGGCGTGGAAGTGCCCATAGAGCCGCGCCGGGTGCTGACGTTCCGCGCCAGCCAGGCGATGCGGGACCGGGTCGCGAACGCCTGAGCGGCCTGACCGTCCCTTTTTCGCGCATATCAGGGATTTACCATGGTTGACCTTGGCTTAACTATGGGTGCAACATCGCTGTCATGGAAAAGGCAGAGGGCGCGTTTCTGACCATTAGTGAGCTGGCTGGCGAGCTGGGTCTTCCGCAACATATCCTGCGCTATTGGGAAACCCGGTTTCCGCAGCTTCGTCCGCTGCAACGGGCGGGCAACCGGCGCTATTACCGCCCGGCCGATGTGGCGCTCGTCCGCCGGATCAACCAGCTTCTGAACGTCGAAGGCTTCACCGTGCGCGGCGCGCAAAAGGCGCTGGCGGACGGCGACGGGGCAACCCCGCCCAAGGCGCAGGCGCGCCAGCCCGAAACGGATGTCGTCAAAAGACTGGAGTCGATCCGTGCGACTCTCGCGCGGGCGCTGGGCGAATAGCTTTACAGCATGCGGGCATAGATCAGGTCGCGGAACGGCATGGTCCCGACCATGAAGACCGTTTCGCCGATTTCCGCAAATCCGTGCCGCGTATAGAAGCGGCGCGCTTTCTCGTTCGCCGGATAGACGGCCAGCAGCAGACGCTGCGCCTTGCGCGCCCGCGCTTCGCTTGCCGCCCTTTCCATCAGCGCGTCGCCATTGCCTTTCCCCTGCCAGTCGCCCAGCAGATAGAAGCGTTTAAGCTCGATGTCTCCGTGCCGCAGGTCCACGGGCAGGTCGGGCGGCGTCAGCAACGCATAACCCACCGGCGCGCCCAGAGGCGTTTCGCCGATCAAAAGCGTCTGGGCTGGATCGGCCAGCGCCGCGCGGTAGAATTCTTCTCCATGCGCGTTCCGGACATGGTCGATCAGCGCCTCCCCCGGATGGTCATGGGCGAAGCTCGCAAGGAAGGTCGCGCCGCCCAATATCGACAGGGCAGGGGCATCGCGTATCTCGGCCCCGCGCCAATGGATCGGTGTCATGGACGGCGTCCTAACGCGCGCCCGGTCCCAAGGCCGGGTCCAGATCGCGGGGGCGCGTGAAGCTCACCAGCGTCGCGATATTCTCCCGCGCATCGGCCCAACGGTCGATCGGCAGGTCCAGCACCGCAAGACTGGCGGTCGGGAATTTCACCTCCACATCGTCGCGAATGGGGCTGGCGCCGTCATCGGGGACGAGTTCCAGGATCAGCTCCTCGAAACCCGGATTATGTCCTGACATCAGCGCGGTGCCGGCATCGTCGGGCAGGTCCCGCACCACGTCCATCAAGGTCGCCGCCGACGCCAGATAGATGCGGCGGTCCCAATGCGCGTCCAGTGCTTCGCCATAGCCTGAAAAGAAGGTTTCCAGCGTCTGCACGACTCGCACGGCGGGGGAAGCGACCAGATGGTCGAAGCGCATCTTCTGCGCCTGCGCGAACTGGCCCATCAGCAGCGCCGCCTTCTCTCCCCGGCTATTGAGCGGCCGGTCGAAGTCGCGCGCGACCGGATCGTCCCAGTCGGACTTGGCGTGCCGCAGCAGGGTCAGGCGCTTCATTCTCTCTCCGGATCGAACGGATTATGCATGATTCCCTGATCCCCTAGCCGCATGCCGCCGCCAAGGCCATCGCTATATTGCGCGCTGGCGCTGACCGCGATGATCGCCTCGTCCAGCGTCAGGCGGCGGATCGGCGTGCCGGGCGGGAAGGCGGACAGCAAACGGCTGGGCATCGCGGCGGACAGGATGACGAAGCTGCCCTTGTCCCCCGCCCGGCGGATCAGCCGCCCGAAGGCCTGCGCCATGCGCGCGCGGATCAGCCGGTCGTCATAGGCGCTGCCGCCCTCCGCCAGCTTGCGCGCGGCATGCAGCACCGTGGGCTTGGACCAGGGCACGCCCTCCATCACCACCAGCCGCAGCGAATGGCCCGGCACATCCACGCCGTCCCTCAGCGCATCGGTCCCCAGCAGCGAGGCGCGCGGGTCGTCGCGGAAGATGTCTACCAGCGTTCCCGTGTCCATCGGATCGACATGCTGCGCGTAGAGCGGCAGCCCCGCCCGCGCCAGCCGGTCGGCGATCCGCGCATGGACAGCGCGCAGCCGCCGGATTGCCGTGAACAGCCCCAGCGTCCCGCCGCCCGCCGCCTCGATCAGCCGCGCATAGGCGCCCGACAGGCCCGCAATGTCGCCCCGCTTGATGTCGGTGACGATCAACACTTCGGACCGTGCCGCATAGTCGAAGGGACTGGACGCCTCGAACCGCTCCGCCCCGCGCGGCAGATGCGTCGCGCCGCAACGCCTCTCCGCATTGCCCCAATCGCCGCCGCCCTTGAGCGTGGCGGAGGTGACGATCACCCCCTGCGCCGGTTTCAACACCGTCTCCGCCAGCGGCCGGGTGGGGTCGAGCCAATGGCGATGGATGCCGATGTCGAATTCGCGCCCCTCGATCCGGTCGACCGCCAGCCAGTCCACGAAATCCGCATCCGCCGGTCCGCCGATCCGCGCCAGCAACGCCAGCCAGGCCGACACCAGATCGCATCGCCAGCCCAGCGAGGCGATGGCCCCTTCGACTCGCGCCCGCGCCGCGCCGTCCAGCCAGTCGGGCGCATCCTCGATCACCGCCTCCAGCCGCTTGGCGAGTCGCGTCAAAGGGCGCAGCAGCGCATCCAGCGCCTGCGCCGCCTCCTGCGCTGCCTCGACCAGAGCGCCGTCCGGCTCGGCCAGTTCCGTCTCCAGCCCGTATCCGGCATCGGCCTCGCCATTCTCGCCCGCGCGGGTGTAGACCGTTGCCCGCACCGCCGCGAGCAGCGCCTCGACCGGTCCGAAAGGCTCGCCCGCCACGATCCGCTTCAGCCACTCGTCGGCGGGAAGCGCCCGCGCCGCATCCGCCGCCATGCGGATCGCCTCACCGCCCGCCTCGTCATAGCTCGCCACGTCGGAGAGCCGCGCCGCCAGCCCCCGTCGCCGCCCGCGCGAACCGCTTTCCGGCCCCATGATCCAGCGGCGCAGTTCGATGGCCTCCTGCCCGGACAGCGCGACCGAGAAGGTCGAATCCGCCGCGTCGAACAGATGATGGCCCTCGTCGAAGATGATGCGCTGCGGCTGCTGGCCGCTTTCCCGCCCGCGCGCGGCGTTGATCATCACCAGCGCATGATTGGCGATCACGATGTCCGCCTCCGCCGAGGCGCGCACCGACCGTTCGATGAAGCACTTCCGGTAATGCGGACAGCCCGCATAGATGCACTCGCCCCGCCGGTCGGTGAGCGCTGTCGATCCGTTGCGCCGGAACAGCGTCGGCAGCCATCCGGGCAGGTCGCCCCCGATCATGTCGCCATCCTTGGTGAAGGCCGCCCAGCGCGCCACCAGTTGCGCCAATATCGCCGCCCGCCCGGAAAAGCCGCCCTGCAAGGCGTCCTCAAGATTCAGCAGGCAGAGATAATTTTCCCGTCCCTTGCGCACCACCACGCGCTTCGCCGCCGCTACGGGATCGGGGAAGAGGCGCGGGCTTTCCCGGTCCAGTTGCCGTTGCAGCGCCTTGGTATAGGTGGACACCCACACCGTCCCCTGCGCCTGCGCCGCCCAGAGCGAGGCGGGCGCCAGATAACCCAGCGTCTTGCCGATCCCCGTCCCCGCTTCGGCCAGCAGCATATTGGGCTGGTCCCGATGCGCGCGCGGGCGAAAGGCGGAGAGGGCGGCCGTGGCATAGGCGCGCTGGCCGGGGCGCGGCTCCGCGTCGCGGCCCGTCAGCCCGTCCAGCCGTTCCAGCACCTGATCCTCCTCCAGCGCGATCACGCGGGCGGGCGGGCGAGGCGGCGTCTCCTCCCATTCGGGTAGTTTGGAAAAAAGCCAGCGTTCCGCTTCCTTCGGCTGCGCGATCCGGCGCGCGACCAGCTGGGCCCATGGCCAGCGCAGCCGGTGCAAGGCCTGCGCCGCCGTCCACGCGCCCTCGCGCTCTTCCCATGCGGGCGATTCGATCCGGTCCAGCAGCCGCGCCGTCGCCATTTGCAACACCGCGGGAATATCCGCCTCGCTGGCGATGGGCGGCAGGTCCAGCGCCTCCGCCAGCCCCTTGGGCGTGGGCACCAGGAAATGCGCGGGATAGACGAACGCCCACAGTTCCAGCAGGTCAAGGCCGTTGAGGTCAGGATAGCCCAGCCTCTGCCCGGTCAGCGGCGCGTTCAGGATCAGTGTCGGCGTCTCGGCCGTGCGGCTGATCGCCTGCCCCTTGGCGATGCCCTGGGTGCGGCCTCCTTCGCGGTGCCAGATGCCGCCATGGCTGGCGTGGAGGGCAGGCAGGGCGGACGGGTCGATCACCTGTCCGGCTTAGGCGAGCCGGAACAAAAGGGAAACCGAAAAGCGGCGATCGTTAACGGATGCGCCGCCCGAAGCCGCTGTGCATCAACGGCGCATAGGGCGTGGGGGAAGGGCGGTTATAGACGGGCTGATAGGCCGCCATCGACGCCCGCCGCGCCGCGCGCGCCATTTCCAGCTTCTCCAGCAACGGCCCGTCGGTCAGTTCATAGGGGAAGCGGATGCCCATCCGGTCTTCTTCCGACCAGCGCACCGTGCCGAACACGATATGGCCGTCCAGATCGATCTGGCACTGGGTTTTCGCGGGCAGGGAACAGCCGGTCACCTGCGCGCCGCCTTCGCTCAGATCGACGATCGTCCCTTCCAGACTGTCGAGCACCGTGGTGACGATAATCGGGATTTCGACCGTGATGCGTTCGCGGGCACGCTGAATCTGCATGGCTACTCCTCAATGCTCCTATGAACTTATGAGGTTAATGAAAGTTGAAAGCCGCCCCGCTGTCCGATGCGGATTTACCCTGAAAAGGACGTTTTCTTTCGGCCTCTTCGCCGCTAGTGGCTGGACCCATGACCGTTTCCGATATTCTCCGCGCCGCAGCGGCGGCATCCAAGGCCTGGCCCTATGAGGAAGCCCGCAAGCTGCTGAAACGCTACCCGCAGGGCGCGCCTGAAAAGGGGCATATCCTGTTCGAGACCGGCTATGGCCCATCGGGCCTGCCGCATATCGGCACCTTCAACGAAGTGCTGCGCACCACCATGGTCCGCAACGCCTATCATGCGCTGTCGGACATCCCCACCCGCCTGATCGCGTTCAGCGACGACATGGACGGCCTGCGCAAGGTGCCGGACAATGTGCCCAATCAGGCGATGTTGACCGAATATCTGGGCAAGCCGTTGACGCAGGTGCCCGATCCTTTCGGCAAATATGAGAGCTTCGCGCATCACAACAATGCGATGCTGCGGGAGTTTCTGGACCGTTTCGGCTTCGATTACGAATTCGTCTCGGCGACCGAGCGTTACCGGTCCGGGGCGTTCGACGAGACGCTGAAGCTGGTCCTGCGCCGCTATCAGGCGATCATGGACATCATGCTGCCGACCCTGCGCAAGGAACGGCAGGCGACCTATTCGCCCGTCCTGCCGATCAGCCCGAAAAGCGGCATCGTGTTGCAGGTTCCCGTCGAGGTGGTCGACGCCGAAGCGGGCCTGATCCGCTTCGAGGACGAGGGCGAGGTCGTCGAGCAATCGATCCTCTCGGGCGGCGCGAAGCTGCAATGGAAGGTCGACTGGGCGATGCGCTGGGTCGCGCTCGGCGTCGACTATGAGATGGCGGGCAAGGACCTGATCGATTCGGTCACGCAGTCGTCCAGGATTTGCCGCGCCCTCGGCGGTCGCCCGCCCGAAGGCTTCAATTACGAGATGTTCCTCGACGAAAAGGGCGAGAAGATCTCCAAGTCCAAGGGCAACGGCCTCAGCCTCGAACAATGGCTGACCTATGGTCCGGAAGAAAGCCTTGCCTTCTACGCCTATCGCGAACCCAAGAAGGCAAAGCAGCTTCACATGGGCGTCATCCCCCGCGCGGTGGACGAATATTGGCAGTTCCGCGGCAATTATCCGAACCAGCCGATCGAACAGCAACTGGGCAATCCCGTCCACCATGTCCATGACGGCAAGCTGCCCGAAGGATCGCTGCCCGTGACCTTCGGTCTGCTGCTGAACCTCGTCGGCGTGATGGGCGATGCGAGCCGCGATCAGGTCTGGGGCTATCTGCGCAACTATGTCGCGGACCCCAGCCCGGAAGCCTATCCCGATCTCGACCGGCTGATCGGTCATGCGCTCGCCTATCACCGCGATTTCGTGGCGCCCACGCTCAGGAAGCGCGCGCCCGAAGCGAATGAAGCGGCGGCGTTGCGGAAACTGGATCAGGAACTCGCCGCGCTCCCCGCCGATGCCTCTGCGGAAGACATCCAGAACATCGTCTACGCCATCGGCAAGGATGAGTCCTTCGGCTTCGCGGAACTGCGCGACTGGTTCAAGGCGCTTTACCAGACGCTGCTGGGCGCGGATCAGGGGCCGCGCATGGGCAGCTTCATCGCGCTCTACGGCATCGGCAACAGCCGCCAATTGATCGCCGAGGCGCTCGCCGCCTGAGCCGAAGCATGGAACTTTTCCAGCCAGGGATCGTTTAGCGCGCGGTCCACCCCCTTTCGGACTGGTGGCGTTTGCGCGCCATCGGCCGCGCGCGCCCGGAAACGGGCGGCGCGGCCAAGGCGGTGGCAAATTGCTGTCGGGCAAAAATAAACGGCTCCGGGGAAAGGGAACCCGGAGCCGTTCTTGCGTCGGCGCTTGAGCGGCGCTTACCAGAAGAAACCGCGATGGACCTGCATGACCCGGCCGGTGCGGACGTTGACCAGCAGCACGTCGTTATAATGCCTCACCCAGCGCAAGTTGGCGCCCGGACGGGGCAGGCGATAGCGATAGGGATCGCTGATATAATAGCGCGAGCTGTAAAAGGTGGGGCGCAGTTGCGCGCCGACGTCCCAGCGCGAATAGCGGAAGGGCGCGCGCCAGTTGCCCGCGCGATAGACGTCGCGGTGGGTGCGGCGATAGTCCTGCCAATCCTCGCGATATTCGCGGCGGGAATCGCGCACGTCCCGGCGCGCATCCCGCACGTCGCGGCGGTCGCCATAGCGCTGGGCCTGGCGCAGGTCGCGCTGGTCCTGCCGGATTTCACGACGGTCGTGGCGCAATTCCGCCGCCGACTGGGCCGAAGCGACGCCCGGCGCGGCGGTCGCGGCGATCAGGCCCAATATGATCCATTTACGCATAATTCTTTCTCCCATCATCTGACGCGGAATGGCGGGATCAACCCTGAGGCCGGCCGCCGGTTCCCTGTCCCTGATGTGGATATGCGCCCTGCCGCCTGAACCGGCCGGGAATGGAGCAGTCAGGAATCAGTCATTTATGTCGCAAGATGTAACGCGCCTCACGGCGTCCATTTGCGCTCGCGGAACCATTTGGTGACCACATATTTGGTGCCGCGCAGGACCGGACGGGCGGCATGCAGGCTATAGTCGTTGGGCGCGCCGTCGCGGCCCAGATTGTTCCAGATCAGGATCATGCCTTCGACCGGGGGCACCATGAATTCGCATCGGGGGAACTGCGTTTCCCCGCCTTCCTCCACTGCGGACAGGTAGATCATCGCCGTCCAGCACCGCTGCCCGCCGCTTTGCAGCATGCGCGGCCAGTAGCTGGCGGTGACGGGGAAGAAATCGCAATGGACCTTATATTCCTGCCCTTGCGTATAGCGTTGCCCCTGCAACGTCTCGCCGGTTTCGGGCGCGATGCCGGTGATCGCGCAGATGCGCTGCGTCACCGTCTCCACCAGCGGGTCCCACGGGCTGAGGTGGCAGCTATGGCTGGTGCGATATTCGGCATTGGCGCTGCCGGAAAAGAGCGTCGAAGGCTGCGCGCCCGCGTCGATGATCGCGCGCAGGCCCGCGCATTCCTCCGCGCTCAGGAAATCCTGCCGCCCATAGATTTCCAGATGCGGCGTGTCGATCCGGTGCACCATGGGATTGCGGTCCAGCCGCGCGCGGACGGCGTCCCCTATGGCGGCGCGGGCGGCGGAAGCGACGCCGCCATCGTCGATGATCTCGCTCATCGCGCCCTCCTGCCACCGGGCGGCCCGCTCGCGCAAATGAAAATGGCCCGGAGCACATGGCTCCGGGCCAAGTGGTTCCTGAAGGCCAGTCCAGGAAGCCGGTTACCAGAAGAAATCGTGGATCACGTCGACCACATAGCCGTCGCGGATGTCGACCAGCAGCGCGTCGTCATAATAGCGGACCCAGCGCAACGTGCCGTAAGCGGGCGGCAGGCGGTAGGACCAGGGATCGTCCAGCCAGTAGCTGTTGGCATAGAGCGGCGCGCCCAGGAAAATCCCGACGGAAAAGCGGCGATAGCCATAATCCCATCCGCGCGGCGCATAATAGCGCCCGACCCGGTAGCGATCGCCATAGCGCGCCCGATAGTCGCGCCAGTCATAACGCCGGTCGTTGCGCCAGCCATTGTCCCAGCGCCGCTGGTTGTTCCAGCGCGTCCGGTCGTCGAAGCGGCCATTGGCGGCCCATCCGCCGTTCCGGTTGCGATTGTCGTTCCAGTTCCGGTTGTCCCAATTGCGGTTGTCCCGGTCGTTCCGGCGGTTATCGTTCCACCGCCGGTCATTGTCCGCCCGGCGCTGATTGTCCCATTGACGGTTGTCGCTGGCGCGGCGGTCGTCATTCTGGCGGTCGCGCCATTGCTGCCGCGCATCGGGGCGCGCGCCCGGATTGGTCCCCTGCCTGACTTCGCCGCCACGGTTGCGGTCGTTCCCGTTCCAGCGCGAATCGGCGCGCGGCTGCGGGGAGGGCCGCACGGTCGGCGCGGGCCGATCCGGCGCGCGCTGCTGCCAGTTCTGCGCCGGTCTTTCGGGGCGCGGCGCCATGGGGCCGCTCCGTCCCATGCCGCGCTGGGCGTCGCCGCCGGGACGGGCCTGAGCCTGTGTGCGCCCGGACGGCTGCTCCATGCGGTCGCGCATCCTTTCGCCCCAGCTCTGGGCAGCGGCGGGCGTGATCCCGCCCAGCGTCGTCGCGGCCATCAGGCCCGCCAGCATGACTTTCCTCAACATCGTCTCTGTTTCCTTGCACGGGGCATTGCGCCCCTCATGCCGCCCTTATGCAGATAAGGCGATGTCGCGGTGCTGAACCGGGCCGTCAGCGATTTGAAAGAATCGGGCATGGCAAATAGGCAGGCCATATGCAGGCGCATGAGTGGGCAATGTTTGATTTCGACTGGGAGCGGACATTGTTTCTCCCCTCCCCTTCAGGGGAGGGGTCGGGGATGGGGCTTGTCCCAAGGGAAAACTGATGCGTGACCGCAATCCCTCGATCACGGCTTCCGCAGCGCAGGCACGGCGCGGGCCGCTTCTTCCGGCGTGATGCCCGGCGGCGGGGCGGCGGCGACCTGTTCCTCCCCGCGCATGATCCGTCCCGCGCGCTGGATGGCGCCGCGCAGCCGGGGATAGATGCCGCAGCGGCAGATATTGGTGATCGCCGCGTCGATTTCCTCGTCGCTGGGGTCGCTGTTCCGCCGCAGCAGCACGGATGCTGCCATCACCATGCCGGGGATGCAATAACCGCATTGCGACACATTGTCCGCCGCGAAAGCCTGTTGCACCGGATGTCCCCGGTCGGGCGAGAGCGCCTCGATGGTGGTGACGAATCGTCCTTCGGTCTGGGCGATGCTGATCTGGCAGGAACGCACGGCCTCTCCGTCGATGTCGACTGTGCAGGCGCCGCAATCGCCGGTGCCGCATCCATATTTGGCGCCCGTCAGGTTCGACGCGTCGCGCAACGCCCAGAGCAGCGGCGTGTCGGGGTCCATGCGATACTGGACCGGCCGGTCGTTCACGGTGAAGCGGGTCATAGCGCTTCCGCCGCCTCCTCTTCCTCGACCTTGTGATACAGCACTTCGTTGCGGATATGGATGGTGCGCGATGCCAGCTGGATTTCCTGTATGAAGGTGCCGAACGCCGCCGCCTGCAACAGCATCGCCAGACTGAAGAGGATGGCGATCGGCGTGCCCAGATGCGCCTTGAACAGGTTGCCCGCGAACAGCAGGATGACGACCAGACAGACCGCGCAGGCTGACGCGACCGACAGGAAGATGGCGATGTTGACGACGGTCATCCGCCGGTCGAGCACGCGGATTTCGCCCACCATCCGATCATGTTCCTTGCCCCGCGAGGACAGGACCAGCTTTTCCACCAGCCGCGCCCGGTCGATGATCCGCGCCAGCCGCCCGGTGCACACATTCAGGAAAGCCCCGATCCCCGCCAGCAGGAAAACCGGGGCGAGCGCGAGTTGAATCGTCTGCGCGACCTGCGAAACCTGCGGCAGGGGGATCATATCGGCACGCCGTCCCCGTCATGCGCGACATCCTCGATATGCTCCTCCGGCACGGCCTTGGGCAGGCCCCAGCCGATCTGCGCCCAGGCGCGCTCATGGAAATAATAGAGCAGGATCTTGGTGATCACCTCGGTCGAGGCGATGGCGCCCGCCGCCTTCACATTCTGCGTGAAGAGAAGGCCCAGGATGAAAGTGTCGATGCTGCCCAGCGTGCGCCAGCTGATCGCCTTCACCAGCGAACGGGGATTGGACTCCTTGCCGCGAAACAACAGCATATACCGGTCACGTCCCCTTCAAATCCATGCCAGCCCCTCGGCGCTTCGTCCGCATATCCACCATCCGCGCCGCATGGGCAAGGGCTGGCCCGCCGCGGGACGGCCCTCGCCGCGGCAAACGCCGGGTCAGGCCGCGCCCTTGGCGGGCGTGTTGATGCCCATGGACTTCAGATATTGCCGGATGTTGCGGGCGGCCTGCCGCAGCCGCTGCTCATTTTCGACCATGGCGATCCGGACATAGCCTTCGCCGTCCTCGCCATAGCCGACGCCCGGCGCGACCGCGACCTTGGCATGGGTCAGCAATTGCTTGGAGAACTCAAGGCTCCCCATGTCTTTCAGGGCAGGGGGCAGGGGCGCCCAGGCGAACATCGACGCCTTGGGCGCGGGAATATCCCACCCGGCGCGACCGAAGGCTTCCACCATCACGTCGCGGCGCTTGTGATAGAGTTGGCGGTTCTTCTGCACGATGTCCTGCGGCCCGTTCAATGCCGCGCAGGCGGCTGCCTGAATCGGCGTGAACGCGCCATAGTCGAGATAGCTTTTCACCCGCTTCAGCGCCGCGATCAACTGCCTGTTGCCGACCGCGAAGCCGATGCGCCAGCCCGCCATGGAATAGGTCTTGCTGAGCGAGGTGAACTCCACAGCCACATCCTTGGCGCCCGGCACCTGAAGGATGGAGGGCGTCGGATTGCCGTCATAATACAGCTCGGAATAGGCAAGGTCGGACAGCACCCAAACCTTGTTCTCCTTCGCCCAGGCCACCAGCCGCTCATAGAAGGCGAGGTCCACCGTCTCCGCCGTCGGATTGCTGGGATAGCCGACCACCAGGATCGACGGGCGCGGCACGGTGAAGGCCATCGCCCGTTCCAGCGATTTCCAATAATGTTCGTCCGGCGTCGTCGGCACGGAACGGATCGTCGCCCCCGCGATGATGAAGCCGAACATATGGATCGGATAGCTGGGATTGGGGGCCAGCACGACGTCGCCCGGCGCGGTGATCGCGGTCGCGAGGCTGGCGAGTCCTTCCTTCGACCCCATGGTCACGACGACTTCGCTTTCCGGGTCCAGTTCGACGCCGAAGCGGCGGCCATAATAATTCGCCTGCGCCTTGCGGAGGCCGGGAATGCCCATGGACTGCGAATAGCCGTGCGCGCTCGGCTTCTGCGCGACTTCGCACAGCTTGGCGATGACATGGTCGGGCGGGGGCAGGTCGGGATTGCCCATCCCCAGGTCGATGATGTCCTCCCCTGCCGCACGCGCGGCGGCCCGCATCGCGTTGACTTCGGCGATGACATAGGGGGGCAGGCGCTTCATGCGGTAGAATTCTTCGGACATTAGGGACTTTCCTGAACGCTTTCCTTGGGGAATAGTGGGCGTCCGCCTCGGCGCGGCGCGGCACCGGCTATATACCGGCCCACCGCTTCGCGCCAGCGAAAGCACAGCGCCATGGCAAGGCCAGGGATAGGAGAGTGGCTATGGATAGACTCGAAAATATCGAACCCCACATCCCGACCCTGGAAGAGATGCAGCAATGGACGCAGGTCATCGGCCGCGCCCAGCAGTTGATGCTGGAGCAGGCGGCGGGCGCGACCGGCCGCCATCTGCCCTTCGATCCGCAGACGGTGGCGCAGATCCAGAGCAGCTTCGCCAATGAAGGCATGGCCCTGTGGCAGCGTTTCCTCGACGCGGGCGGGATGCTGCGCGACACGCCCGTCCCCGCGCCCGAAGGCAGCCCAGCGGCACGCAAGGACCGTCGCTTCGCCGATCCCGCATGGACAGAGCATCCCTTTTACGACCTCATCCGCCAGAGCTATCTTCTGACGTCCGATTATCTGACGCGGCTGGCCGATGCAGTGGACGGCATCGACCCCAAGCAGAAGGCCAAGCTGCGTTTCGCCACCAGCGGCTTCGTCGACGCCATGGCTCCCAGCAACTTCGCCTTCACCAACCCCGCCGTGATGGAAAAGACGCTGGAAAGCGGCGGCGAAAATCTGGTGAAGGGCCTCCAGCACATGCTGGCCGATCTGGAAAAGGGCCAGCTTTCGCACACCGACGGCACCGTCTTCGAAGTCGGCCGCAACATCGCCGCCACGCCCGGCAAGGTGATCTGGGAAACCCCGCTATACCAGCTCATCCATTATGAGCCGACGACGGACAAGGTGCTGGAAACCCCGCTCCTCATCTTCCCGCCATGGATCAACCGCTTCTACATCCTCGACCTGTCGCCCGAAAAAAGCTTCGTCAAATGGGCGGTGGATCAGGGCTTGAGCGTCTTCCTCGTCTCGTGGAAATCCGCCGACGCCTCGATGAAGGACCTCATCTGGGACGATTATATCCTGCGGGGGCAGATCGACGCCATCGACACGGTGCGCGATCTGCTGGGGGTGAAGGATGTCCACACCATAGGATATTGCGTCGCGGGCACGACGCTGGCCGCCACGCTCGCTCTTCTCGCCGCGCGGGGAGAGGCGGACAAGGTCGCCAGCGCCACCTTCTTCACCGCGCAGGTCGATTTCAGCGAAGCGGGCGACCTCAGCCTCTTCATCGACGACGAGCAACTGGCGCTGGTGGAACAGCTTTCGTCGGGCGGCTATCTCGACGGGCGCTATATGGCCGCGACCTTCAACATGCTGCGCGGGCGCGACCTCATCTGGAACTATGTGGTCAACAATTATCTCCTGGGACAGGATTATCCGCCCTTCGACCTGCTTTACTGGAACGGCGACACCACCAACCTGCCCGCGCGCTGGCACAAGGAATATCTGACCCGGCTCTATCGCGACAATCTGCTGGTGCAGCCCGGCGCGATCAGCGTCGACGGCACGCCGCTGGACCTGCGCAGGATCGAGACGCCCGCTTATGTGCAGGCGGGGCGGGAGGATCATATCGCGCCCATGGAAAGCGTGTGGAAGATGGTGGGGCATCTGTCCGGCCCCGTCCGCTTCCTGCTCGCGGGTTCCGGCCATATCGCGGGCGTCATCAACCCGCCCGCGGCGGGCAAATATCAATATTGGTCCTGCACGGAACCGCAGCCTACGCTCGATGACTTCATCGCCGCCGCTACGGAAACCAAGGGAAGCTGGTGGCCCGACTGGATCGAATGGATTCGCGGCCATGGCGAAAAAAATGTGGCCGTGCGGGGCGGGCGGAAGCCCGGAAAGGGCAGGCTGAAGGCTCTGGAAGACGCACCCGGAACCTATGTAAGGTCCCGATAGAAAAGGGCATTTTCATCACGCTCGGCATATGCCGGGCCGGGCATATGTCACTTTTGTTGCGCTGCACAAAAATTCCTTGCAATCCGTCATGGGAATGCATATTGTGCAGTGCAGCAAATGGAGGCAGAGGCTATGGCCGTTACCCCAAGGACAAGGCGCACGGGGCCGCGCGCGAAGAGCGGTGACAAGACCCTTTCCGCCGCACAGTTGCTGAAAGCGGCGGAATCCGCGATCGGCGAAAACCCCAGGAGCGTTCCGGCCAAGGCCGCCGCTCCCGCAACGCCAGCTGCAAAGCCCGCCGCGCAAAAGCCTGCCGCATCGCGGAAATCCGTGACCAGGCCGGCGAATCTGGCGTCCGATGCCGCACCGGCCGTCGTGGCCGCCGCCGTCATGGCGGTGGACGCAGCGCCCGAACCGAGCAGCGAAGGGGCCGAAACCTTCGGCAAGCCGAAGCGCGCCTCTTCGACCGCTCGCGTGAAAACAACGCCCAAGCCGCTGCCTGTTACAGAAGGAACGACGACGATGAACGACATTATCGAAAACGGAAAGAAGTTCGCCGAAGAAGCCAAGGCGAAGATCGAAACCGCCTATGCCGATTTCAACGAGAAGGCGAAGGCCGGCGTTGAAAAGTCGACCAAGGCGCTGGAAGAATTCAGCGATCTGGCCAAGGGCAATGTCGAGGCGCTGGTCGAATCCGGCAAGATCGCGGCCAAGGGCGTCGAGACGCTGGGTCAGGAAGCCGTCGATTACGGCCGCAAGAACTTCGAAAAGGCGACCGCCTCTTTCAAGAGCTTCTCGACCGTGAAGACCCCGACCGAGTTCTTCCAGCTTCAGAGCCAGCTTTTCGCGACCAGCTTCGACGATTTCGCCAAGGAAGCCGCCAAGAGCAGCGAAGCCCTGCTGAAGCTCGCGGGCGACGTCGCCCAGCCGCTCGCCGCGCGTGTGTCGGTCGTCACCGACAAGGTGAAGACGCTGGCCCGCTAAGACCGGACAATCCTGCGATGGCTGGTTTCGGCCGGAAGGGGACGTTCCGATTTCGTCATCCCAGCGAAAGCTGGGATCTCTCCGGGGTCTGATTGCACCTCAAATAGAGAGATGCCAGCTTCTGCTGGCATGACGGCAAGGAATGTCGATTCCCTACTCAAAACCGCCTGCCGCATCGGGTTTGCAAACGACGCAACCCTCATAAAAACCCTCATAAAAAGGGCGCCCCTTCCATCGGGAAGGAGCGCCTTTTTGCATTGGAATCCGGCGGGCAATCGACACTCCGCCGCATAGACGGCGCAGCCATCGCTTCCCTTATTGGTCGGCGCGCAATTCCAGTGGGAAGGTGGCGGTTTCGAACACGATCTTGCCCTTGCGGACCACATAGGTTTCGGTCGCGATCTTGCCGGTGGCCTTGTCCTGGAACGTCCAATAGCCATATTCGCCCCGGAAATCCTCCCTCACCTTTTCAAGATTGCCCATGGTCAGAGGATCGACCTTCATGGCCAGGAACTGACCGATGGCTTTTTTCATTTCCGCTTTGCCCACGATCGGTTTTCCGAACAGCGTGGCCACCACCACCACATCTTCCGAATAGTCGGCGGCGATCGCTTCGACGTCGCGCGATTTCATCGCTTCGGCATGGCGTTCCATGACCGCGCGGGTGACCTTGGTGGCGGCATCGACCTGGTTGGCCGGGATGTTGCCAAAGACTTTGCCCGCCGAAACAGCCGCCGCCGCGCCGCCCAGCGCCGCCAGGACGGAACCGATGACGGCGATACTCGCAAGGCGCGATAATTTTCTGTTGGATGAACGCACTTCGATCTCTCCTGTTCTTTATCGACGCGCGCCGGGCCGGTTTGTCCGTCGATGACGGCGCGCGCGGGCCGTTCATGTCGTGGCCGCGTCCGTCAATGTATAGGCTATGCCAAGCTTGTAATGACCCCATTGGAGGGGGCCACGGAAAGGGCCAGAGCGTCCGCGATTCCTGATGCGGGCGGTCTCCATGCGATGGCCTGACTCGTCACCCCCCTTGTCATCATGGTCCAAATCGCCATATTCTCACCCAGCATGAACAGCAGCAGAATCTCGACCTCGGCGCGGCTCATCCACATGGCGGGCAACGACCGGGACGATCATGGGGAAGGCCCCGGCGGACCGAATGTCGGCATCGCCACCCGGACGCGCGCGCGCACCAAAAAGCCGTCGCTCTACAAGGTTCTGATGCTGAACGACGATTATACGCCGATGGAATTCGTCGTTCACGTCCTGCAGCAATTCTTCCGCATGGATATGGAGGAGGCGACCCGCGTGATGCTCCATGTCCACCAGCGCGGCGTCGGCGTCTGCGGCATCTTCAGCTATGAAGTGGCCGAAACCAAGGTCAATCAGGTGATGGACTTCGCCCGCCAGAACCAGCATCCGCTGCAATGCACGCTGGAAAAGGCGTAAGCCCGCAGGCTTTTCCTTTCGCGGCTTTACCTTCCTCTCGTCCTGCCTAGACTGCTGCCGTGAGCAGCGAGGCGGCCGACATCATCCATGACCTTGCCGTCATCGGCGGCGGCATCAACGGCTGCGGCATCGCCCGCGATGCCGCCGGACGCGGCGCTTCCGTCCTGTTGTTGGAAAAGGGCGATCTGGCCGAAGGCACCTCCTCCGCCTCGACCAAGCTGATCCATGGCGGGCTGCGCTATCTGGAGCATTATGAATTCGCGCTGGTCCGCGAATCCCTTTCGGAGCGCGAACGGCTCTGGGGAATAGCGCCGCACATCATTCATCCGATGCGCTTCGTCCTGCCATGGGTGCCCGGATTGCGGCCCCGCTGGCTGCTGCGCCTCGGCCTTTTCCTCTACGACCATATGGGCGGCCGCCGCGCCTTGCCGCCGACGCAATCCATCGACCTGCGCCGCCATCCGGCCGGGGCGCCGCTCAAGCCCGGTTTCGGGCGCGGCTATGCCTATTCGGACGGCTGGGTGGACGATGCCCGCCTCGTCATCCTCAATGCGCGCGACGCGGCGGACCGGGGCGCCGCCATCCACACCCGCACCGAAGTCACGCGGCTCCACAGGGAAGGGGGGTATTGGACTCTCCAGGTCCGCCTGCCTTCCGGCGCATCGGGCCGCTTCAAGGCGCGGATCGTCGTCAACGCCACCGGCCCGGCGGTCCTCGACCTGCTCGCCCGCGCCGATCAACCCACGGATCGCCGCATGCGTCTGGTCCGCGGATCGCATATCGTGACGCCTCGCCTTTTCACGCATGGTTTCGCTTATTTCTTCCAGCTCCCCGACGGCCGCATCTTCTTCGCTATCCCTTATGAATGCGATTTCACCCTGATCGGCACCACCGACAGCGATCATCACGGCCCGCTCGATCATGTCGCCCCCGGCGCGGAGGAAGTGGCCTATCTCTGCGAGGCTGCGAATCGCTATTTCGCGCGCGGGATCGCCCCGGCCGATGTGGTCTGGAGCTATGCGGGTGTGCGCCCGCTGGTGGACGATGGGTCCGGCAAGCCCGAAGCGGCCACGCGCGGCTATCGCCTGGAACTGGAAGGAGAGGAAGGCGAGCCGCCCATGCTCAGCGTCTTCGGCGGAAAGATCACCACCTACCGCCACCTCGCCGCCGAAACGATGGATATGCTGAAACCGTCGCTGCCTGTCCTGTCGGGAAAGGATTGGACCGCCTCCGCCCCTTTGCCGGGCGGCGATTTCCCGATGACGGGCCTTGCCGATCTGCTGGCCGGATTGTCGCGCGACTATCCCTTTCTCGATCCGCCGTGGATCGACCGCATCGGCCGCGCTTATGGCACCGTCGCCCGTCATTGGCTTGGCGGCGCCCGGCGGCTCGACGATCTGGGCATCCATTTCGGCCATGGCCTGACGGAAGCCGAAATGGATCATCTGATCGAGCGGGAATGGGCGCGGACCGTCGAGGACATTCTTTGGAGGCGGACCAAATTGGGCTTGCGGTTCGACGCCGCTCAAACCGCGCGCCTGTCGCACTGGCTGGAGGAAAGGTCATGACGGAGCGGATGATTCTCGTGCTCGACGCGGGCACCACCTCGACGCGGGCGATGCTATATCGGCCGGACGGCAGGCGGATCGCGACGGAGCAGGCCGACCTCACCCAATATTATCCGCGCTCGGGCTGGGTGGAACATGATGCGGAGGAGATATGGCAACATAGTCTCGCCTGCGCGCGCCGGATGGTCGAGCGGGCGGGCGGGGCGGACCGGATCGCCGCCATAGGCATCACCAATCAGCGCGAGACGGTCGTCGCCTGGGATCGCCGCAGCGGAGAACCGCTGCACCGCGCCATCGTCTGGCAGGACCGCCGCACCGCCGCCGAATGCGAAGCCTTGCGCGAGGCGGGGCATGAACCGATGCTCCAGCGCCGCACCGGCCTTGTCGTCGATCCTTATTTCTCCGCGACTAAGATGCGCTGGCTGCTCGACCACGCGCCCGCCGTGCAAGATGCGGGCGGGCGACTGGCGCTGGGCACGGTGGAAAGCTGGCTGGTGTGGAAGCTGACCGGCGGCCTGCATGTCACCGACGCGAGCAATGCCAGCCGCACCCAGTTGATGGCGCTGGACGGCGGGGACTGGGACGCCGATCTGTGCGCGCTGTTCGGAGTCCCCCGCGCCGCCCTGCCTGAAATCGTCGACAATGCCGGGGCCTTTGGAGAGACGCAGCCCGATATTCTGGACGGAGCGGTGCCGATCTGCGGCATGGCGGGCGACCAGCAGGCGGCGACCATCGGACAGGCCTGCCTCCACCCCGGAGACGCCAAGGCGACGCTGGGCACCGGCGCGTTCATCCTCGCCAATATGGGGGAGGCGATGCCCGCGTCCGATCACCGCCTTCTGGGCACGTTGCTCTATCGGATAGGGGATTGCCGCGCCTATGCGCTGGAAGGATCGATCTTCGTCGCGGGCAGCCTGATCCAGTGGCTGCGCGACCAGCTGGGCCTGATCGAGAAAGCGGAAGACACCGAAGCCCTTGCCCGTTCGGTGGCCGACAATGGCGGCGTGTTCATGCTGCCCGCGCTGGTGGGATTGGGCGCGCCGCACTGGAAACCGCAGGCGCGGGGCGTCATCACGGGCCTGACGCAAGGAACCGGGCGCGCGCATATCGTCCGGGCGGCGCTCGAATCGCTCTCCCATCAGATTCATGATCTGGCCGATGCCTTCGCGGCGGACGGCGCGCCATGGCGTCTGTTGCGGGTCGATGGCGGCATGAGCGCGAACGACTGGATGGTGCAGGACATGGCCGATATATTGAACCTTCGGATTGACCGGCCTTCCGACGTGGAAACCACGGCTCTGGGCGCGGCCATGCTGGCGGGGCTGGGGGCAGGGCTGTTCGCCTCGCTGGAGGAGGCTTCGGCCATGGCGTCGCAAGCGACCCGCTTCACGCCAGCCATGAATGTGAAGGAACGCGCTGCCCGCTTGCGCGGATGGCGCGCGGTTCTGGCGGCTCAAGGCTGATCGCCAATGCCTTGGCGGCCACCAGCCGCACCGTTGTCGTGAGCATATATTAACCTTGGGAAGCTAGCAGGGGCTGCAACATGCGGTCTTCTTTTCGCCTTCCTTCCCTATGTGCGCCTGTGCTGACCGGCGGCGTCTATTTTCTGGTCGCCTCGCTGTCCCTCATGATGTCGCGCTTCGAAGGCGGCATTGCCTTCATATGGGTCGCGAACGCCTTTTTGATCGCGGAATTGCTGACGGCGCAACGTGCCTATTGGCTGCGCGCGATCATGGTCTGCGCGCTCGCCAGCGCCGTTTCCACCGCCCTGTTCGGCATGGGACCGGCTGCGGCGCTTCCCATGATGCTGCTCAACGTCAGCGAATCTCTGGCGGTGGCGATGATCTGCCGACATTATGCGGCGGGACGGAACATCATCTTGTCCCTGATTCCGCTGGCGGTTTTCGTGGTCGCCCTGTGCGGCGTCAACGCCTTGGTAGGCATCGGTTCCGCGCTGGTAGCCGCTACCCTGACATCCGTGCCTTTCGGCGCAAGCTGGCTGCAATGGTGTTCGGGACATGTGCTGGGCGGGCTGATCTGCACGCCGGTGCTCATCATGCTGATGCAGGGCGAATGGTCGCGATGGTTCCGCGCCGCATCCCGCCAGCTTAAACTGGAGACGCTTGGCCTGCTCCTGCTGCTGGGAGGGACCACATGGTATATATTCTCCCAGAATCACTATCCGCTGCTGTTCGTGCCGCTGCTTCCGCTGGTCATGATTTCCTTTCGGGCAGGGCATCATGGAGCCGCGGCGTCCATCGTCGTCCTTGCGATAGTAGGCGGCTCGTCGTCCATGTTCGGCAATGGCTATCTGTCGACGATCGCGGCTTCGCCGGGTGGAAAGACCCAGTTCTTCCAGATTTATCTGGCGTTCAGCTTTTTCCTGTCCCTCCCCGTGGCGGCTGAGCTGAACGGGCGGCGCAGGCTGTTCCAGATGTTGCGCGACAGCGAAGCGCGCTACCGGATCATCGCGGAGCATTGCGGCGACATGGTGCTGAACCTCGGCGTCGACGGACGCATCCAGTACGCGTCGCCTTCCGTGCTGGAGCAGATCGGCTGCGCGCCCGACCTGTTGATGGGGCAACCGGCCGCCGACCTGATCCACCGCAAGGACAGGGCGCTGATGACGGCCGCCTGCCGCCGCGCGCTGGAACGGCCCCAGGACATTCATCGGGTGGAGTTCCGCTTGTCCCGCGCCATCGACGATCTGGAATGGTATGAGATGGTGGCGCGCGCCGTCATCGATGAGCAGGATGGCCCGACCGGCATCGTCTGCACGATAAGGGACATGTCCCGGCACAAGGCGCGGCAGCAGGCTTTGCAGAAGGCTGCCTCCCATGATTCGCTGACGGGAGCCGCGAGCCGCAGCGCCTTTCTGGAAAGGCTGGAAACCGAGATCGGCCGGATGCAAGGCGAAGCCCGTTCCTGCCTGTTGCTGCTGGACCTCGATTCAACGACTGTCACGGGCATGCCGCCGGCGACAGGGTATTGGGCGCTTTCGTGGAGCGCCTGAAGCCCGGTCTGCGCAACAGGGATTGCGTCGGGCGTCTGGGCGGCGAGGAATTCGCGATCCTGCTGGCCGATCTGGACATCCGCCAAGCCAGCGCCGTTTGCGAGCGGCTGCGCCGCATGGTGGTGGATGAGCCTGTCTATCTCGACACCGGCCGGAGCGTGACGGTGACCTTCAGCGCGGGGCTGGTGGAGTTGGACGGCGCCTTGAACGCGGCCGCCTTGCTGGAAGCGGCGGACAAGGCGCTTTACCGGGCCAAGAACAGCGGCCGCAACTGCCTGCGTCTGGCCGTCTGACGCGCCGGGATATTTCCTCGCCGGCCGGGCGAAAAAATTAGGATGATATGTTGTAACCTTGCCCGCTATCGCCTATGTAGCGCGCGATGCAGTTCAGCCTTCGCCAAGCCCTGACAACAGGCCGGGTCGACCGGGTCGCCATGGGGCTGTCCGGGCTTTGCGTCGCGCATTGCTTCGCTACGGCCGTGCTTCTGGGCTTGCTGGCGTCCGCGGGCGGTTTCTTTGAAAGTCCGTTATTTCATGAAACGGGGCTGGCGCTGGCGATTCTGCTCGGGGCGCTGGCGCTGGGGTATGGAGCGATAGTGCATGGTTTCATGATGCCCGCCGCGATCGGTTCGCTGGGACTGGGCATCATGGCGGGCGCGCTGACCATGGATCATGGATTGCAGGAAAGCGTCTATACCTTGCTGGGCGTCGGCATTCTGGCGCTCGGCCACGATCTCAATCATCGAGCGGGCCGTTAGCCGCTGAGACGCATGTTTCGAACGCAGGTTTGATTCAACCTCCGTTCGGGCTGAGCTTATCGAAGCCTGTCCTGAGCGACGCCGCGGCGACTACATTTCTTCTTTCAGCTCAGCACTTGGAAAGAAAGGGCAGGGCTTCGACAAGCTCAGCCCGAACGTAGATGGGTGACTGAAACCCAGACAAATTGAAGTGCATCGTGCTCCTGCGCAGGCAGGAGCCCAGTGCCACCGTTCGATCTGGGCTCCTGCCTGCGCAGGAGCACGGCTGGGTCTAAGCAGATGGACTGCTAAAACCCAAAGCCGCCATCCCGCATAAGCGCCGCAAGTCATTTGTTCCCAAAAGGAAAGGGGGCCGATCACAGCCGCCCTTTCCATAATCCTGATCGAAGGACGTTCTCAGCTATCCTTGCGGTCCAGCCGGTGTTCGCCCTTCACCCAGCGGACCGTCCCCGTGCTTGCGCGCATGACGACGCTTTCGGTCGTGAGGTGTCCGCCCGGCAGCCGCTTGACGCCGTCCAGCAAGGAGCCATCCGTCACGCCGGTGGCGGCGAAGATGCAGTCGCCCCTAGCCAGTTCCTTGAGGTCATAGACCTTGTCCAGATCGGTGATGCCCCATTTGCGCGCGCGGGCGCGTTCGTCATCGTTGCGGAACAGCAGCTTGCCCTTGAACTGTCCGCCCACGCAGCGCAGCGCGGCGCAGGCCAGCACGCCTTCCGGCGCGCCGCCCGAACCCATATACATGTCGATGGTCGTTTCGGGGTTGGTCGTGGCGATCACGCCCGCCACGTCGCCGTCGGGGATCAGCATGATGCCGCAGCCGATCGCCCGCAGTTCTGCGATGAGCTTTTCATGGCGCGGCCGGTCCAGCACACAGACGATGATGTCGCCCGGTTCCACGCCCTTGGCCTTCGCGACCGCCTCGACATTTTCCTTCACCGATTTGTTGAGGTCGATGATGTCGTCGGGATAGCCGGGGCCGACCGCCAGCTTTTCCATATAGACGTCGGGCGCGTTGAGCAGGCCGCCTTCCTCGGAAATCGCCAGCACGGCCAGCGCGTTCGGACCGGCCTTGGCCGTGATTGTGGTGCCTTCCAACGGATCGAGCGCGATGTCGATCTTCGGCCCCTTGCCGATGGCGTTGCCGACCTTCTCCCCGATGTAGAGCATCGGCGCTTCGTCCCGCTCGCCTTCGCCGATGACGACGGTGCCGTCCATGTAGAGATCGTTGAAAGCCATGCGCATGGCTTCGACGGCGGCCGCGTCGGCCGCTTTTTCATCGCCGCGGCCGACTAGCTTCGACGCCGCTATGGCGGCAGCCTCGGTCACGCGCACCATTTCCAGCACCAGAACGCGATCAAGAATCGAGCTAGCCTGCACCATGTCCATTCCTCTTTTGAGCGGTATTGGAGGAGGGCGATAGGGGGTCGGCTTTGCCTTGTCGAGCCATGTGTGGCGCGGGAGGCTCCTTTTGGCGGCATGATGCAACAGATGACCGTTTCCCGCGTTGGTGATCGGGGAAAGAGGCAGGTTCGCACATGATTGCTTCGCTGATTGCCGCCAGTCTTGCCGCCGGTTCCGCCGCCACGGCATCCGTTCGGCCCACGCACCGTTCGGCGCCCTGTCAGGCGGTGCCTACCCTATGCCTCAAGCCGGAGCGGGACGATTCGCTGCGCATCACCGAAGGACCGAACCCCGGCACGGACAACAAGATGAGCGCATACGGCTTCGATGCCCGCCCCTGCCGCATCATCGGCAATCTGGAATGCCCCAAACGCGCCAACCGCACCCTGCTTCGGCTGGGCCAGCCGGTTCAGGACAGCCTGCTCGATGCTTTCGGATTGCGCTGACCCGAATCAGTCCAATATGTGCATGACCATAGGCGGCTGGAGCAGGCTGTCCGATCCGGCGAGGCGATCGAGCGTCTCATGGATACAGCGTTCCTCACCGGCATGGGTGACGATCGCCACCAGCACGCCATCCCGTTGATTCGCGCCGCGTTGAATCATGCTTTCGATGGAAACGCCCGCGTCGCGCGTCGCGGCGGCGATCTCCGCCAGGACGCCGGGCCGGTCCTGCACCTTGAACCGCAGATAGCTCCGTCCGACACGCCGTCCCGCATCGGCGGTTTTCTGTGGGGTGAGGGCGGCGACCGGCATGGCGAAAGCGTCGCCATATTCGTCGCGCGCGACATCGATCAGGTCGGCGACGACCGCCGAAGCCGTGGGGCCTTCACCTGCTCCGCGGCCCTGAAAGAACAGCCGCCCGACGAAATTGCCTTCCGCGACGACGGCGTTCAGCGACCCGTCGACATGGGCAAGGGGATGGTCGGTCGGCACCAGCATGGGATGCACCCGCTGGAACAGGCCGTCGGGGCCGTTTTCGGCCATGCCGACCAGACGGATGCGATAGCCCAGCGCGGCCGCTTCCGCGATGTCGGCGGCGATCACATGGCGGATGCCCGTGACGGCGACATTGTCGAAATCCAGTTCCGTGCCGAATGCCAGGCTGGCGAGGATGGTGAGCTTGTGCGCGGCGTCCACGCCATCGATGTCGAAGCTGGGATCGGCCTCGGCATAGCCCAGTTCCTGCGCTTCCTTCAGCACCTCGCCGAATCCGCGCCCTTCCTTCTCCATGGTGGTCAGGATATAGTTGCAGGTGCCGTTGAGGATGCCGTAGACGCGGCTGATCTCGTTGGCGGCGGCGCCTTCGCGCATGCCCTTGATGACGGGAATGCCGCCCGCGACGGCCGCTTCATATTTGAGCGCGATGCCCGCCTTCTCCGCCAATGCGGCCAGATCCAGCCCATGATGGGCCAGCATCGCCTTGTTGGCGGTGACGAAAGGCTTTCCGGCGGCAAGGCATTGCCGCGCCAGCGTCAGGGCGGGACCGTCCGCGCCGCCGATCAGTTCGACCACCACGTCGATATCGTCGCGCGCCGCCAGCGTGGTCATGTCGTCCACCCATTCAAAGGCGGACAGGTCGACGCCCCGGTCCTTGTTGCGATCCCGCGCCGAAATCGCGACGATCTGGATCGGGCAGCCCGCGCGCCGGGCGATCAGGTCGCCATTGGTCTGAAGAAGCCGGATGACGCCGCCGCCCACTGTTCCCAGGCCGACGAGCGCGACGCGCAACGGGGCATGGCGGTGCAGATTTGTCATGGCCTATCCTCATCCTTCCAGCAGGTCAGGGCCGCGCTGATAGCGGCCCCGACACCATAGTCCAAGGAAAAGCAGGCGGCCTAGCGGACGCTCCGCATTCTTTCGCACCGGCCCAGCGCCTGCATGACCAGTTGATAGTCGGCCTTGGCGGCATCCGCGTCGGGGGCGGACAATGTCCGGACCGATTGTGGGGGAAGCGCGGGGGGGAGGGCGCAGGCCAGACGATACCAGAGCAGGCTGCCGGGTTGCGGCGGGCGGGCCGCTTCATCGACGATTTCCCCAAGGGCCACGGCCCATCGCGGTTCCTGCCCGGGCCGTCTTATGATGGAGAGGGAAACGGGATCGCCATTTTCCGTCCGGAGGAAAATCTGCGTCTCTCCCTCTCCGGCGATCGTCCCCGATACATGGAAGGCATCGCCCGGCCCCTTGATGCGCGGCGGCGCATCCGGCGACACGAGCGTGGAGACGATGCTTTTCACCCGTTCCATTTCGGAAGGCGTGGCCGGAATCTGCGCATCGCGCGCCACCAGCTGGATTTCGCCGGGCCGCGCACCCGGCTTGGCGAACAGCAGCATCTGGGCCTTTTTCAGCTTGGCCGTCTTTCCGCGCGCGTCGACGGGCGCATCGTAAAGATAGGCGACCGTCGGGTTGATCCCCCCTTCTCCGCGAATCAGGGCCGTGACATCGGCCTCGATATACAGGCGCCGATAGCCCGGCGGCACATCTCCGGCCCGATCGGCGGGCAGGGAAAGGCTGTTGCGGATGCGCACTTGTACGATGACGGGCGCGGCGTCGGCCAGATCCACGATGTCCGCATAGGATAGCCCCGGAGCCGCCTGGGACTGGGGAGTCGGGGGGGCGGCCTGGGCACCGGGATATGCCCAAATCACAGGGTTCGGGGCGAAAATGAGGCATGCCCAGAAAAATTTTTTTAACTCACCGGTAGATTTGTCTGTCTTGTTCGTCATATGCTGGCGATCCGTTGCATCAATGTCACATGCAAGCCATTCCATGGCGAGATGCTGAGTTTGTTTGTAAACGCAAACGGGTGAAGCGATAAAGCGTTTGCGTGGCGGATGATGCCGCGATAGGAATTTGAAGGGTAGCAAATGGGGCGGATATAGGCCAAGGATGACCGGGAGACCCCGGACACCCCTGGGTCGCTGTTGGCTGATTTGCACAATAACAACCAGTAAGCTGAGTTAAGGAGTGTCGTTGCCGAATGGCCTATGCTGACCACTCGCAAGGATCGAGTCGCACGATCTCGATCATTATCGTCGCCCTGATTCACGCTGTTCTCGGCTATGCCTTCGTCACCGGTCTTGGCATGAAATATGTCAAAAAGGCGGCGGAACAGCTGAACGTGATCGACGTGAAAGAGGAGCCGCCGCCACCAGATGAGGAGCCGCCGCCGCCGCCGCCAGACCAGCCGGTCGAACCGCCGCCGGTCGTCGCTCCTCCGCCGATCGTGCAGACGCCGGCCCCCGCGCCGCCGATCCAGACGGTGCGTACGCCTCCGCCGGTGTTCAACCCGGTTCCGGTCGCTACTCCGCCGCCTCCTCCGCCGCCAGCGCCGCCCGTCGCCGCTACTCGCGCGACGCCGAGGTCCGCGCCGGGCAGCTGGCTCAGCGATGCCGACTATCCCAGCCGCGCGCAGCGTGAGGAACGGGCGGGCACCGCCGGTTTCCGGCTGGAAATCGATGGCGATGGCCGCGTGACCAGTTGCACGATCACCTCTTCGACCGGCCATGCCGACCTCGATGAGGCCACCTGCCGTCTGCTGCCGAGGCGCGCGCGCTTCAAGCCGGCGAAGGGAAGCGACGGTCAGCCGATGGCTGACACCTATAACGGCCGCATCACTTGGCGGTTGCCGGAGTAATTCAGTGATGGGAAGGCTGGCGCTCGATGCCGCCTTCCCGTTCTTACGATCCTATTTGAGAGGGAAGTCTTGAACATGTTGATGTCTATCGCAGCGGCCGCCGCCCCAAAGGCGGCCAATCCATACGGCCTGATGGAAGCGCTCGAGCAGGGCGGCGTCATCGCCTGGACCGTCTTCATCATTCTTTGCGCTATGTCAGTCGGTACCTTCTACATCCTGTTCACCAAGTTGATCGAACAGCAGAAGGTCATCAACCAGGGCAAGAAGGTCCGCGCGGCCTTCTGGCGCGCGCCCAGCCTGAAGGAAGGCGCGGCGAAGCTGGAGAAGAACTCGGCCTACAAGCAGATCGTCGATGACGGCATCAAGGCGCAGGAAGAACACACCAAGCTGACCGATCCGGTCGAAGCGCATGACTGGTTGCACGGCTCGCTCGCGCGTTCGGAAGCGCAGATCAATTCCAGCCTCGGTGGCGGTCTGGCCTTCCTCGCGACCGTCGGCGCGACCTCGCCGTTCATCGGTCTGTTCGGTACGGTTATCGGCATCTACCGCGCGCTCATCAAGATCGGCGCCGCCGGTCAGGCTTCGATCGACGCGGTCGCCGGTCCGGTCGGTGAAGCGCTCATCATGACCGCTCTGGGTCTGGCCGTGGCCGTTCCCGCGGTGCTGGCCTACAACTTCCTGCAGCGCCGCAACAAGTCGATCGCGGAGCAGCTGAACAGCTTCACCGTCGACCTGCTGGCTTATCTGGTTTCGAACGGCGCGGTCCGTCCGTCCGTCGCTGCTGCCCCTGCGGCTTCGGCTGCCAAGCCGGCTGCTGCGCCGACCAAGGCCTGATCGCTTGAAAAGCCGGTCCGGGAACCGGCGGGCGGCTGCGACCGTCCGGTTCCCGCCCGGCCGTGGGCCTCGTCCGGCGGGGCGCCATAGAGACGCATGTTAGGATATTATCAATGGCAATGAGTGTTGGCTCCGACGGCGGTGAAGACACGCCGATGTCCGACATCAACACGACGCCGCTCGTCGACGTCATGCTGGTGTTGCTCATCATCTTCCTCATCGCGGTCCCGGTCGTCGTCCAGACGGTTCAGCTGCAGCTCCCCAAGGTGGCGTTCGAGCCGACGACGACGAAGCCGGAAAATGTTTCCCTGTCGGTCACGTCCGGTTCGGACGGCAGTTGCGCGGTATATTGGAACCTGACCCGGGTTTCCTCCGATGAGCTGCTCAATCGTGCGGTCGCGAAGCTGGAAGCGGATATCAAGAAAGCGGGCGGCGTTGAGAATATGACGCCCGAAGATCTGCCCGAAGTGCATATTCGCGGTGACATCAATGTCCCCTACCGCTGCATCGGCGGCACGATCTACACGATGCAACGCGCTGGTTTCCCGAAGGTCGGTTTCATCTCCGAACCCGAACCGGGCACGACCACGCAGCGGCTGTAAAAGTTCTAGGAGTATCGCCCGATGGCTATGAGTGCCGGAAAAGACGATGGCGAACCGATGATGGAAATGAACACGACGCCGTTGATCGACGTCATGCTCGTTCTTCTCATCATGTTCATCATCACCATCCCGATCCAGACCCACGCGGTCAAGATCGACCTGCCGCAGAACACGCCGCCGACCGATAGCGTGATCGACCCTGTGAAGAACAAGGTCGCGATTGATGCCAGCGGCATCATCACGTGGAACGGTTCGTCGATCGATCTGTTGACGCTCCGTCAGTATTTGCAGCAGTCGCTGCGTCTGCCGGTCGAGCCGGAATTGCAGTTCCAACCCAATGCCCAAACCCGCTATGTCGTGGTCGATGAGGTGTTGGCGGAGATCAAGCGCGCTGGCGTTACGAAGCTGGGCTTCGTCGGTAACGAGCAATATGGCAATTTCTGATCCGTCCATTGCGATGGGGAAGAGATAGAATCTCCTTTCTCCACGTTGAAGGACGGGAGATTCTGCCTTCAGAAGGGGCTGCTTCGGCGGCCCCTTTTTTGTGCGCGACTTGTCTCCGCCGCTGCGCGTTAACCTGTTTCTTACGATGAGGGGTGCATAGAAAACATGCTATGGCACGACAGCGGACCACAGATGCCGAGCGGCGGACAGGGCCGGATCGGAAAGAACGGGGAGCCGAGCGGCAATCCGTGTCGATCAATGTCAGGATTCGCCGGCCGGGAGAGAATTGGTTCACCAGCCGGATCACCAATCTGTCGCTGACGGGCTTTCGCCTCCAGAGCTTTGCAAAGCTCAATCCCGGCAAGGAGCTATGGATCGCCCTGCCGGGTTTCGAAGGATGCCGGGCCGTGGTTCTGTGGACGCAGGCCCATGAATCCGGATGCATCTTCGACAGGCCGCTGCATCCCGCCATTCTCGATCACGTCATCAAGCAGGCCCGCCTCGATCTCGTGAATTGAGGGAAAGCGATGCGTTTCGTAGGCGTCGATGAGCCACCAAGTCAGGCCGGAACGCCATCCTGAAATTGCAGCCGCGCCAGCCGGGCATAGAGGCCTCCTTCAGCCACCAAAGCAGCATGATCGCCTTGCTCGACCACCCGGCCCTCATCCAGCACGACGATGCGATCGGCCGCGCGGACGGTCGCCAGCCGATGCGCGATCACGATGGTCGTCCGGTTCCGCATCAACCGTTCCAGCGCGTCCTTGACCAGTTCTTCGGATTCGGCGTCCAATGCCGACGTCGCTTCGTCCAGCAGCAATATGGGCGCGTCTCGCAACAGGGCCCGGGCAATCGACACGCGCTGGCGCTGGCCGCCCGACAGGCGCGATCCGCCCTCGCCCAAATGGCTGTCCAGCCCTTCCGGCAAGGCGCGCAAAAAGGCCTCGGCATTAGCAGCGCGTGCTGCGGCCCAGATTTCCTCATCCGTGGCGTCCCATCGGCCATAACGCAGATTGTCCCGCGCGGAGGCAGCGAAGATGATGCTTTCCTGTGGAACCATCGCCATCATGCCGCGCAACTCCGCCGGATCGATCTCCTTCAGAAGGACGCCGTTCAGGCGGATTTCGCCCGCGTCGGGATCGTAAAAGCGCAGGGCCAACTGGATCAGGGTCGACTTGCCCGCACCCGAAGGACCGACCACCGCCACGGTCTGGCCGGGCGCTATGTCCAGTGAGACGCCATTAAGCGCGGCCTGATCGGGCCGGGTCGGATAATGGAAATGCACCTTGTCGAACTCCAGCCGCGCGCCTTCGGGCAGGCGTGGAAGAGCCCTTGGCTGGGCAGGAGGCACGATCTGGGGGACGGCGGACATCAGTTCGTGCAGGCGGCTGGCCGCGCCAGCGCCCCGCAAGAGATCGCCCCATGTCTCCGACAGCGCACCGAAAGCACCCGCCACCAGACCGCCCGTCAGCACGAAAGCGGCGATGCTGCCGCCCGAAAGCCGGCCTGCGGCGACATCGACCGCGCCCTGCCACATCACCGCCGTGATCGATCCGAAGACGAGGGCGATCACCACCGCCGTCATGAAAGCACGCAGCAGGATGCGGCGGCGCGCGGTCGCGAAACCGGCTTCGACCGTGCTGTCGAACCGCGCGGCTTCACGCTTCTCCTGTCCGAAAGCCTGCACGATCTTCATCGCGCCCAGCACTTCGGAGGTCACGCTGCCGACATCGGCCAGCCTGTCCTGACTGCTGCGCGAGAGCTTGCGGACGCGGCGGCCGAGGCTGACCATGGCCAGCACGATCGCCGGAATTCCCAGCAACAGCAACGCCGCGAGCTTCGGCGCCAGCGCGAACAGATAGATGAGGCCGCCGATCCCCGTGACGATATTGCGCAGCGCCACCGATACGGTGGAGCCGACGACCTGATCGATGATCGCAGTGTCCGATGTCATGCGGGACGCGATTTCGGACGGGCGGTTTTCCTCGAAAAAGCGGGGTTCCTGCCGCAGCAGATTGGCCTGCGTGGCGGATCGTATGTCCGCGACCACCCTTTCGCCCAGCCATGCGACGAAATAATATCGCACCGCGGTGGCGATCGCCAGGACGACGACGATCAGAAAAAGATATTGGAACCAGCGCCCGATATCGCCGCCGCCCATGAAACCCTTGTCTATGACCAGCCGGAACCCGCCGGGAATGGCAAGCGTCGCAGCGGAGGAAACCAGCAGGGCCAGCGCCGCGCCCGCGATACGCGCGGGATATCGCCGGGCAAAACCCCACACCATCCCAAGGCTGCCGAGCGGCGGCCGTTCGGCGGCGCGGGGCGATGATTGAGTTCTATCATCCATGACGGCCGCGCTTAGCAGGCCATGTCGCAAGCCTCAATGGCCGTCCGGCTTGGACCTTTGGCGATGGTGTGTTTCGGTCAATTGCGGACACTTCCACCTCCGTTCCTTCCTAAGGCACCGTGTTTAAAGAAGTGTGACCCTTCGACAAGCTCAGGGCGAATGGGGTGAGCGTCCGCAAACCACCCAAGGCCTCCGTCGCCCCGCCAAGATTGGACAAGAACGGGCAGGACCTTATGAGAAGGGGACTCCTTCTGGCTCCCCTCTCGCAGGAACGCTCCATGATCCGCATCCACTCCGCAACTGTCGAACGCTGGCCGGTGGCGGGCGCCTTCATCATCAGCCGGGGCGCGAAGACGGTCGTGGATGTCGTCGTCTGCACCGTAGAGGAAGATGGGCTGATCGGACGCGGAGAGGGCACCGCCATCTATTATGAAGGCGAAAGCGCGGAAAGCTGCGCTGCCGCCATTCATGCTTATGATGGGCCGCTCGACCGGCATGCGCTGCTTGAAACCATGCCGCGCGGAGCGGCCCGCAACGCGCTGGACTGCGCGCTTTGGGATCTGGAGGCGAAGCGGACGGTGACGCCTGTCTGGAAGCTGGCGGGACTCTCGCAACCCGCGCCCCTCGCCACGGCCTTCACGATCAGCCTGAACGATCCCGAGCGCATGGAGGCCGATGCCCGCGCCGCTGCGGAAAAGGGCTTTTCGCTGCTCAAATGCAAGCTGACGGGGGAGGGCGACCGCGCCCGCATCGCCGCTGTCCGCAGCGGCGCGCCTGCCGCCCGCCTGATCGTGGACGCCAATGAAAGCTGGCATGGGCTCGACATAGCGGCGCAGGCGCGGGCGCTCGTGGAACTCGGCGTGGAGATGGTGGAGCAGCCGGTGAGGCATGGGCAGGAAAGCCGATTATCAGGGGTCCGCGCGCCCTTGCCGCTATGCGCCGACGAAAGTTGCCATACCAGAGCGGATCTCGACCGGCTCGACGATTTCGATGCGGTCAACATCAAGCTCGACAAGGCGGGCGGGCTGACCGAGGCGCTGGCGCTCGCGAAGGAAGCGCGCGCGCGGGGCTTCCGCATCATGGTGGGCTGCATGCTCGGCACGTCGCTCGGCATCGCGCCCGCCGCGCTGGTGGCGCAGGGGGCGGACTGGATCGATCTGGACGGTGCGTTGCTGCTGGCGAAGGACCGGGACGGCGGCCTCGCTCTCAAGGACGGCCTGTTGCATCCCGGCACCCTGTGGGGCGCGGGTCAGTAGCCCAGCGTCAGGCCGACCGCATAATATTTGGGACCGACATTGCCCTTGACTCTGAGCTTGGGGATCAGCGGCATGGCCAGCGTTGCATAGGGACGCGTATTGTCGCCGCTGAAACGCGCGCCGATGCCGATGGTAGCCGAAGCGGGCAGCGTATAGGCCGCCTCCACCCGGCCATAGAGCCGTTCGTCGCCATCGCGCAGATAGATGCCGGCCCCCGGCGTCAGGCTGAAACCGCCGATGCCCATGGCATAGCCCGCGCCGATTTCCGTGCCCCAATGGCCGTCCGCGCGTCCATAATTCACTTCCGCGCCCAGCCCTTCGGCATGGGCGGCGGGCGTCATGCCCGCTATGGTCAAGGCGGCGGCACCTGTCAGGATTTTCGCGAAGTTCATTCCAGCCTCCCGCATATGTCACATGCGTGGAGCACTAGGTTCGGCTGCCGCTCCCGCGCAACGTCTTGGGGACAGGGCGAGTCCGGTTCGCGGCAGGCCGAATCGGTGCGGTCAGGCCCGGTCGTCGACGCGGATCACCGGCTGAACATCGGGATAGGGCATGATGGCGGTTCCGTCCGGCGCGGCGGTGAAGCTGGTCTGCGTGGGATAGGCGAATTCGATCCCCTCGGCGTTGAACCGCTTCCAGATGGCGAGGCCGACCCGGTGCCGTGACTGGAAATAATCATGCCTGTCCGGATCGGGCACGTCGAAATTCAGTTCGAAATCCAGTGAACTCGCGCCAAAGCTGACAAGGCCCGCATTGACGAAGATATGGCCTTCCTTCTCGACAATTTCCTTCAACATGGTGGGGATGGCATCCGCCTTCTCCTCCGGCGTCTGATAGATGACGCCGATGGCGAAATTGACCCGCCGCTGCGTCAGCGTCTGCAGGCTGGTGATTTCCTTCTGGAGCAGATTGGCGTTGGAAATGACCTTCTTCTCGCCCGTCACCGCGCGCAATCGCGTGCTTTTCAGGCCGATGCGATCCACCCGCGCGGTGGTCTGGTCATAGGTGATGATCTCACCCCGGCGGAACGGCTTGTCGAAGATGATGGAAAGCGCCGCGAACAGGTCGGAAAATATGCCCTGCGCGGCAAGGCCGATGGCGATGCCGCCGATGCCGAGGCCCGCGACCAGCCCGGTCACGTTGACGCCCAGATTGTCGAGCACCACCACCGACGCGATGGCGAACAGGGCCACCGTCACCAGCACGCGGATCAGTGCCATCGCGTTGTTCAGCGTATCGGCATGCCCATCACCCGTGGCCTTTCTCTCGATCAGGCCCAGAATGACCTCGCGCAGCCAGATCGCGGCCTGAAAGACCGCCGCGATGGTGAAGAGGAAGACAATCGTCTTGTACAGCGCGACGGGCGGATCGGCATATCCGGCCACCAGCCGCGCCGACACCATCACCATGAAGAATTGCGTCGTCCGGGCGAAGGCGCGGCCCAGCACGTTGGACAGGCCCAGATGATCGCCGGGCTTGCCCTTGATCCGCATGCCGAAGGACCGCATCGCCGTCAGCAGCAGATAGATGACGACGGCCGCGCCCGCCGCGATCAGGATCTGGATGGCGTGATCGGAAATCCAGTTGGTCAGCAGATTCCAGTCGTGGCGCAGGTTCAGGGGTTGGCCGGTCAGCCCGGTGATGGTCGCATCTGTCTTGTCCGCCATGCTTGTCCTTTTGCTTGTGCCGTCAGGGGGATCAGGCCGCCGCGGGCAGCGGTTCTTCCTCAGCCAGCATTTCCAGCAGCGCGATCAGTCCACGCTCATGCCGGGAGAGATAGCGCGTCCGGCGCGGCAAGCGAAGCCCCGCGCGCCACGTTTCCTGCCCATTCCTGCACAGATCGACCAATGCGGGGTGGATATAGCTTTTCCGGCTGATGGCAGGCGTGTTGCCCAGCGCGTCGGCGACCGGCGCGATCATCTGTTTGAGCGACACTGGCCCTTCGCACAGCGCGGCGAAGGCGATGGTGGAGGCGCCCCATGTGCGGAAATGCTTGGCGGTGAAGGGGCCGCCCATCGTCTCGGCGATATAGGCGTTGACGTCGCTGGAGGTGATCGGCCGCGCCTCGCCCGCTTCATCCACATATTGAAACAGATGCTGGCCCGGCAGGTCGTGCAGCTTGCGCACGAAGCGCGCCAGCCGCCGGTCCGTCACCGTCATCTCCCGCAGAAGACCCGATTTGGAGCGGTAGCGCAGCAGCAGCGATGGCCCGCCATGTCCACATGGCGGCGGCGCAGGGTGGTCGCGCCGAAGCTCTTGTTGGTGGTGGCGTAATGCTCATTCCCCACGCGCAGCTTGGCAAGGTCGAGCAGGCGTATGACGGCGGCGATGGTCCTTTCCTTCCGCAGTCCCCGGCCGGAAAGATCGGCGTCCAGCCGGGCGCGCAGGCGGGGCAGGGCCAGGCCGAAGGCAAGGCATCCGGCATATTTCTCCGCCTCACGCTCCGCCCGGAAATCGGGGTGATAGCGATATTGCTTGCGGCCTCGCGCATCCTGCCCAGTTGCCTGGATATGGCCGTCGGGGAACGGGCAGAACCAGCAATCCGCATAAGCGGGCGGCATGGCGATGGCGTTCAGCCGGTCGATCTCGTCCCGGTCGATGATGCGCGTCCCGTCCGCGTCATAATAGGCCCAGCCTCGCTTGAGCTTGCGGCGCGTGATGCCCGGCTGGCTGTCGTCAGAATGGATGATGGCATGTCCGGGCATGGGAATAAGGCGGCTTTCCTTTCCCTCTTCCAAACCCGCCGACCATCGCTTCGTTCCGGCGTTGGAAGGCCGGGACTTCAGAAAGGCCGCGACCGAAGGGGCAGATGCGACAGGCTGACGGCGCCTGTTCGCCTGTCCGGCCGCCAATGAAGGGGGTGACGGCGCAGGATCGACAGATGGGCCAGGGCGAGGATGCCCGCCATGATGGCGGCGGGAACGCAGACCGCCTCCGTCTCCGGCCGAAGTAATGCCGCGAGCGCCGAAAGCCCCGCGCCAGCCAGCGACGCGGCGAAGGCATGCATGTCTCCGTCCGGTCCGCGCAGCCAGAACAGGCAGGCGCTGATCCCGGCGGCGAACAGGATGGACAGGCGAAGCATGTCCCCTTCCACGGCCGCGCTCGACAGGAGCATGATGGCGAGGCAAAGGCCCAATTGCCTTCGGGAAAAGCGTGGCAGCAGCCACGTGCAGACCGGATAGATCAGCAATTCCCCCGCCAGCGCTGCCATGAGGATCGCGGCCGAGACGCCCGGTTCGCGAGGAAGGGCGATCAGCGCGCCGATGGCGAGCGCGGCCCACGCCGTCAGCCTTTGCGGCGCCATCCGGATATGGCTGGTCCATCCGCGCCACCCTGGCCTTGGCGCGAAGCGCCGGTCCGCCAGCCGAAGCTGAAACGCGCCCATGATGAAGAGCGCCTGCACGCCCCAGCGCATGACCTGCACGCCGGTCCATGGCGCGGCCAGCACCAGCCCCAGGAGCAGGCCATGGACGATGCCCAACGCGCGCAATTCGCCCTTCATGCAGTCAATTCCCTCGCGGGCGCGGCGCGCACGATCATCGGGCGGCGGGCTGCGTCGCGGCGCTTGCGGGCCAGATAGGTGTCGAGGCCGATCTGCAACGCCAGCATCATGAAAATGAACGGTTGATAGGCGATCCCCACGAACAGCGACCCGATCATGTAGACGACATGTCCCTGTTGCAGCGCCAGCGCGAGCGGCGCGATCCATGCCTCGTCCGTTCCTTCGCGCCCGCGCCAGGCGCGCCGGATCATCTCGGTGCGGACGAAGGTCACGATATGGATCAGCGCCCAGATGAAGAAGCCGAAATA
>JASGDV010000039.1:0-22234 GCA_049841255.1 Sphingobium sp.
CTGCCGAAGGGTCGCAGGGGCTGCGCGCCTGGCTGGGCACGCTGAGACGGCCTACTGGGCAGAACGCCCACGCCTTCCTTTATCTCACGCAGTCGACGACGTTGGCAGCATGGGTCATGGAACGCGCCACTGGACGGGATTTCTCGCGTTTGCTGACCGACGAGATCTGGTCGAAGCTGGGCGCGGAGCAAGATGCGTACATGCTTCTCGATGGCCAGCAGCAGGCATATGCGTCCCCCGGACTGAACGTCACGCTGCGCGATATGGCGCGGTTCGGAATTATGATGAAGGACGGTGGTCGGTTTAACGGGCGCCAGATTGTTCCCCAGTCTTGGATACGCGATATCCGTGAAGGCGGCGATCCCGACGTCATGGCGCGGGGGCGAGGATCGCTATCGATGTTCGAACAGCCCATGCCGGGTCAAGACGGCGAAACGTACAGGAGTTTCTGGTGGATTACGGGCCGACAATGCGGCCGGTTCTCAGCTAATGGTCTCGGCGGCCAGCTTCTGATCGTTGATCCGGCAGCGGACGTCGTGGCGGTCAAGTTCACGTCGTCACCCAATCCGGCCAGCGGCAGCGCCAATACGGTGACCGCGGCGCATGGCATTGATGCGATCATCGCATCGCTGACAGGACACAGTTGCCTCCGCCCCGGTGCCGTACAGCGCGGGAGGCGCTGAACGGTGGCGAAGCGGATCGGACTGATCGGCTACGGCTTCATCGGATCGGAGCTTTACCGGCGCATCGCGGCCGATCGCGACCGGTTTGACATCGCCTTTATCCACAACCGCAGTCGGGAGCGGCTGGCGGGGGTCGCGAAGAAACTGATCCTGGGCGATCTCGGCGACGCGCAGGACTACGCGCCCGACATTATCGTCGAGGTCGCAACCCCCGAGGTGACTCGTCACTGGGGTGAGCATTTCCTCGCCTTTGCTGATTACATGCCGTTGTCTCTCACAGCTCTCGCCGACGATGGATTGCGCGCACAACTTATTGATGCTGCGGGGCGATCGGGATATTCGCTCCTGATCCCGCACGGTGCACTGGTGGGAATGGACAGTCTCGTGGAATGGCGGGCCATGTGGAGGGAGGTGACCATCGCCTTCCGCAAGCCCCCCACCAGCCTCGGTCTGGACCCGGCGTCGCTCGACCGTACAACGACCGTGTTCGAGGGCAGCGTGCGCGAGATCGCGGCGCGCTATCCGCACAACGTGAACGCGATGGTGGCCTGCGCGTTGGCGACGGTGGGGCTGGACCGCTGCCATGCCCGGCTAGTGGCTGATCCGGGCATCGACCATCTGGAGCTTGCGGTAGATGCCGCTGGCACGGATGGTTCGCTTCTATCGATCCGGCGCCAGCAGGCAGCCGTTGGCGTTTCGGGCAGCGAGATGGCAGAGGCGGTCTTTCGGTCGGTACTTCGCGCCACCGGCTTGTTCCATGCGATCGAGTATGTCTGAAGAAGGCGGCCGATGGCATCACTCGCAAGAGGCGGAGCCGCGTCCTTGCCCGCGTTGAAACGCGAAGAAGCCCATCGGGCCTCCGCAGTCCCGGTCGAGCAGGTCGTAGACGCCATCGCTTTCGGCCCGTTTCATCAGCGGCTGCTTGTCCTCACCACCGCCGTCGTTGTCCTCGACGGCTTCGACGTCCAACTCGGCGCGTTTGCCGGCCCCGCGATTCTGACCGAATGGCAGGTCGGACCAGCCGTGTTGGCGCCCGCGATGGCGGCATCGCTCGTCGGGATGGCCATCGGCACAGGAATCGGCGGCGTGATCGGCGATCGCCTCGGCCGGCGACCCACCCTTATCGGTGCGCTGATCTGGTTCGGGATCGCCGCGATGCTCACGGCAATGTGCAGGGACGTGATGAGCCTCGCCATCCTCAGGTTGATTACCGGCCTTGGATTGGGAGCCGCCGTGCCTAATGCAACGGCGCTGGTCGCCGAATGGATGCCCGGCCGGACACGCAACTATGCCCTTACCGTGATTTCGGTGGGCGTGCCCTGTGGGGGCTTCCTCGGCGCGATCGTCTCGTCCTGGCTGATCCCGGCCTGCGGTTGGCAAGCGGTGTTTCTGCTGGGGGGCGGGCTACCATTGCTGTTGAGCATCGCTATGATCCGCGCTCTGCCGGAATCTCCCACCATATTAGTGGAACACGTCGAATGCGACCGAGAGATCGCACTGCTGATCTCCCAGGCGGGCGGGACCGGCAGCGGGCCGTTCCTGCCGCCACCAAAGGCCGAAGGGAGGGATCATGTGCTGTGGTCCGGCCTTCGTCGATCGACGATCGGCATGAGCATCGCCTTTTTCGCGACGCTGATGGCGATCTACGCCTTGCTGAGTTGGGTTCCTATCCTGCTGTCCCGATCCGGATTTCCGATGGGCAGCGCCATCCGCGGCGCAATGATCCTCAACATTACGGGTGTGGCCGCGTCGTTCGCCTTCGCATGGGTGATGCTAAGGATCGGGTCGCGGGCGACGCTTCTCGCTATGGTTTGTGCGGGGATAACTGCGCTCGGCCTGTGGAAAGCCCTGCTGGACATACCGAACATTTCGCCTGGCCCAGTCTTCGTAGCGCTCGCGTTCGTCGGCGCGACGGTCGTGGCATTGCAAGCGACACTGTTGACGCTCTCTGCTCATGTCTTTCCCGCGCGGTGCCGTGCGGCGGGGATTGGTTATTCGATCACTTTCGGACGGATTGGCGCGATCCTGAGTACCTTCGGCGCAGGCTTCCTGCTGGCGCGGGAGCACGGGGTCGCCTTGTATTTCGGCATGCTCGCCGTGGCCCTGCTGCTGCTGGTCGGAGGCGTCCTGGTCATCGACCGGCACGTTCCGCGGAGCGGCCGTGCGGGACGCGCGGTCTGACGCCAGAGCGGCGGCGGCAGGGATGCCGCACGGCCCTTGTTCCGACCCTTACCCAGATCAGATAGGCCCCGACCACGCCGATCGTCCACGGCACGCCGGTGATGATTGCGGTACGCCAGATTCCGTCATCGCGCCCCATCGTCACCGCGAACGCGATGAGCAGCGCCAAGCCGATGATCTGAGCGTAGGGAAAACAGCGGCATCCTCACCGGCAGGTCGGCGTCGCGGAGACGGTGCCGGAACGACAGGTGGCTGAGCAGGATGCTGCCGCGACGAGCGTGCAGCCGCCCGTTACCACCGTCGCCCGCATCGGTAAATGCTGCGCGTTGAGCCGGCCGAACATCTGCGGTGCGAAGCCGCCGCGCGCGAGCGAGAACAGCATGCGCGAGCCGAGATAGAGGCTGGTATTCATCGCGGAGAGTGCTGCCGTCGCGACAACGAAATTCATAACGCCCGAAACACAGGGAATGCCCGCGCTCGCCAGCACGCAATCATTGGGCTGTTGCTGACGACCTTCACGCCGGACTGGGTCCAAGGTTGGAACGCCACCGTGACGAACAGTGCCAAGAGATAGAACAGAAACAGCCGCGCCGCCATGGTACGCAGCGCGACGGGGATCGCCGTCCTGGGGTCTTTCGCTTCGCTCGCGGTACCCACCACGAACTTGAGGCCTATGAACGAGAACAGTGCCATCAGCACGGCCATCCACACACCCGCCAAACCGTGGGGCATGAAACCGCCCGGCAAACCCGTGACATTGTACAGTCCGATGGGTTCCCCAACCACACCCAAGATGCGACTGAGGCCGATGATGATGAAGGCAATTATCGCCAAAACCTTGATGACCGTGAGAGCGTATTCGACCGAGCCGAAATTGTGCACGGCTCGCGTGTTGACCCACACGACAGCGGCAGCGCTACCAACCGACCAGAACGAAACCGGTACATCGGGGAACCACCAGCTCATATAGAGGCTGACCGCCACGGCCTCGCTGCCGATAAGCAGTTACTTGTTGCATCCAGTAGGTGTAGCGTACCACGAAGCCCATCATCGGACCGAGATAGATTTAGGCGTAAGTGCCGAATGATCCTGCAGTCGGATGAACAACGGCCATCTCGGACAGGCTTAACACCATCACCAACGCGATCAGGGCAGCGATTGCATAGCTGACCAGCACACCGGGGCCGGCATAGCCGATCGCGATGCCCGGCCCCATGAACAGGCCCGTTCCGATTGCCCCGCCGATGCCGATCATCGTGATCTGGGATTTGGTGAGACCGCGCTCCAGCCCAGGTTCGCGTTCGAGACAATCCTGTTCTTTCATCTTTCCCCTCCCGACGGCCGGTGCTCAGGTGACGATGTCTCGCTGCTGATGCTCAGGTAGCCGCCAGATACCGTTGCGCATGATGTCCACCAGTCGCTCGACGGCGTCCCAGACATCGACATAGCGATTGTACAGCGGCGCGAAGCCGAAGCGCACGATGTCGGGCGCGCGGAAGTCTCCGATCACACCCACTGCGATCAAGGAGCGCATGATCGGATAGCCATCGACATGCCTGAACGACACCTGGCTGCCACGTCGAGCCGCTTCTCGTGGCGACGCGAGATCGAAGCCCATGCCTGCGCAGCGTTGTTCGACAAGACGGATGAACAGATCGGTCAGCGCCATCGACTTGGTACGGATTTCCGCGATGTCGGCAGCGAGGTGAATGTCGAGGCCGGTCTCGACAAGCGCCATCGACAGGATCGGCTGTGTGCCGATCAGGAACTGCCGTACGCCGGACTGCGGCCGATAGCCGGGTTCGAATGCGAATGGCGCCGCATGACCCCACCAGCCGGTGACGGGCTGCCTTCCCTCTCCTTGGTGGCGCGCAGCTACAAAGAGGAACGCGGGCGAACCCGGTCCGCCATTCAGGTATTTGTAGGTGCAGCCAACCGCGAAATCGGCCTGCGCACCGTTGAGGTCGACCGGCATCGCACCGGCGCTGTGGCACAGATCCCAGATCGCAAGGGCTCCCTTCGCATGTGCGCGGGCCGTAATCGCCGCCATGTCGTGCAGATGGCCGGTCTTATAGTGAACATGCGTGATGGCGACGGCGATGCAGTTTTCGTCGATGGCACCGGCGATCGCGTCCTTTTCGCACAACCGCACCGACACCCGCCCGCCGGTCGCCGCGGCGATGCCCTCCGCGATATAGTTGTTAGTCGGGAAGTTGCTGCCTTCGAGGATCAGAGTACGGCGATCGGGCCGCATCGTGACTGCCACTGATAGGACCTTGAACAGGTTCTGGCTCGTCGAGTCACAGACGATGACCTCGCCGTGTCCGGCGCCGATCAGCGGGGCGAGCTTGTCGCCAAGCCGCACGGGCATGTCGAACCATCCCGCGCTATTCCAGCTCCGGATCAGATCGTTTCCCCATTCGCGCGTGACCACATCCTGCGCGCGGGCGTTCGCGTCGCGCGGCTGCGCACCCAGCGAATTGCCGTCGAGATAGATGACGCCGGTCGGGAGATCGAAGCGTTCGCGCAACGGCGCGAGCGGATCGGCACGGTCCATCGCTTCGCACCAGGTGCGGTCCGGCACGGTAACAGGCGTTTGCGCAGTCGGTTCGATCATTATCGGGATTCCTTTTGGCTTGAGCACGGTCGCGCGGGGGCGAGCGGTGTCGACGACGAGGTGCGACCGCACGTTTAGGCCGTCAGTTTGGCGAGTACGGCGCGGTAGCGCGGTAGGATCGCTTCGCGGCCACGATGTCGGCCAGCCGCGACGAGCCTCGTTCCGCGGCGCCATACGCAGTCGATGGCTGATCGGCCGGCAGCGAAGATCAGCCCGTCAAGCAGGGCAGGGCCCTGCCGCGCGGTAATCGACGGGTGGTGCGGATCGAGGCTAACCAGATCGGCGCTCAAACCGGCGGCGATTGCCGAAGGCACGCCGACCGCCTGTCCGCCCCCCGCGAGAGCCGCGCAATAGACGTCGTTTCCCGTCCGGGAATCGAGACCGGCGGCAAGGACGTTGCGCGCGCGTCGTGTGAGCCGCTGCCCGTATTCGAGCAGCCGAAGTTCTTCCGTCGCGTCGATCAGCACGTTCGAGTCGGAGCCCACGCCATAGCCGCCCCCGGCCGCAAGGAACGGCGCGGCGTTGAAGATGCCATCGCCGAGATTGGCCTCGGTGATCGGGCAAAGCCCCGCGACGGCCCGGCTCCGTGCGAGCCCTACGGCCTCCGTGTCGGTCATGTGCGTGGCGTGTACCATGCACCACCGGTGGTCGACCGGCGCATGGTCGAGCAACCACTCCACCGGACGCGCGCCGGACCAGGCGAGACAATCCTCCACTTCCGCGACCTGCTCGGCGACATGAATGTGGATCGGCGCGTCGCGGGCCAGGCCGGCCAGCCGGTCGAGGTGCCCGGCGTCGATCGCGCGGAGGCTGTGGGGCGCGACCCCCACGATAAGATCGGGCAGGCGATTCGCGATGCGGCGGCTATCCTCCACCAGCATCCCGAAATCGTCGATCGTGTTGAGGAAACGGCGCTGCTCGGGACGCGGCGGTAGCAGCCCGAAGCCTGCATGAGCATAGAGCACCGGCAGCAGGGTCAGCCCGATGCCGGCTGCTGCGGCGGCGGAGCCGATCGCTACCGCCATCTCGGCGCGATCCGCATAGGGTGCACCGTCCGGGCGGTGGTGGAGATAGTGGAATTCGGCGACGCGGGTGAACCCGCTTTCGAGCATCTCAATGTAGGCGAGCTCTGCAAGCGTCGCGAGATCTTCGGGTTCGATACGGTCTACGAACTGATACATGAGTCGTCGCCAGCTCCAGAAATCGTCGCAACTGTTTCCCCGCGCTTCGGTGAGGCCAGCGAGTCCCCGCTGGAAGGCGTGGCTGTGGACGTTCGGCAGGCCCGGGATCACAATGTCCTGCCGTTCGTCGCCATCCTGCGCCGGCGAACCGGCGGTGACGCCAACGATCAGGCCGTCACGCACGCCGATACGCACTTTGCTGGCCCAGCCCTGCGGCAGCAGCGCCTCTGCAGCATAGATTGTGAAAACGCTTCCCGACATGGCCAACGACATAATCCAACACTTGCTATTATGTCTATACATTACTATAGCGGGGGTGAGCTTTATAGTTTCAAGCGGGGGGAGCAAATGCAGTGCGACACGATCTGGCGTCGCGCACGACTGGCGACGTTTGCGGAAGGAACCGCAGGGCTCGGCATCGTCGAGGATGGCATCGTCGCTGCCACCGGGGGCAGGATCTGCCATGTCGGACCCGCTAATGAAGCCCCGGCTTTTCAGGCTGCCGAAGAAATCGATTGCGAGGGGCGCTGGATCACTCCGGGTCTGATCGATCCACATACTCATATCGTCCACGGGGGGGATCGCGCGCAGGAGTTCGAACTCAGGCTCGACGGTGCATCCTACGAGGAGATTGCTCGCGCCGGCGGCGGAATTGCCTCCACGATGCAGAAAACGCGCCGGCTGAGCGAACAGGAACTTGTCACTTCCGCGCTACCTCGGCTCGACGCACTGATAGCTGAGGGAGCTACGACGGTGGAGGTGAAGTCGGGCTATGGACTTTCCCTACAAGACGAGATGAAGATGTTGCGGGCCGCACGGACGCTTGGGCGAGAGCGTCCCGTGCGCATCGCCACCTCGTTTCTGGGAGCGCATGCCGTCCCGCCGGAATATGTCGGCCACGCCGATGTTTATATTGACCTGCTATGCGCCGAGATGATACCGGCAGTAGCGATCGAAAATTTGGCCGATGCGGTCGACATATTCTGCGAAACGATCGGCTTCTCCACCCAACAGTCCGCACGCGTGTTTAACACTGCCGTGTCCCACGGGCTACCCGTTAAAATCCATGCGGAGCAATTGTCGAACAGCGGCGGCGCCGCGCTTGCTGCACGATATGGCGCGCTTTCAGCAGACCATCTGGAATATCTTGACGGAGCGGGAGTATCCGCGATGGCTCACGCGGGAACCGTCGCGACCCTGTTGCCAGGCGCTTATTATTTCGTACGCGAAACGCGCTTGCCACCCGTTGAATCGCTTCGGGCCGCCGGTGTACCGATGGCGCTTGCAACCGACTGCAATCCCGGCACCTCACCACTTACCAGCTTGCTACTGGTGATGAACATGGCTGCGACGCTGTTCCGCATGACAGTGTCTGAGTGCCTTGCCGGGGTGACACGGAACGCCGCCAAGGCGCTCGGGCTGGGCGACGAGATCGGAACACTGGAGACCGGCAAGAGCTGCGATCTGGCGATCTGGGATATCGAGCATCCACGCGAACTGGTGTACCGAATCGGCTTCAATCCGCTGCACTCACGCATATGGAGGGGACGATGAACGTCCTCGAAACCCGTTGGCTGGAGGTGCGGCAGGGTGCGGCCCCTCTAATCGTCAGTTTCCCCCATACCGGTACGCTCATCCCACCGGATATTGAGTCGCAGTTCGTATCGCCGTGGCTGGCGCTTCGTGACACTGACTGGTGGATCGAGCGGCTTTACGATTTTGCGGAGACGATGGACGCGACGATCGTCCGCACCAACGTTTCTCGTAGCGTGATCGACGTCAACCGGGATCCGTCCGGTACATCGCTCTACCCGGGTCAGGCGACCACCGCACTGTGTCCTACGACCACCTTCGATGGGGACCCGCTCTATCACGATAATGTGCCAGACGACGCCGAGATCGCGCGGCGTCGTAGCCTCTATTTTGATCCCTATCACGCAGCGCTAGCTGCCGAGATCGGGCGGCTGAGGCATTTGCACTCTCGCGTTGTGCTGTACGACGCCCACTCGATCCGCTCGCGAATTCCTAGGCTATTCGAAGGGGAATTGCCGCACCTTAACCTTGGCACTGACAATGGCGCCACCTGCGATCTCGCACTCGCCGACGCCGTGGGCGTCGTGTGTCGGGACAGCGGGTTTTCCTATGTCCTGAACGGTCGATTCCGTGGTGGCTGGACTACCCGACACTATGGTCGGCAGGCCGATGGCGTCCACTCGATTCAGATGGAACTCGCGTGCAGGGGTTACATGGACGAATCTGTTGCGATCGCTCCCGGCACATGGCCGAGCCCTTATTCTGGTCAGCGAGCGGCGACGATGCAGCAAACACTCGCGCACGTCCTCGAGGCATGCCTTGCCTTCGCTCATAACTGAAAGGACAATGATGAACCGTCTCGACAATGCCCGCGTAATCCATCCTGACACGGGTGGCGTGCTTTCCGCTCGCAGTTGGCTTACGGAGGCGCCGCTCCGTATGTTGATGAACAATCTTCACCCAGATGTCGCCGAGCGACCCGAAGAACTCGTTGTCTATGGTGGCATCGGCCGCGCTGCGCGTGACTGGGACAGCTATGACAAGATCGTCGCAACGTTGAAACGGCTAGAGCCGGATCAGACGCTACTGATCCAGTCGGGTAAGCCCGTGGGGGTGTTTCGCACCCATGCCGATGCGCCGCGCGTACTACTGGCGAATTCTAACTTAGTGCCGCACTGGGCGAACTGGGAGCATTTCGGGGAGCTGGATCGCAAGGGACTGGCGATGTACGGGCAGATGACGGCTGGCTCCTGGATCTACATCGGCAGTCAGGGGATCGTGCAGGGAACCTACGAGACATTCGTTGAGATGGGGCGTCAACACTACGGGGGCGATCTCTCCAGCCGCTGGCTCCTGACCTCAGGGCTTGGCGGAATGGGTGGAGCACAACCGCTGGCGGCTGTAATGGCAGGGGCATCGTGCGTTGCGATCGAGTGTCAGGCGAGCCGGATCGAGATGCGTCTTCGCACCGGCTATCTCGATCGCTCTGCGGAGACGATCGACGAGGCAGTGGCAATCGTGGAGCAGGCGAACCGTGATGGCCGGCCCGTATCTGTCGGCCTGCTCGGCAATGCCGCCGAGTTGTTACCGGAGATGGTACAACGAGGGATCCGCCCAGACCTGCTAACGGACCAGACATCGGCGCACGATCCTGTGAACGGCTATCTTCCGGAGGGGTGGACAGTAGCGGAGTGGTTCGAGCGACGCGAACGGGAACCGGAGGTGGTCGCCGCTGCCGCGAAACAGTCTATGGCAACGCATGTTCGCGCTATGCTCGCATTCCGCTCGATGGGGGTTCCTACAGTCGATTACGGCAACAACATCCGCCAGGTGGCAAAGGACGAAGGGGTAGTAGACGCGTTCGATTTTCCCGGCTTTGTACCTGCCTACATCAGGCCATTGTTCTGCCGTGGCATAGGACCGTTCCGCTGGGTCGCATTGTCGGGTGATCCGGAGGACATCTACCGCACCGATGCCAAGGTGAAGGAGTTATTACCGCACAATGCGTCGCTGCACCGGTGGCTTGATATGGCGCGCTCACGAATCCGCTTTCAGGGGCTCCCCGCAAGGATCTGTTGGGTGGGACTGGGCGACCGTCATCGGCTTGGCCTGGCTTTCAACGAGATGGTCGCCTCCGGCGAGATCAAAGCCCCGATCGTTATTGGGCGCGACCATTTGGACAGCGGATCGGTCGCAAGCCCCAACCGCGAAACGGAAACCATGCGAGACGGCTCCGACGCCGTTTCGGACTGGCCGCTGCTGAACGCCCTGCTAAACACAGCCTCTGGCGCAACGTGGGTTTCGCTCCATCATGGAGGCGGTGTCGGAATGGGCTTCTCGCAGCATTCCGGCATGGTGATTGTCGCCGACGGCACTGAGGCCGCCGCGCGCCGACTGGAGCGGGTGCTTTGGAATGACCCCGCCACCGGCGTGATGCGCCACGCGGATGCGGGTTATCAGCTCGCGCTGGATTGTGCACGCGAACAAGGCCTCGACCTGCCAGCGATCGCATGAAGGGGGTAACGTTTCTCCCTGCGACCCGACGCATATCAGGACCATGGAAGAACGGAGGGGGCGTAACATATGAGGTGGCTGCATTTCCGCCGGGAAGCGGCCCCGCCGCCTTTCTCTGGCGGATAAGCATCGCGGAAATTAAAGAGGCGGCGCACTTTTCGATGTTTCCGGGGATTGATCGGATCCTCACCATGCTGGACGGAACGCTGAAACTTACCGTCAGCGAGGAGGCAGTTACACTTTGCCCGCAGAGCCCGCCCTATCCTTTCTCCGGCGACGTCGCAGCCGCCGGCGAGCCCCTGATGGGTCACGTGCGCGATCTCAACGTGATGGTGGCGCGGGGAAGATGGCGGGCTTCGATCGTCCGGATCGGCCCAGCTCACAGGCAAACGGTTGTGATGACGGCTCATTCCACTGTGTTAATTTCGAGGGGCGAGGCAGAGGTTCATCTCCGCGAAGACCAAAAGGCCTTGCGTTTGGCCCCTCTGGACGCCGTGCAATTCGACGCTCTGGTCAGTTCGTTGACACTCACGACCGAGGCTCCCGTGCTGGTGGTCGGACTCGACCCAATCTCGTCGGCCGAGGGTGGCTGAAGCAACAACTCACATCCGCGTGTACGGAATTATCCTTCGTTCTGATCTGCTGCGGTGAGGCGGAGTTCGGCGATCAATGCCTCTGCTGCGGGCGAGAATAGAGTGTCGCGGCGGCGTGAGATGCCAATCGCGCCAACCTGACGAGGTGAGCTTGTGTGGAGAATTGTCAAATCTTCTTTCTCCCGGCTACTCTCGACCAAGGCGCGCGGCCAGACACCGAGCATATCGGTGCTGAGGATCAACACGCGATTGGTGAGGAATGAGACCGATTCTATGGTGGCCTTAGGTGCGACCAACCCTTCGTCGTTGAAAACGGCAACGAACTGACGCCGTAGCGTCGTTTCAGTCGGCGGAAGAATCCAGTCGCAATGCTGCAACATCGAAAGTGGCCTTGGTTTGTCGCTAGTCAGCGGGTGTCCACGCCGTGCGACAATGCAAGCGCAGTCGATGCACAGCGGCTCCTGCTCGACGTCGTTGCGATAGCGGGATTGGGAAAGGCGCCCAACGACCAGATCCAACTCGCCAGACATCAATCGCGGCATCAGCTGATCGTTCGTGCCTTCGATCACCTTTAACGTGATGTCGGGTCGGCGACTGTGCAACCGAGCGATGGCGGTCGGCAGAAGATAACTCGACGCCGTCAGCAGTGTACCGAGAACCACGTGTCCGGCAAGTCCCTTCGACATCGCTTCGAGCGTTTGCGACGTGTGTCCAAGCTGCGCGAGCAGGACACGGCCATGCCGGATCAGTTCTGTGCCGAGTGCGGTTGCCTCGACGCCACGGCTGCTACGCGTAAACAAGCGGGAGTGCAGCGCTTCCTCCAAATCCTGCAGAAGCTTGGTCGCAGTCGGCTGAGCTAGACCCAAGGCATTTGCGGCGCGCAAGATGCTGCCGTGCTCGTCGATGGCGACGACGAGGCGAAAATGACGGAAATTTACCCAATGCTCGAACTTGCTCATGAAGCGCAACATCCAGATTTTTGATAACGGACGTTGACTTATATCAATTGTTGAGGGGGTAGCGAGTCTTTAAAGTTCGGGTATGTCTTCTGCTTTCCACGATCTTTCGCGTTCTCGTCACGTCGCAGAGTACCGTTGCTTTGTCGGAGGGCAATGGCTTGCTCCGTTTTCCACATTCGAAAAGCGGTCACCACTCAACGGCAACGTGATCGCTCGCGTGGCGGAGGCGGACGCGGCTACGGTTGATGCAGCGGTAGCGGCGGCACGGCAGGCCGTGCAAGGTGTTTGGGGCATGATATCTTTATCGGAGCGGCGGCGGCTGCTTTACGCCGTTGCCGATGGTATCGAAGCGCGGTACGAAGAATTTGTCGCCGCCGAAGTGCGCGATACCGGCCGACCAGTAGCGCAGGCTCGCACGCTCGACATCCCCCGAGGCGTCGCCAATTTTCGAATGTTCGCTGATCTCGTCGGGAACGACCCGGGAGCATCCTTCGAGACCGAGACACAGGATGGAAGGGGCGCGCTCAACTACACAGTGCGCAAGCCGCATGGTGTTGTCGCGATCATCTCGCCGTGGAACCTGCCGTTCCTGCTGCTGACGTGGAAGGTTGCGCCTGCACTTGCACTGGGTAATGCCGTGATCGCCAAACCCTCAGAGGAAACGCCGGCGACGGCTACTCTGCTTACGGAGGTGATTGAGGCAGCGGGGGTGCCCGCCGGTACGTTCAATCTGGTCCACGGCCATGGGGCTGGCGCTGCGGGGGAGTTCCTGACGCGTCATCCCGGCATAGATGCAATTACATTCACCGGCGAAAGCAGCACCGGCGCTACTATTATGCGTGCCGCAGCAGAGGGCGTGAAGCCGGTGTCATTCGAGCTGGGCGGGAAGAATGCAGCTTTGGTCTTTGCCGATGCCGATATTGACAAGGCAATTGACGGCATAGCGCGGTCTACCTTTCTTAACTGTGGGCAGGTCTGTCTGTGCACCGAACGCATTTACGTGGAGCGCCCGATCTTCGAATGCTTCGTTGCCGGACTCAAGGAGCGCGCAGAGCGGCTGCTTCCAGCCATGCCTGATGCTCCGTCCTGCACGCTGGGCCCCCTCATCTCCCACGACCATCGCGACAAGGTTCTCCATTATTACCAACTCGCCCGCGACGAGGGGGCTACCTTTGTGACTGGCGGCGGCGTGCCCCGTTTCGACAACGAACTCGATGCGGGAAGCTGGATCGAGCCCACCATTTTAACCGGGTTGCCACAATCCTCGCGATGCGTGCAGGAGGAAATCTTCGGTCCGGTGGCCCATGTCGCTCCCTTCGATACCGAGGAGGAAGCGGTCCACCTCGCAAACGACACACACTACGGTCTTGCAGCCGCTGTCTGGACCGAGAATCTCGCACGGGCGCATCGCGTGGCGCGGCGGATGGACGTGGGGATCGCTTGGGTCAACACTTGGTTCCTTCGCGACCTGCGTACCCCTTTCGGCGGTATGCGCCTTTCGGGGCTGGGCCGCGAGGGTGGTATACATTCGCTTGGCTTTTACGGAGAGCCCATGAATATTTGCGTGAAGCTGTGACCACATCGGTCGAGGAGGTTGCGGCGATCTTGCGGAACGCCGCCGAACAGCGGGTTCCCTGTGCGCCAGTGCGCGACATGGTGGATCGCCCCGACATCACCACTGCCTATGCGGTGCAGAAGCACAATCGCGAGCGTGCGTTGGCCTCGGGGCGTAGGCTCGTTGGCCGCAAGATCGGCCTGACCAGCAAATCAGTGCAAGCGCAGTTGAAGGTTGACCAGCCCGATTTCGGCGCACTTTTCGCCGATATGGCGATCGTCGACGGCGCCGAGATCGCGTTCGATGCTGTACTGCAACCGCGCGTGGAGGCGGAAATCGCTTTCGTAATGGCGCGTGACCTGACCCGGACTGGGCTTACCATGGCTGATGTCGCGGCGGCGGTGGCATTCGTCTTACCCGCGATCGAAATCGTCGGCAGCAGGATTGCAGGCTGGGATATAGCCATCTTCGATACGATCGCTGACAATGCCTCTTCAGGCGCGTTCGTGCTGGGCGGTGCCCCCGTATCTATCGACCGCATCGACCTGCGTCTGTGCGGAATGCGGCTCGATCACAGGGGCGATCCGGTCGCGACCGGCTGCGGCGCAGCATGTCTCGGCAATCCACTCAACGCCGTGCTCTGGCTCGCCGAACGGCTGATCGCTGAGGGAGAACGACTGAGCGAAGGCGATGTGATCCTGAGTGGCGCGTTGGGACCTATGGTTCCGGTCGTACCCGGTGGTGCATATGAGGCGACGATCTCCGGGCTGGGTTCGGTTCGTGCGGTCTTCAGCGAGGTGGCGGCATGAGCGGCAGGGTTAAGGTTGCGATCATTGGGTCGGGCAATATCGGTACCGACCTGATGATGAAAATCATCCGATTATCCGATCGGCTGGAGGTGGCGGCGCTGGTCGGCATCGACCCGATATCCGAAGGATTGCGCCGTGCCGCTGAGCTCGGTATTGCCACGGTTTCCAGCGGCATCGACGGTCTGCTCGCGCTGCCGGGGTTTGTTGACATAGCGATCGTGTTCGATGCGACGTCAGCGGGTGCGCATGCGCACCACGATCGCCTGCTCAGGGCGGCAGGAAAGATCGTAATCGATCTCACGCCTGCAGCGATCGGGCCATACGTCGTGCCCCCCGTCAACGGGGACTCGCATCTCGATGCCGACAATCTCAACATGGTGACCTGCGGCGGGCAGGCCACTGTTCCGATCGTCGCCGCCATCGCGCGCGTCGCCAGAGTGCGGTATGCGGAGATCGTAGCGTCGATCGCCTCGCGTACGGCCGGACCCGGCACGCGCGCCAATATCGACGAATTCACCGGGACAACGGCGCGGGCTCTGGAACAGGTGGGCGGTGCCGACCGGGGCAAGGCGATCATCGTTCTCAATCCCGCCGAACCGCCGCTGATGATGCGCGACACGGTACTTTGCCTGACCGACGATGCGGATCGCGCGGCGATCGTCGGCTCCGTCGAGGCGATGGTCGCGGACGTCTCCGCCTATGTGCCGGGATACCGGCTGAAACAGCCGGTGCAGTTCGAGCGCATCGGCACCAACGCGCCACTCCGCATTGCCGAAATGGATGCCGAGTTCACCGGGCTCAAGGTGAGCGTCTTTATGGAAGTTGAGGGCGCGGCGCATTTCCTTCCGGCCTATGCGGGCAATCTCGACATTATGACCTCTGCGGCGATGCGAACTGCGGAAAAGATCGCCGTGTACAGGGCCGGGAAGATGGCGGCATGACGGCAGTTCCAAAACTTTATATACAGGACGTCACACTGCGTGACGGCATGCATGCAATCCGCCACGGCTATGGCGTGGATCATGTTCGGGCGATCGCGTGTGCGCTGGATAAGGCGGGCGTGGATGCAATCGAGGTGGCCCATGGCGACGGTCTCGCGGGCTCATCGTTCAACTACGGCTTCGGTGCCTGCACCGACTGGGAGTGGATCGGCGCCGTCGCCGAGGTGCTCGAACATGCGGTGCTGACCACGCTGTTGCTGCCGGGGATCGGCACCATCGCCGATCTGAAGCGCGCACATGCGCTCGGCGTCCGTTCGGTCCGGGTCGCGACGCATTGTACCGAGGCCGATATCGCGCGTCAGCATATCGAGGCGGCGCGGGCGCTCGACATGGATGTGTCGGGCTTCCTGATGATGAGCCACATGAGCCCGCCCGATGCGCTGGCCGCGCAGGCGGTGCTGATGGAAAGCTATGGTGCGCACTGCGTGTACGTGACCGACAGCGGCGGTGCGATGACGATGGATGCCGTGGCGGCACGGTTCTCGGCCTATGATCGGGTCCTCAGGCCCGAAACGCAACGCGGCATCCACGCGCACCACAATTTGTCGCTCGGCGTTGCCAACTCGCTGGTCGCGGTGCAGAACGGTGCCGTCCGGGTGGACGCGTCGCTGGCGGGGATGGGTGCGGGCGCCGGCAATGCGCCGCTGGAGGTGTTCGTCGCGGCCGCTGACGTACAGGGTTGGACGCACGGTGCGGACCTGTTCGCGCTGATGGACGCGGCCGAGGATCTCGTGCGGCCGCTGCAGGACCGACCCGTGCGTGTCGATCGCGAGACGCTCAGCCTCGGATATGTAGGCGTCTATTCCTCCTTCCTGCGGCATGCGGAAAGAGCGGCGGCGGACTTCGGTCTCGATACCCGTACGGTTCTGATCGAAGCGGGTCGCCGCCGGCTCATCGGAGGACAGGAAGACATGATCGTCGACCTAGCGCTCGATCTGGCAAGGGAGAGGCAGGGATGAGCACGAATATCACGGCCATCGTCGACAGACTGGATGCCGCACGTCTTGATCGGATGCCGACCGGGCAGTTCGATCCCCCGTTCGATCTCGACTGCGGCTATGCCGCCCAGAAAGAGTCGGTGACCAGGCGGATGGCTCGCGGTGAGCGGGTGATCGGGCTGAAAATGGGATTCACTAGTCGCACGAAGATGGCCCAGATGGGAGTCGCCGACATGATCTGGGGACGGCTGACTGACGCGATGATCGTCGAGGACGGCGGTGTGCTCGATACGTCGGCCTTCATCCACCCGCGCACCGAGCCCGAGATCGCCTTCCTTCTGGCCAGGCCCATCTCCGGCCCCATCACGCCGCTGCAGGCGTTGGAGGCGGTCGCGGCGGTGGCGCCCGCGATCGAGATCATCGATAGCCGGTACAAGGATTTCCGCTTCACCCATGAAGAGGTGGTGGCGGACAATTGCTCATCCGCCGCTGTCGTCGTCGGCCCATGGCGACCGCGCACGATCGATACCGCTAACCTGGGCATGATGTTGAGCGTGGATGGCAGGCCGCGCCATTACGCATCGAGCGCGGCGTTGCTGGGCCATCCGCTCCGGTCTCTGGTCGCCGCCTCCCGCCTGGTCGCGCGGTACGGTGCAAGCGGCGGCGAACTCGAAAGTGGCTCGATCATCCTAGCAGGTGCGGCAACCGCGGCTGTGCCGGTCGAGCCGGGACGGCATATTTCGCTCGAGGTCGAGCGGCTCGGCACGACGGGCTTCACAGCACACGGCGGCCACGCATGACCGGACTGGTCGTGGGCGCCGCCGCCCCGCGCGGACATTTCCCGCATTTCCGACGAGCGGGAGATCTCGTTTTCGTGTCGGGCACCAGCAGCCGTCGCCCGGACAACGGCTTTGATGGTGCCGCCGTAGATGCAATGGGCGTGGCAGCGCTCGACATACGCGTGCAGACGCGAGCCGTGATTACTAACATCGGTCGGATTCTGGTCGCTGCCGGGGGCACGCTCGCCGATGTCGTCGACGTGACCAGCTTCCTCGTCAACATGAACGATTTCGGCGGCTATAATGAAGTCTACGCGGAATATTTCTCGGCAAGTGGGCCGTCGCGCACAACCGTCGCTGTGCATCAGTTGCCCCATCCTCTTCTCTTGGTCGAGATGAAAGCCATCGCCCTGATTCCGCTCGACCGTGCGACATCGAGAGAAAGTACATGAATCATCCGCCAGCTAAGCCGCCGTTCCAACTGAGCGCGTGGATCGAACAAAACCGGCACCTCCTCCAGCCTCCGGTGTCGAACAAACTGCTGTTCGACGACAAGTCCGGCATGATTGTGCAGATCATTGGCGGCGGTAACAAGCGCGTCGACTTCCATGACGATCCGGTTCAGGAATTCTTCTACCAGATCAAGGGCGACATGATCCTGAAGATCCACGACGGCACGGGCCTCCGCGATATCCATATCGCGGAGGGTGACGTATTCCTGCTGCCGCCCCATGTCCCCCATTCGCCACAGCGGCCGGACCCGTCGTCGGTCGGGCTCGTTCTCGAAGGTGCCAGACTGCCCGGCATGACTGACGGCTTCGAATGGTATTGCTTCAACTGTGGCGCGAAGGTCGCCCGGGTTGAGGTCACGTTATCGGATATTGTGAAAGATCTGCCGCCATTGTTCGATGCCTTCTATGCAAACGAGGCGCGCCGAACGTGCCCGAATTGCGGTGTCATGCACCCGGGCAAAGAGCCGCCGGCCGGCTGGGCGACGTTGTGATGCCCGGTATAGTCGACATTCACACGCATTTTTTCCCCCGCTCGTGGCCCGATCTCGCCGAACGTTTCGGAGGCGACGACTGGCCCTGGATGCGACACGATGACGAAGGCACGGCGACTGTGATGATCGGCAGACGGCCCTTTCGGCCCGTCTACAATGCGTGCTGGGATGCCGGTGTGCGGCTCAGCGAGATGGACCGCGACGGGGTGGATCAACAGTTGCTATGCGCGACCCCGGTGTTGTTCGGCTATGGCCGCCCAGTTCATCAAGCGCTGGAACTGGCAAGGATTTTCAACGACGCCGCGCTGGAGATCTGCGATGCGGGCGAAGGGCGGCTGCACGCGCTCTGCCAAGTGCCGCTGCAGGATACGGATGCCGCCGTTCGTGAATTGGAGCGGTGCGTAGCGGCGGGCCACCGGGGTGTTCAGATTGGCAACCATGTCGGTGATCGCGACCTCGACCATGAAGCTTTGATCGCCTTTCTCGAGAGAGCCGCAGAGTTAGATGCATCCGTTTTGGTCCATCCATGGGACATGCTTGGCACCGGGTCTTCGCGCTTCGACGAGTATATGCTGCCATGGCTGGTAAGTATGCCCGCTGAAACCCAGCTATCGATCCTGCGCCTCATACTTTCGGGAGCTTTCGAACGATTGCCGAGATCGCTGCGACTCTGCTTTGCTCATGGCGGAGGTAGTTTTCCTTATCTTCTCGGTCGCGTGGAGAACGCTTGGCATCAGCGCGATATCGTACGTAAAGATTGCCCCCACCCCCCTTCCTACTATCTCAAGCGTATGCACGTCGACAGCGCAGTGTTCGACCACCGGGCATTGCAATTCTTGGTTGAAATTATGGGAGATCAAAATGTGATGTTTGGCACGGATTACCCTTTTCCGCTGGGTGAAAAGGAGATGGGATCACTAGTCCGCCGATCCACCCTAACAGAGTTATCTAAGAGACGTATTCTTGGTGATAATGCTCGAATTTTTTTTCGCTTATGATATATAAATAACATGATTTAGAAAATTTATTATTTCGACATTGAGTTTTAATTTGTGCCATTCCATGTCCAGCAACTTCGATATGCTATTGCTGCCGCGGATCACGGAAGTTTCTATCGCGCCGCACGATTGCTTGATGTCGAGCAGTCGACACTGAGCCGAGCCATCCTGAAGCTGGAGCGTGTAGCGGGCGGGAGGATCTTCAACCGGTCCCGCTCCGGCGTTTCTCTGACCATCGCAGGCGCGCAGTTCATCCGCAGCGCCCGGCCGATGGTGGCGAGCGCGGACCGGATGGTGACGACGATGCGTGCGGCCGGGCAAGGCCGCGCCGGCGGGCTCAGTATCGGGCATAACAACGCCGTTTCGGCCGGCAATCTGCGCGCGGCCATCCTCGGCTGGCGCGATGCCCATCCCGACGTCGAACTGGACGGGGTGGAGGCCGACCGGGAGGCGCTGATGGCCGGGCTCGATACCGACGAGATCGACATCGCGATTCTAGTGGGCGACGCTCCCTGTGACGGTTTCCAGCACGAGATGTTCTGGAGCGAGCGGGTGATGGCCGCCCTGCCGGCCGGTCACCCTTTGGCGGACCATGATCCGCTGCACTGGACCGATCTGCGCCGCGAACGCTTCCTGCTCCCCGCCACCGACCCCGGCCCGGACATCCACGACATGCTGATCGGCCGGCTGTCGGTCGCCGGCGTGCAGCCGGACATCAGCATGCACCATGTCAGCCGCGAGGGTATTTTGAGCATCCTGGGCGGCGGGCTCGCGCTTTCGATCATATGCGAGGGCGGGACCGGCGCGCGCTATCCCAATGTGGTCTATCGGCCGGTCCATGGCGAACAGGGCCCCGCATTGATCAGCTACTCGGGCTATTGGCGAAAGGACAATGGCAATCCCGCACTGCGGAGGTTCCTGGCCTTCGTGCGCGACCGCCATGCGCTGTCGTTCGACATTCCGTGAACGCGCGAGACAGTGACATGCGACGTTAACAAGCCGGATCGCAACCACCGGGCCGCGCGATTTGACAGGGTTTGAGAGCGGTCTTTGGGAAAGGAGCCGTCATGACGCAAGGCAGCAAAACACTCATCATCGTGCTGGTCACGCTGATCTTCGGGTTCGGCGCGGGTTTCGTGCTCCGGCCGGTGATCGCGCCACCTGAGCAGGCGGCGATCGTCGCCAGCCCGGCGCCCGCTGCTCCGGCCGGGCCGCGTGGCAAGGCCTATTTCGCGGCGCATCCCGACGAGGCGCGGCAGGTTCTGGCGCAATGCATGGAGGGGTCCGTGCGCGGCGACGAATGCTTCAATGCCGAGATGGCCGTCACGGAGGCGGACGGCAGGGCGCGGCACAAGCGGTTCTTCGGCAGAGGGCCAAGTCTCAATTGCGCCATGTGATTTCTCCTGCGAATGAGACAAAGACATGTTGACTGTTCAGATAACGGCCATAGGCGACGAGATCGCGATGCACGGTGGCGGGCAGTTCCACGGTCAGCTTGACAGGCTTGTCCTCTGCGATCGGCCCCAGCTTGAGTTTCGTCATCGCGTTACTCCTGTGTGTGTCGCGCCGTCGAGGATCAAATCTCTCGTAAGGACGATCCTGAGCGGATGTCCCGGCCGGATGGTGAGCGTCGGTTGCACGTTGAGCTGCCGCCGCACGATCTGCTGGCCGGTCTGATTGATGGTGTCCTGCGAGCCGCGGCGCAGCGCGCGAGTCAGGTCGTCCTCGCTGTCGGCGCCCAGCTCGGTCCCGACCCCGAGCAGGGTCGAGATGGCGGCGGCTTTCAGCAGATTGCCCCAATGCTGGTTCACGCGGTCCTGCAATCCGGCATATCCGGCCGCGTCGGCACCGGGCTGGCGTTCCAGAACGATCGAGCGGCCGTCCGGCATGATGAGCCGGTCCCAGGCGAGCAGCACGCGGGTCTGCCCCGCGGCGACCTCGCTGTCATATTCGCCGATCAGTCGCGCGCCCTGCGGAATGAGCAGGATGCGCCCGGTGATGCTGTCATAGACGTTCTGCGTCACCTGGGCGGTGATCTGGCCGGGAAGGTCGGAACGGATGCCGGTGATGAGCGCGGCGGGGATGATGCTGCCCGCCTGCACGATGTTGGGCGAAGCGGGCGCCGTCAGCCGCTCGGCGCTGACTGTGCGCTGGTTCGATGCCTGCGCCATGAACGCCCGCTTTGCGGCCTGATCGCCCTGCGCAGCTGAGCCGTCTTGCTGCTCCGGGGATTGCGGAGCGGCGGTGTCCGGCGCTGCTATCGCCAGTCCGGGCAAGGATGGCATAGCACCGGCCCCGGCGCTGTTGCCGCCCAGGAACACGGTGCTGGTGCGGGCGGCGTCGCGTTCCTGGGCGATGCGCTGGCGCGCGGCTTGGGCGCGCGGGTCGGGCTGGGCGCCGACCGTGGGCACAGGCACATTCTCTCCGCGCTCCCGCGCGGAGACGATCGGGCCGCCGAGATCGCCGGGGAGCCTGGGGCCGAGCTTCGGGACCTGGCCGTAATCCTTCGGCCCCGACGTAATGGCCTCGGCGGCGGTGCGGTCCCCGGTGTTGTAGACTTCCTTCCCTACCTGTTCGCCTGGCGGCTTCAACGCATAGTAGAGTGAACCCGCTATCCCGAGGCCCGCGACCACACCGAGCGTGGCGAGCGCCTTCCGTGACAGACGCATGACGCGCGGCGCCGGCCCGCGAAGCTGGAAGGCGGCGGGATTCGCGGATGTGGGCTGCGGTGGCGCTTGCGGCGCGGGCTGCGGTGGACCAGGCTGGGCGGCCGGCGGCGGAACGGGCTGGACGGGCATGGCGGCGGGATCGGCCATCACCGCCCCCTGCGGCGCGGTTCCGCGCCGTCGCGCACGATGCGGACGCGCTGCTCGCTGCGCCGGTCGCCCAG
>JASGDV010000040.1:0-7535 GCA_049841255.1 Sphingobium sp.
ACAGACTGTCCGTTCCTACGACATTCCCGCTGGCTCGCTCGCTGACGCCATCAACAGTTTCGGCGAACAGAGCGGCGCGCAAATCCTCTATGACGCGGCGCTGACCCAGGGGCGTAGTTCGGCGTGGCTCAAAGGGCAGTTCGGTGTAGCGGAGGGCCTTTCCCGGCTGCTGGCCGGATCGGGCGTTACCTTCCGGCAGACCAGCCCCAACATCTTCACCCTGGAACCCGCTCCGCAATCGGCAGATGGCGCGATCCGGCTTGGGCCAGTGCGGGTTGAGGGCGAAGGAGCGTCGGCGGGTGCTTACATCCCTCCGCAGGCCGACATCGGCGATCTGCCGCCAGCCTATGCGGGCGGTCAGGTCGCGCGCGGTGCTCGGGTTGGAATGCTCGGCAACAAGGACGTGCTGGACACACCGTTCAATCAGCTGAGCTTCACCAGCAAACTGATCGAAGATCAGCAGGCCCAGGCGCTGGAAGATGTGCTGATCAATTCTCCGTCGATCGCCATGAACAGATCGACCTCTGGCGGCAACGATTCGGGCTTCACCATGCGCGGCTTCACGCCGGGCTCCCTGTCAGGAGGATTTTCGCTCAACGGACTGACTGGCATCCTCCCGGCCAACGTGGTGGGTGTCAGTTGGGCCGAGCGCGTTGAAGTGCTCCAGGGCCCCAGTGCCCTCATCAACGGCATGCCCACCACAGAAGCCATCGGCGGCACGGTGAACATAGTGAGCAAGCGCGCCCAGGATGTCCCCAACGCCAGCGTGACCGCCAGATTCGCCTCACCTTCGCAGTTCGGCGGCATGATCGATGTGGGCCAGCGCTTTGGCAAGAACAAGCAGTTCGGTATCCGCTTCAACGGCAACTATGCCGATGGCGGCCTGCCCGCGAAGCCCTCGACTGCCAAGCACGTCTCTGGCGTCATCGGGCTGGATTGGCGCGGCAACGGGGCGCGGGTGTCGATCGATGCCGGTCGGCAGGTGTATAAAACCGATGCCTTGCAGCGCAATCTGCGGATCAATGCCGACGTGCCCCTGCCGCAGACGCTCGGCGATGGCCCCAACTACCTTGCGCCGTGGACCTACTGGAACAACTACAGCACATTCGGCATGGTGCGCGGGGACCTCGATCTGACTTCGGACATCACGGCTTATGCGGCGTTCGGCATGAACAGGTCCCACAGCAAGGCCCTGATCACCAACGCCAACTTGATCAACGCCCAGGGCGATTGGCTCGTTGCGTCCGCGGGCTTGTACGACACCATCAACACAACCAAATCGGGTGTGCTCGGCCTGCGCGCGAAGTTCGATACCGGGCCTGTGTCGCATGCGGTGACGCTGAACGCAGCCCTCATCAACGTCCTGTCCAAGTCCGCGCCTACTGTAACGAGTACCATCGGCGTGGTGGGGAATCTGTATGCCCCTGCCGTCGTGATTCCCGAGCCCGACCCGGACCTCGTGGCATCCGATCCCCGGAAGTCCAGCGACAATGATCGCTCGAGTTTCGGCATCGCCGATACCATGTCCATGTTGGACGAGCGCATTCAACTGACAGTCGGCGTGCGGCGCCAGAGCGTGAAAAGCAAATCGTTCAACACCACGACCGGCCTGCAAACGGCCGAATATGCTTCGGATGCCTGGAGCCCTGGTGTCGCACTGGTGGTCAAGCCGCATGACAATGTGTCCATTTATGCCAACGCGGTGCAGGGCTTACAGCCAGGCACGGTCGTATCCACCAGCTACGCCAACGTAGGGGAGATTCTGCCACCCTATAAATCCACGCAATACGAAGCCGGGATCAAGGTGGATTGGGACCAGGCGCTCATGACCACGGTCAGCCTGTTTCAGATCACGCAACCCTCGGCCATCAGTATCGCGGGCACCCCGCTGCCGACCTATGCCCTCGATGGCGAACAACGCAATCGCGGCATCGAGTTGAACATGTTCGGCGAACCCGTAAGCGGGGTCCGCCTGACGGGCGGCCTCATGGCCATCGACGCGCGGCTGCTCAAAACGGCCGGTGGGGCCAACGACGGCAACCGTGCCGCCGGCATCCCGAGGCTGCAAGGCACGCTGGGGGCTGAGTGGGATTTGCCTTTCGTTCCGGGCCTGACCCTGACGAGCCGCCTCCTATATGGTGGCAAAACCTATATCGATGCAGCCAATACCCGCACCGCGGCTTCCTGGACACAGGTCGATCTCGGGGCCCGCTACACGCTGAACTCCCCCTGGAACGACAAGCCTATCGTCGTACGCATGAACGTCGTCAATGCGTTCGATCGGAACTACTGGGTGGGGCGCTCAGGTGCGATGTACCTGGCCATACCGCGCAACGTCACGCTGTCGGCCACCTACAATTTCTAGGACGGCAAACCGGCGCATGGCGAAGGCATGTCCACCTGAAGGCTCGGCGAAACAGGCGACTTTCAGGCAGTCGATGGCGAGCCTTCACAGCTGGGCCGGGCTTTTGCCCGGCTGGGTTCTGTTCCTCGTGTTCCTGTTCGGCACGGTGGCTTTCTTTCAGGAGGAGGTTTCCCGCTGGATGCGGCCCGAGCAGCCAGCCGGCCTGGTGACCGCCCGTGCGCTCGATGCGGCCGACGACCTTCTTCGGACGCGGGCGGCGGGGGCCAGAAGCTGGAGGCTGTCACTGCCGGCGCCCCGATCCGGCGACGGGTTCAAGATCTCCTGGACACCGGAAGGGAAAGGGGCAGGGAAAGGGAAAGCCAGGTCAGACCGGCGGCAGGTTACGCTCGACCCCAACACCGGTCGGGAAATCACGGTGCGCGAGACGCAAGGTGGCCGTTTCCTGTACCGCTTTCATTACGAGTTGCATTACCTGCCGAGCATGTGGGCGCGTTACATCGTCGGCGGCGCGGCCATGGCGATGTTGGTCGCGATCCTGTCGGGCATTGTCACGCACAAGAAGATTTTTACCGACTTCTTCATGTTGCGCTTCGGGAAGGGCCAACGAAGCTGGCTCGATGCCCACAATGTAACGGCGGTGCTGGCGCTGCCCTTCTTTCTGATGATGACCTATACCGGGCTGGTCGCGCTGCTGTTCACGCTGATGCCTTGGGCGATCAACGCCAGTTTCTCAAGCCAGGATGCGTTCCACAAGCAATCCTCTCCGCGCACGCCGAAGGTCGAGGCCAGCGGCGACCAGAAACCGCTGCTGCCGATCAGCCAACTGGTTGCGCGAGCGAGCGCGGGCCTAGTGGGCATTGTTCCTGGCTCCATCACTATCGGCAATCCCGGCGACGCCGCATCGGTAGTGGAGATCGGAGCCGCCGGGAGCCGATTGGGAAACAGGGTTCCTCCTGTCCGCCTGAACGGTAGTTCGGGCGAAGTTCTGACTGCGTCGCCGCCACCGCGGGGTGGAGCACGGGCCAGCCAGCGTATCATGGTCGATCTGCATAGAGGCCGCTTTGCCGGGCCAGCGCTCCGCTGGCTCTATTTCCTGTCGGGCGTCGGCGGCGCGGTGATGGTAGCCAGCGGCCTGGTGCTCTGGACGGTGAAGCGCCGCGCCAAGCTACCCGATCCGGCGCGGCCGCATTTCGGCTTCCGGCTGGTCGAGCGCCTCAACATCGGCGTGATCGCCGGAGCACCCGCCGGGATCGCGGTCTATTTCCTCGCCAACCGACTGCTACCAGTGGAATTCGCGCACCGTGCCGAGTGGGAGATCAACAGCCTGTTCATTGCGTGGGGCGCGCTGTTCGTCTGGACGCTGACGCGATCGGCGAAGCGTGCATGGATCGAGGGGCTGGCGATCTGCGCCGCATTCTATGCACTGGTCCCGGTGGTGAACGCGCTCACCACATCGCGCGGCATGGTCCCCAGCCTGATCGCGCGGGACTGGATATTCGTCGGCTTCGACGGCGTGATGCTGGCAACCGCCGCCACCGCTGCGCTGGCCGCATGGAAGGTCGCCGCGCACGAGCCCAAGGTCGCGCCGCGCCGCAAGGCCCGCGAACTGGCGGAGGTGGCGGCGTGACGGACGCGGCAATCTTTGTCCTGTCGTTGGGCGGGTTCGCCGCGCTGCTGCTGGCGATGCCGCGCCATCAAGGCGACTGGCTCGGCCTCAAGCTGTCCCCGCATGTCGGCCGCATCCTGCGCCTGGCCGGCTTCGCGGCTCTGGCGCTAGCCTTCCTTGTTGCCGGGACTGGCTTCGGCTGGGGCTATGGCACGGTGGCGTGGTTCGGCTGGCTGACCATCGCCGCCACGCTGGTCGTGACCGTCCACACCAATCGCGACCGCATCATGCGAAAGGCTCGTCGATGATCCGGCCCGGAGATAGCGCGCGTCGTCGCTGGGCTGTGACTTCGCGCGTGGTGGCCGGAACGCTCGGCGCTTATGGACTGGCATCGCTTGCCACCGTGGCGCTGTCGCTGGTGATGGCGGCGCTTGGCATGAACCGGGTCGAAGCGGTGACAGCCGCCACGATCGCCAGCTTCGCGATCTTCGCCGCCATCGCCATCGCTATGTTCCATGCTCGCAGCGTGAAGCGGGCGTGGGGCTGGCTGATCGGCATGGCCGTCCCGCTGGCGGCGCTGTCATGGCTGCTGATGCCGTGACCGTGGTTCGCCATCTCGACCGGCACGCGTCTCTCGATTCACCGGAGACGAGCGGCGGACACAATGCGCCGGAGGCGGTGCCGCCGTCCGGCGAACCGGTATGGGAACGCTCGACCCGCTATTGCGATCAGCCGATGAGCCTGCAAACCCGGCTGTTCGGCATGGGCGGCGTCTCGATGGTCTGCCTGTTGATCCTTGTCGGCGCACTGTTCACATGGCGGACTTACTACACAGTGCCCCAGGCTCCGTCCGCGCTGGCGGTGTTCGACGTGAAGCCGCCCGCTTCGCCACCGGAAACACCTCCGCAAGAGACGGAAGCGCCAAGGCCGGTCGAGAAGAAGGAAAAGCAGCCCGAACCGCAACCGGCACGGCCGATCGAGCCGAGCAAGGTCCAATTATCGCCGATCACGGTGCCGGTCCCGGTTACGGTGCCCAAGCCCGCCGATCCCGGCCCGAAGGAACCGGAGACCGCCGCGCCCAAGACGCTGCCCGCACCGCCCGCGCCGCAGAGGGCCAGCAACGGTCCCGATTCATGGGAAGGGCGCGTTCTGGCCGCGCTCCATAAACAGCGCCGCTATCCGCGCGCCGCGATAGCGCAGAGGCAGCAAGGCGTGCCCTATATCCGCTTCACCATGGACCGGGAAGGCAAGGTGCTGTCGGTGCGGCTGGAACGCTCCTGCGGTTTCCCCGAACTGGACCGGGAAGCGGTGGCGCTCGCCAAACGGGCGTCGCCGCTGCCTAGGCCGCCCGAAGACAAACCGGGCGACACACTCGAACTGGTGGTCCCCGTCGAATACTTCTTATCGACGGCTCGCCGATGAACCGGACGACGGCCTTCCCCGGCATCCCGCGTTCCGCAAGGCTGGCGCTGCGCCGCCGCTCGTCGGCCGAGCAGCGCGTCATCCGCCTGATCCGGGGCGAAGTGGGACGGGAGGTCGATGCCGCGCTGGTCCTGGGCGCGCAGTTCGGCAAGCTCCGCGATCTCGCCGCTCGCAATGCGCTGGTGATCCACCGGCCGGGAACGCCGTATCTCAGCCTCTGCGAGTTCGCCCTGCTGGGCTGGCTAGCGCAGGCGCAACGGGTCGCGGGCTATCGGCAGTCCTTCCATCCCGACGCCACGCTGACCATGACCGTGGTGCATTGCGCGGGCACGCTCGACGCGCTGGGCGTGCGGCTGCACCTCCCGCCATCGCCGATCGCCTCATGCACCGGCCAGACGGAGACCGGTATGAGCGCCTGATTGCAAGCAACCGATGGGCGAAGCGGACGCAGAACGCCGCGCGCCGAATAGGAGGATGTCATGGAGGCCGAACCCGATCTGCTCGCCACGGTCGCCCGGATCGAGGCCGCGCCATCGCTCGATGCGCTGCGGGGCGAACTGGGAGGAGTGACGCGGCGCATGGGTTTCGATCATGTCGCGCTGGTCCAACATGGCGGTTTGCCGCGCGTGATCGACGGTGCGCTGATCGTCACCGACTACCCGGCCGATTTCGTGCGCTTCTATATCGACGGCCATTATTATCTGTTCGATCCGGTCTATGATGTAAGCGCGATCCGGCACAAGCCTTTCGAGTGGCGGGAGATTTTCGGCATCGTTGCGCCGGACGAACGGCAAGCGGCGCTGTTCGACATGGCGCGCGACTATGGCCTTGCCCATGGCGTCACGGTGCCGCTGCATTGCCCAGGCGAGGCGGTGGCGTCCTGCCCCTTCGCCTCATCGCGCCCGGTCGAGGCCACGCCCGCGATGCTGACGGCGCTGCGGATCATCGGAGCGTTCGCCTATGGCGCGGCCCTGTGCCTGCACCATCCTGAGGGCAGTCATGCCAGAACCCGGCTCACGCGCCGGGAAGCGGAATGCACGGCGCTGGTCGCGCTCGGCAAGAGCGATTGGGAGATCGGGCGGATACTCGGGATCGACGAAACCACCGCCAAATATTATGTGTCATCGGCCAAACGGCGCTACGGTATCTACAAGCGGGCCGAGCTGGTCGCCCGCGCGCTGATGGAAGGGTTGGGCCTCGCCGGGGAGAGCCTGCTCGCGCTCCGGCCCAAACCGACAAGCCGTGATCGGCTGCGGCGGAATCTGGACGGCGATCACTCATGAGGCGGGCTTGACCGTGATCGTGCAGGGGATGGGCTTCTTCGCTTTCGTCGCTGTCCGCTCGCAGGCGGTCAATACGGCGTGGTTGTCGTCCTGCATCCGGGCAGCATCAACGATGGCCTGCCATGCTTGCGGGTTGCCGGTGCGCATCAGGTGAATGCCCGCATCCCATAGCGTCGGCTCAACCAGCGCTCGGCGCGCGACGCTTTCGGGCCAGTGCCAGCTACCGGGTGCCACGTTCGCGGCCCAACCGGGCCAGGCCAGCCATAGCAGCGATGCGGCCAGCGCCGCGCCGCCTGCGGCATAGACCATATGCCAGCATTGTTCCGTTCGGTCGCGGAGTCGGCCGGTTACGTTGCGCATGGCGGTCATAGTGTCGCGGGCGAGTTCCTTCAATTCCCTGATGGCGCGCTGGTCGTCCTTGCGGGCCATATCGGCGGCCGTCACGATATGCTCGGCCAGCGCCTCCGGGGACATGCGCAACAAGGCCGATTGCTCGACGGCCTTCATGCGCTTGCCGACTTCGGCCATATTGCCCGCCAGCTTGACCAGCGTGGCGTTGTGGTCCGGTCCCTGCTGCGCGGCGGCCTGTTCAAAGGCGCGGAGCATTGCCGCCATCTGCCCTTCCATGGCGGCCACGCGCTCGCCAAGCTGGGCGAAGGCCTGGGCCGCCTGATTGGCGGGAGGTTCGGGGGGATGGTCATGGTCCATGTCGTCTGCTCCTTGGCTGAGGGTTGGTGACACGCCTCGAAGAGGAGACCCGGCTCGGCAAGGGCGGGACCCTGGCGGGACAGCTCTCCCGGCTCGACCTGGTGGTGCTCGATGAGCTTGGATATCTGCCGTTCGCGCGCTCTGGTGGCTA
>JASGDV010000041.1:0-12562 GCA_049841255.1 Sphingobium sp.
GAAACGGGCGGGTTCGCGGTCGCCGCCGCCTTCCTTGTCGAGCGCGCGGACCGCGAAATGGAAATCCTGCCGCGCGTCGCCACCCCCCGGCAGGGCCACGAAGACGCGTAGCTTGGCCACGCTGTCGGCGGGGACGGTGGTGGAAAGCGTCGGGGTGGCTTGTTCGCGGGCGGTGGTGTCCGTCCAGAGCTGCGCGCCCGGCAGTCCTTCGACGCTGACCTCCATCGGGCGCGGTCGCGCCTCCATATTGCGGATCTTCACCGTATAGGCGTTGCGGATCGTGCCGTCCGACAGGCGCACGAAAATGGGATTGCGGTCCTGCTGCGCGCTGATGTCGACGCGGGTGCGCGCGCCCAGGGCGAACAGCATGGCGACGCCTATGCCCGACCAGACCATGAAATAGGCAATGGTCCGGGGACGCAGCAGCGTCCGCAGCACGGGACGGGGCGTTGCCCCTTTCTGCTCGGCCTCTGCATCCTCCTCGGTGCAATAGTCGATCAGGCCGCGGGGACGGCCGACCTGTTCCATTACCTTGTCGCAGGCGTCGATGCAGAGCGCGCAGGTGATGCAGCCGACCTGCGATCCTTCGCGGATGTCGATGCCGGTGGGGCATACGGCGACGCACTGGTTGCAGTCGATGCAGTCGCCATATTCGCCGGGATGCGCTTCCGCTTTCTTGAGGCTGCCGCGCTTTTCGCCGCGCCAGTGCTTATAGGTGACGATCAGCGATTTTTCGTCCAGCATTGCTGCCTGGATGCGCGGCCAGGGGCACATGTAGACGCACACCTGCTCCCGCATGAAGCCGCCCAGCACGAAGGTCGTCGCGGTCAGCACCGCCACGGTGATATAGGCGACGGGCGCGGCCGTGCCGGTCCAGAATTGATGCTGGAGCGTCGGGGCGTCGGCGAAGTAGAAAATCCATGCGCCTCCGGTCATGAAGGCGATCAGCAGCCAGACCGACCATTTGGCGAGCCGCCGGGCCAGCTTGCTTAAGCTCCACGGCGCCTTGGCGAGGCGGATCTGCGCGTTGCGGTCGCCATCCATGAAGCGTTCGACATGCTGGAACAGGTCCGTCCATACCGTCTGCGGGCAGGCATAGCCGCACCATGCGCGCCCGACCGCCGAGGTGACGAGGAACAGCCCGATCCCCGCCATGATGAGCAGGCCCGCCACATAATAGAATTCATGCGGCCAGATTTCGATGTCGAACATGTAGAAACGGCGGTTGGCGAGGTCGACCAGAACCGCCTGATCGGGCGCATAGGGGCCGCGGTCCCAGCGAATCCAGGGCGTGCCCCAATAGATCGCCAGCGTCACCGCCATGATCGCCCATTTGAGGCGGCGGAAGAAGCCGTCCACCGCCTTGGGATAGACGCCCTTGCGCTTTTCGTAGAGCGAGGCCGATCCTCCGGGCGTCAGCATGATGCCATCCTCCTGTCCCCGTCCGTCATGGACGGGGAGGAAAGTTCATTGCGCGGCATCGGCGGCCGCCACTGTCGCGGGCGTGGCTTCGCCGCCGCCCAGGCTGTGCACATAGGTTGCCAGCATGCGGATGGTGGCCTTGTCGAGCTTGTCGTCCCAGCGGGGCATGACGCCGTGGCGGCTGTTCCAGACGGTGTCGTGGATGCTGCCCGCATCGCCGCCATAGAGCCAGATCGCATCCGTCAGATTGGGTGCGCCCAGTTCGCGGCTGCCCTTGCCGTCCGGTCCATGGCAGACCGCGCAATTGTCCGCGAAGATCGCCGCGCCGCGCTGCGACGCCGCGCTGGCCTTGTCCTGATGGCTGATGGTGCGGACATAGGCGACCACATCGTCCACCTGCGCGGCTTGCAGAAGTTGATCCTTGCCGAAGGCGGGCATCAGCGACTGGTGCGTTTCGGCATGGTCGGGATTGCGGACGCCGTCGGTGATCGTCTTTTCGATCGCCGCCAGATCGCCGCCCCACAACCAGTCGTCGTCATTGAGGTTGGGATAGCCCTTGGACCCCGCCGCGCCCGATCCATGGCACTGCACGCAATGCACGCGGAAGGCGGCGCGCCCACCCTCGACCGCTGCCTGCATCAGTTGCGGATGGGCGGGAAGATCCTGAATCGGGGTTTCGGCAATGGCCTTGCGGATCGGCGCGACCTGCGCCTCGCGAGCGGCCAGTTCCTTTTCCAGCGCCCCCCGGCTCGACCAGCCGAGCATCCCGCGCGTGGCGTCGCTGATCATCGGCCAGGCCGGATAGGCGATGGTATAGCCAATCGCGAAAACGATGGTCGCGTAAAAGGACCACAGCCACCAGCGGGGCAGGGGCGTGTCCAGTTCCTGAATGCCGTCCCATTCATGGCCCTTCATTTCGGTGCCGGTGGCGGCGTCAATCTGCGGTTTGCTATCGTCAGCCACGGTCGGCCTCCGTGTTCTCATTCTCACTTTCGAAGATCATGCGGGCGGCTTTATCGCCACGTTCCCGTCCCTTGGGCAGGAATAGCCAGCCGATCAGGATGAGATAGACGACGGCCATGAAGACCAGCCCCCAGCTATCGGCGAAATGCCGCAATTCATTGTAGCTCATCGCTGAACCTCCTGCGGCCTGGCGGATTCCACGTCGACCAGCGTGCCCAGCATCTGGAGATAGGCGACCAGCGCATCCATCTCCGTCAGCCGGTTGGGATCGCCGTCGAAATCGCGGACCTGCGCCTTGGGATAGCGTTTTAGCAGATCGGCGGTGTCGGCATTGGGATCGGCCTGCGCTTTCAGGTCGTCATTGGCCTTGGCGATGTCCTCCTTCGTATAGGGGACGCCGACCCGGCTGAGGGCGGTCAGGTCCTTCGCCATGTCGCCTGCCTTGAGGTCGCGTTCGGCCAGGAAGGCATAAGGCGGCATGATCGATTCCGGCACCACCGCGCGCGGATCGATCAGGTGCTGGACATGCCATTCGTCCGAATAGCGGCCGCCCACGCGCGCGAGGTCGGGCCCGGTGCGCTTGGAGCCCCATTGGAAGGGGTGGTCGTACATGCTCTCGGCGGCAAGGCTGTAGTGGCCATAGCGTTCCGTCTCGTCCCGGAAGGGGCGGATCATCTGGCTGTGGCAGTTATAGCAGCCTTCGCGGATGTAGATGTTGCGCCCCGCCTGCTCCAGCGGCGTGTAGGGGCGCATCCCCTCCACCTTCTCGATCGTGTTGTCGATCCAGAAGAGGGGCGCGATCTCCACGATGCCGCCGATCGCCACCACCGCCAGAGACAGCGCCGCCAGCAGCGTGACATTGCGTTCGATCTTCTTATGGTCGAAGAATTTGGTCGCCATGATGCTGTTCCTTATTCGGCGGGCTGCGGAGCGGGCGCGATGGGGCGATCTTGCGCGGCGTCATAGCGGGGCATGGACAGGGGCTTTTCGTCCCTCTGCCGTCCCGCGATCGTCTGCCAGACGTTCCACACCATCACCACGGACCCGGCGAGGAAGAGCGCCCCGCCCAGCGAACGCATGACGTAATAGGGGAACATGGCCGACACGACTTCGGAGAAGGCGTAGACGAGGTAGCCGTCCGATCCATATTCGCGCCACATCAAGCCCTGCATGATGCCCGCCACCCACATGGACGCGGCGTAGAGGACGATGCCCAGCGTCGCGAGCCAGAAGTGCCAGTTGACCATGCGGAGCGAATAGAGCCGCTCCCGCCCCCAGAGCCGGGGCACCAGGAAATAGATGGCGGCGAAGCTGATCATGCCGTTCCATCCCAGCGCGCCGGCATGGACATGACCGATGGTCCATTCGGTATAATGGCTGAGCGAATTGACTGCCTTGATCGACAGCATCGGCCCTTCGAAGGTCGCCATGCCGTAGAAGGCGAGCGCCAGCACCATCATGCGGATGATCGGATCGGTGCGGACCTTGTCCCATGCGCCGTTCAGGGTCATCAGGCCGTTGATCATGCCGCCCCAGCTCGGCATCCACAGGACCACTGAGAAAACCATGCCCAGCGTCTGCGCCCAGTCGGGCAGCGCGGTATAATGCAGATGGTGCGGGCCCGCCCAGATGTAGAGGAAGATCAGCGACCAGAAGTGGATGATCGACAGCCGATAGCTGTAGATCGGTCGTTCCGCCTGCTTGGGCACGAAATAATACATCATCGCCAGGAAAGGCGTGGTCAGGAAGAAGGCGACGGCGTTGTGGCCGTACCACCATTGCGTCAGCGCGTCCTGAACCCCCGCGAAGGCCGAATAGCTCTTCGACCCGAAGAGGCTGACCGGGATCGCCAGATTGTTGACGATGTGCAGCATCGCGATGGTGATGATGAAGCTGAGGTAGAACCAGTTGGCCACATAGATATGCGGCTCTTTCCGCTTCAGCAGTGTGCCCACGAACACGGTGAAATAGGCGACCCAGACGATGGTGAGCCACAGGTCGACATACCATTCCGGTTCGGCATATTCGCGGCTTTCGGTGATGCCCAGCACATAACCGGTCGCGGCCAGCACGATGAACATCTGATAGCCCCAGAACACGAATCGCGCGAGCGTCGGAAAGGCAAGCCGCGCACGGCAGGTGCGCTGCACGATATAATAGCTCGTCGCGATCAGCACATTGCCGCCGAAGGCGAAGATCACGCCCGAAGTATGCAGCGGACGCAGCCGCCCGAAAGTGGTGAATTCCGTGCCGAAATTGAGTGCGGGAAAGGCCAGTTGCAGGGCGATGAACAACCCCGCCAGGAAGCCGACGATGCCCCAGAATATGGTGGCGAGTATGCCCCAGCGGACAGGATCGTCGTCATATTTTCCCTGATCGGCGGGCATTTTGAGCAGCCCGCGCGCGATGCCTGCATAATCGGCGTTGCGCATCGTGAGCACGGCCAGCAGCAACGCCGTCAGGCAGACGATGCCCATATGGACGGCAAAACCGGTGTCCGCCGCCATCAGCGCGGCAGCCAACGCCGCGAGCGCGAGCGCGAACCAGCCGCCCGTCCTGAAAACCAGTCTTTCCATGGTCATTCCCCGTTGAAGGCTGTGCGACGCCCTTTCATGGGCGCCGCCCCCTTGCGGCAATCCTCTGTCAAAGCATGGACGCGGGGTCTTTACGGGATAACACTTAGGCAACTTGTCTCGCGGCCGGTAAGGTTCGGGAAAATGGGCGAGGGCTGTTTGCAAGCTGTATGTTTGCCGCCTATGTCATCCAGATCGGGTTTTCCTTGACGAACGCGCCGTGCCGCAAGAAAGGACGGCCTTTGACCGGGCCCGCCCGTATCGGTGGACCGTTCGCGCCACAGGCGTGAAGTTTGGAGAACAGATCATGCGCGCCGAAGCGCAGCAATATATCGACCGTATCGACGCCGCGCTGGACCTGCTGCGCCGCTTCCTTGACTGGGACCGCGCGCTGCGGCGGCTGGACGAGTTGAACGCACGCGTCGAGGATCCGACGCTCTGGGACAATCAGAAGATGGCGCAGGAAGTGATGCGCGAGCGCACGCGCCTCGACGCCGCCATCGGGGCCACACGCGCCATCGAGCAGGACAAGACCGACACCGCCGAACTCATCGAGATGGCCGATGCGGAAGGCGACGAGGATATGGTGAACGAAGCCATCGCCTCCCTGAAGGCGCTGGCAGACCGTGCGGACGAGGACAAGATCAAGGCGTTGCTCGCGGGCGAGGCGGACGCCAGCGACACCTATCTGGAAATCCACGCGGGCGCGGGCGGCACGGAAAGCCAGGACTGGGCGGAGATGCTTTCCCGCATGTACCGCCGCTGGGCCGAGCGGCGCGGCTACAAGGTGGAGCTGGTCGACTATCAGGCGGGCGACCAGGCGGGCATCAAGTCCGTGACCTTGCTCATCAAGGGCGAGAACGCCTATGGCTATGCCAAGACCGAAAGCGGTGTCCATCGTCTGGTCCGCATCAGCCCCTATGACAGTTCGGCGCGGCGGCACACCAGCTTCTCGTCGGTCTGGGTCTATCCGGTGATCGACGACGATATCGACATAGAGGTCAAGGAAAGCGACCTCAAGATCGATACCTATCGCGCGTCGGGCGCGGGCGGGCAGCATGTCAACACCACCGACTCCGCCGTCCGCATCACTCACGTCCCGTCGGGCATCATCGTCGCCTCGCAGAACGACCGCTCGCAGCACAAGAACCGCGCGACGGCGATGAACATGCTGAAGGCGCGCCTCTACGAAGCGGAACTGCGGCGGCGCGAGGAAGCCGCCTCGACCGATTATCAGGCGAAGACGGAGATCGGCTGGGGCCACCAGATCCGCTCCTATGTGTTGCAGCCCTATCAGTTGGTGAAGGATTTGCGCACCGGCGTCACCTCCACCGCGCCGGACGATGTGCTGGACGGCGCGCTCGATCCCTTCATGGCCGCCGCCCTTTCGCAGAAGGTGACGGGCGAGAAGGTCGAAGTGGAGGATGTCGACTGATGAGACGGGCGGCGTTGGGAGGGGCGCTGCTGTTCCTGCTGGCGGCTTGCGACATGCTTTCGCCGGGCAAGCAGGATGAACGCTCGCCCGCCGCCCGGCCTTTCCCGCGTGCCGACCGCCCGGTCGCGCCCATCGTCTCGACGCGCTGGTCCAGCGAGGAAGCCCGGGATCGGGTGCGCGAGGCGGACGACATCATGGACCGCGCCGGGATCAGGCCCGGCATGACCATCGCCGATATCGGCGCGGGCGAAGGCTATTACACCGTCCGCCTTGCCAAGCGCGTCGGGCCGAAGGGGCGCGTGCTTGCCGAAGACATCATGCCCGAGGTGATCGAGGCCCTGTCCCGCCGGATCACGCGCGAGGACTGGAAGAATGTGAGTGTGAAGCTGGGCGCGCCGGAAGACCCGCGCCTGCCGGAAAACAGCTTCGACCGCGTCTTCATGGTCCATATGTATCATGAGATCGCGGAGCCTTATGCGTTCCTGTGGCACCTTAGTCCTTCGCTGAAACCCGATGGGGAGATCATCGTGGTGGACGCCAACCGCCCGACCGAACAGCACGGCACGCCCCCGCGCCTCCTCTCCTGCGAGTTCGCCGCCATGGGTTTCCGGCTGGAGGAGCTGATCCCCAAGCCTACGGCGGGCGGCTATCTCGCCCGCTTCAAGCGCATCGCCGCGCGCCCGGACCCCGACAGCATCGTGCCCTGCACCTATGAGGTGAAAGGGTGAGCGCGGAGCCTGGAAACGGCCGATAGCGGGTTTCAGCCAGAAGGAGACATCCCACCTTCGTCATCCCAGCGAAAGCTGGGATCCCTTTGGATTCTGATTGCCTCAAGAAGAGAGATGCCAGCTTTCGCTGGCATGACGGGCAAGGAATGTCCCCTCCCCACCCAAATAAAGTGCGCCGTGCTCCTGCGCAGGAACACGGTTGGATGGAAGCAGGCGGACTGCTCCCACCCATAACCGTCTGCCGCATTGGGTTTGCAAACTATATCCCGAGTCTCAAGCGGCCAGTTCGTCCGCCAGTTCCTTCGAAATCCCGATGGAGCGCGTCTCCACATAGGCTTCGAATCCTTCCAGACCTCCTTCCCGGCCGATGCCGCTGGTTTTCCAGCCGCCCATGGGCGCATGGAAACCGGTGAGGTTGCCGTTCAGTTCGATGGTCCCGGTCTCGATTCGATTGGCGATCTTCAACCCGCGTTCGATATCGTCCGTGAAGACCGCCCCATTCAGCCCATAATCGGAATCATTGGCAATGGAGACGGCCTCCTCCTCTGTGCGATAGGTGAGGATGGACAGCACCGGCCCGAAAATCTCCTCCTGCGCGATCCGCATCTTGCGGTCCACATCGGCGAAGATGGTGGGATTGACGAACCAGCCCTTGTCCAGTCCCGGCGGATAGCCGGGGCCGCCGCGCACCAGCCGCGCGCCTTCGGCCAGCCCGATGCCGATATAGTCCTGCACCCGGTCGCGCTGGCGTTGCGACACCAGCGGGCCGAACTGGGTCGCCGGGTCCATGGGATCGCCTACCGGCATGGTCTCCACCAGCGCGACTAGCCGGTCGATCAGCTCCGCCGCCTTGTTTTCCGACACGACGATGCGCGTCTTGGTGCTGCACACCTGGCCCGTATTGCGGAAGGAGCCGATGCGCAGATATTCCACCGCCTTGTCGAAATCCGCGTCGTCCAGCAGGACTGCCGCCGACTTGCCGCCCAGTTCCAGCGACACGCGGCGCAGGTCCTGCCCGCACAGGCTGGCGATCCGCCGTCCCGCCGCCGACGATCCGGTGAAGGAAACCTTGTCCACGCCGGGATGCGTGACCAGATACTCGCTGCTTTCCCGCCCCGCCGGAACGATGTTGATGACGCCCGCGGGCACCCCGGCCGCCTGCGCCATCTCGCCCAGCAGATAGGCGTCGAAAGGCGTTTCCGGCGCGGGTTTCAGGACGACCGTGCAGCCCGCCAGCAGCGCCGGAGAGAGCTTCAGCATCGTCACCAGCATCGGTCCGTTCCACGGCACCACCGCCGCCACGACCCCCACCGGCGCGCGCGTCACCAGCGCGTTGCCGAGAGGGGTTCGGCGCACGGCGCGGAACGGATATTGATCCGCCAGTTCCAGATAGGTGTCGATCAGCACGCGGGGCGCCGCCGCCTGCATGGTCCGGGACAGGGTTATGGGGCATCCCATCTCCGTCGTCACCAGTTCCGCCAGAACCTCCGCATTCGCCTTGAACTGCTCGCTCAGGCGCTGGAGGACCGCCTTGCGCTCGGCCAGCGTCATGCGCGGCCACGGACCGTTGTCAAAGGCTTCGCGCGCCGCGGCGACAGCGCGGTCCATGTCCTGCCGGTTGCCATCGGGCGCATGGCCCAGCACGGCCTCGGTCATCGGGGATATGACTTCGATCCGGGCGGCCGAATGCGGCTGCACCCATTCCCCACCTATGAACAGGCGATCATATTGTCCTTGCCACATATCGTCGTTTCTCCATTTCGTCCGCTGCCGGGCATGCGGGGTTTTTCATCAGGGATCGCGCGGTGCGAATCCGGTATCGAATGACTGTCATGGGTGGATTGCAGTCCGTCTGCTTAGACCCAACCGTGTATTGAGTGGGGAGGGGATATTCCTTGCTCGTCATGCCAGCTTTCGCTGGGATGACGAAGGTTGGATGTCTGCTTCTCGCCAAAACCCGCCGCAATATATCCCATCCCCTTTCTATTCAGGGCGGATCGAGCCAAGGTGCCCCAGCCCCGCATCAATCCTGTCCCTGCGTCTCCATCGCCTTGACCCGCGCCAGCGCGGAAACCGCGCTCGGCCAGCCCGCATAGAAGGCAAGGTGAGTGATCATCTCGACCAATTCTTCCCGCGTCACCCCGTTGCGGATGGCGCGCGGAAAATGCGATCCCATCTGCTCGGTCCTGCCGCTGACGACCAGCGCCGCGCAGGTGATGAGGCTGCGGTCGCGCTTGGAAAGGCCGGGCCGTTCCCAGATATTGCCGAACAGGAAATCGTCCGTCATATCCGCGAAATCGGGGGCGACATCGCCAAAGGCCTCCTGCGCGCCGCTGCGTTTCGTTTCGGTCATCTCGTCTCTCCTGTCGGGGCCAAAGCGCCTCGCCGCCATGGCCTCACTTTACTTTTCCGCGCTGAGCGATCCATAGGGCGCGCGCGTCACTCCCGCCAGCCTGAATGGCCGTCTGCGCGGTGGCTAATATGCCCGCGTCCTTCTGTCATTCCCCTATCTTGGGGACTGCTCTATCCTGCCCGTAATGCTATCGGCGGTCCATCATCGTAAAAGGAGAGGGCGAATGGAAACGGCTGTCATTGTCGAGGACGATTCCGGCATCCGGACGATCACGCTCAACCGGCCGGAGCGGATGAACGCATTGGACGGGCCGACGCTGACCGCCCTTGTCGACGCACTCAAAGAGGCGGCGGAAAGCGAGGATGGCCCCAAGGTCATCGTCATCCGCGGCACGGGCCGGGCCTTCTGTGCGGGCAACGACCTGAAATGGCTGGCGAGCGGCGTGCTGGCGGACCGCGCGGCCCATATGCGCCATCAGGACCGGATGGAGCAGGCTTTCGAACTGATCTCCACCATGGGGCCGGTCGTCATCGCATCGGTCAACGGCTTCGCATTGGCGGGCGGGATGGAGCTGGCGCTCTCCTGCGACATCATCGTCGCCGACGAGGATGCGCAGATGGGCGACGAACATATCCGCCGCAACCTGCTGCCCAGCGGCGGCGGGTCGCAGCGCCTGCCGCGCAAGATCGGGCAGGCGCGGGGGCTTTATTATCTGCTGACCGGACGGCGCATGACCGGGCGGGAAGCGGCGACCATGGGCCTCGCCTCGCTCGCCGTGCCGGCTTCGGAACTGGAGGCGGAGACCATGGCGCTGGCGCGGGAGATCGCCCGCGCCGACCGGCACGCGCTGGCCGGGATGAAGACGATGGTGCGCCGGGGGCTGGAACTGCCGCTCAAGGAAGGATTGTGGCTCGAACGCTGGATGCAGCATCGTTATCGCAACGAATCCGGCGCGCTGGACGCCGGCGTGGCGCGATTCGCGGCAGGCCATAAATCAGAAACATAGGAATTGGCGTTGCCCCGGCGCCAGGGATGAAGTCCGCCGCCAACTCATATCGCGGGCGAGCCAGTGCGGGGTGTTCCGCCATAAGAGATGTGCTCGCCCTAGACCCCATGCCTTAAATGCCCCGGCATTTCCCTCCGGCGGCGACTGCCGTCCTTGGCATGTCGATTCTTGGAGCCCAAGCCAATATCCATCAGGAGGCTTTTCCCGTTACAAGGCTCGCATCAACGGGGCAGACGATAGGCGATGAGGTCCGCCCCGCGATCGCCGCCCATCGCGAACACGATATATTGGCGCCCATCCATCATATAGGTCATCGGCGCGCCGGTTTGCGCCTTTTCCATGAAGACCGCGCCGACTTCCCTGCCGGTTGCCTTGTCATAGGCGCGCAGCCTTCCCGCCTTGCGCCCCTGTTCGTCGGTAAAGAGACCGCCGTCGCCGCAGATTACGAGGCTTTTGGTTGTTAACGTACCCAATATGCCGCCCTGACCGGTCCGCGCTATCGTCTTGCCCTTGAGGCGAGGGTGGTTGCGGATGAAATCCGGCGTCTCGCCATGCGGCACCTGCCACAATATCTCGCCTTTCTTGAGGTCGATGGCGGTGATCCGGCCGTAGGGAGACTTGATGATCGGCAAACCCTCGATCGAAAGGATGCCCGGCTCGATCGGATCGTTCATGCCGTCCTTGACGCCTGCCCTGGGCGTACCCCGACCGCTGCTGCCGCCCTTGAGGCTGGCGGTTCCCCCGAACGCGCCGCCTTCCGGATCGGCGATGGGAGGAACGTCGCTGATCCACGCCGCCAGATTGCCATCCTCGTCGAAGGAGACGCCCAGCGCCTCGATCGCCGTCTTGGAATAGAGATAGAAGACACCCGTGTCGGGATCGTAGGAGCCGCCGGGCCAGTTCGCCCCGCCTTGCGTGGCGGGAACGGTCAGCGTACCCCAGACATCCCCACCTTTCTTTGTGAATGCAGGCGGCGTGTAAAGCGGACCCATGCGATAATGACTGGCAATCTCCAGCGCGCGGGCATGCAATTCGGGGGTGAAGTCAATGAAGATATCAGGCGTCACGCCCTGCCGCTCGAAAGCAGGGGGACGCGAAGGGATCGGCTGGGTCGGGGAATACCATTCGCCCGGCACATCGCCCTTGGGGACGGGCCGCTCCGGGATCGGCCACACCGGCTTCCCGGTCGCGCGGTCGAGCACATAGAGATAGCCCTGCTTGGTCGGAACGGCCAGCGCCTTCACGATCTTCCCGCGATGGGGAATGTCGCACAGCACGGGGGCGGCCGACATGTCGCTATCCCATATCGGATGATGCACGGCTTGATAATGCCAGCGGCGCTCTCCGGTCTGTGCATCCACCGCTACCAGCGTGGCGGCATAGAGGCTATTGCCCTGACGCGTGACGCCGATCAGGTCGGATGGCGGTGATTCTAGCGGGAGATAGACCAGTCCCAGTTCCGGATCGGCTGACATGGGCGCCCATGCGCCCATATTGCCGGACGCTTCGGCCTGACCCGGCTTCGTCCAGCTGTCATAGCCGAACTCGCCCTTTTGCGGGATGGTGTGGAATATCCACTTGCGCTTGCCCGAACGCACGTCGAAGCCGCGCACATGAGCTTTCACCGCCGCCGTGGGCGCGGTGCCCACGACGATCACATCCTTGATGATCAGTGGCGCGGCATGCAGCCCGACTACGCCTTTTGCCGGATCGACCTGCTGATCCCAGTCGAGCCGCAGATCGACTTCCCCGCCCACGCCGAAAGCCGGATCGGGCAGGCCGGTCTTCGCATCGAGCGAGACGAGCTGATAGCTGCGCGTCACATACAGAATGCGTTCCGCTTCTCCGTCCGTCCAATAGGCCAGGCCGAAGCCGGAGCCGCTCCGTGTGCCGAAGCGCCCCCGTTCATCATGGCGATAGCTCCACAACAACTGCCCGCTGGCTCCGTCAAGCGCCACCACTTGCCGCGCTGATCCGGCAGTAGCGTAAAGGCGTCCCTTCGCGATCAGCGGTGTAGCATTGTAATATGCGTCCAGTTGCGGGCCGAAAGCATTGGTATTGAACTGCCTTGCGACTTCCAAC
>JASGDV010000042.1:0-39121 GCA_049841255.1 Sphingobium sp.
CTTAATGGTCCGTGAGCACCGGAAGCACGGAGAAGCGCCATTTGCAGCCCGCCAGAACTGAATGTCGATCCGCCCTAAAGCGCCAGCCCGTTCCTCCCCGCCAGTTCGACCACATATTGCCAGGCGACGCGGCCCGACCGGCTGCCCCGCTGCGTCGCCCACTGGATCGCCTCCAGCGGATCGAATTGCAGGCCAAGGCTCCGCGCATAGCCGGTGACGATGTCCACATAGGCCTGCTGATCGATGGCATGGAAGCCGAGGCTGAGACCGAAACGGTCCGACAGCGCCATCTTGTCGTCCACCACGTCGCGCGGATTGACAGGGTCGTCCTGCTCGGAAAGATGGCGGGGCACGATATGCCTGCGGTTGGACGTCACATAGAGCCGCACATTGGCGGGCCGCGCCGCCGTCCCGCCTTGCAGCAGGGACCGCAGCGAACGGGCGTCCCCCACCCCTTCGTCGAAACCCAGATCGTCGAGGAAAAGCACGACAGGCCGCTCCGTCTCGCGCAGCAGCGAGAAAAGGCGGGGCAGGCTCGCCAGTTCCTCTATCGCGCATTGCAGCAGGGCGACGTCCTGCCCTTCCCGCTGGAGCTTGGCGACCACCGCCGCGACCGTGGCCGACTTGCCCGTGCCCCGCGCGCCCCACAACAGCACGTCATGGGCGGCATGACCAGCGGCATGGCGGCGGGTGTTTTCCAGCAGCGACTCCTTCTGCCGGTCGATGCCGGAAAGCAGGTCGTAATCCACCGGATCGAACGCCTCCACCGGCCGGATGGCCTCGCCGTCCCAGACATAGGCCGGAGCGGCGCTCAGATCGGCGGAGGGTGCGGGCGGCGGCGCAAGCCGCTCAAGGGCTTCGGCGATGCGGGTGAGAAGTGCGTCGTTCATGCTGCGCGCTTAATCCCCCGCCCCGCCCTCGGCAAGCCGGACAGCACTGTCATCCTTCTTTCGCATTGGCCTTTTACTGGCGGGATGAGCCGTTTATAGCGCGGGGGCCGTGACTATCGCACATTCAGCCTTTTCCACGAAAATCTGCCGCTATGGCGCGGAATCCCTGCGTGAAGCCGCCTTGTTGATCCGCGCGGGAGAGCCGGTGGCGGTGCCGACGGAAACGGTTTACGGCCTTGCCGCCGACGCGACCGACAGCAACGCCGTCGCGGCCATATATAGCGCAAAGGGCCGTCCCAGCTTCAATCCGCTGATCGTCCATGTGGCGGACCGGGCCATGGCCGAAAGCCTCGCGCATTTCTCTCCGCAGGCAGCCATTCTGGCGGACCGCTTCTGGCCCGGCGCTCTGACCTTGGTGCTGCCGGTGCGGACCGATAGCGGGCTCTCCCCGCTCGTCATGGCCGGTTTGCCGACTGTTGCCATCCGCCTGCCCGCGCATCCCGCGATGCGCGCGCTGATCCGGGAAAGCGGACGCCCGCTCGCTGCCCCCTCCGCCAATCGCAGCGGTTCGATCAGCCCGACCAGGGCCGAACATGTGCTGGCGAGCCTCAACGGCAAGATCCGCATGATCCTGGACGAAGGCGCCACCAGCGAAGGGCTGGAATCGACGATTGCCGCTCCGCAGGCGGACTGCATCCGCCTGCTGCGCCCCGGCCCGGTGACCGCCGCCATGCTGGAGGAAGCCGGCGGACTGCCGGTCGTGACGGGCAAGGCCGACGCCGCCATCGAAGCGCCCGGTCAGATGGCCAGCCATTACGCCCCATCGAAGCCGGTCCGCCTCCACGCGCTGAAGGCGGAAAAGGACGAATATCTGATCGGTTTCGGACTGATGCCGTGCAACTTCAACCTCAGCCCGGATGCGGACCTGCATGAAGCAGCCGCCAATCTCTTCACCGCCTTGCATCTGGCCGACGCCAGCGCCGCCAGCCGCATCGCCATCGCGCCGGTCCCGGAGGAAGACATCGGCGTCGCGATCAACGACCGCCTGCGCCGCGCAGCCGCCTGATCGCTGCCGGAGTTTGTAAAGACGATCTTATTCAGTGGCTTCGTGTTCCTGCGAAGGCAGGAAACAATGCCAATCCTAACAGTTGCCATATCCCGCCCGGCGGCAGTCCCGCCTGCGCTGTTCCTCCGCCTTTTGCCGCTCCCGCGCCTCGCGCGCTTCCTGCTTGCGCATCTTGCGGCCATAATTCCGGTCGGCTTCCTCCTGGCTGGTCGTGCTCCAGTCGACAGCCTGCGATCCGGCCCGCACGGGCAAGGTCGCCACATCGAGCGCCGTCTTCGCCACGCAGCCCGGCAACAGCAGCATGGCAGGCAGCGCGATCCATATCGATGTTGCCTTCATCATTCCGTCCCTTGCGATCCCGTCCCGCAACATAACAGGCAAAGCGCCGGTCCTGTCACGGCAAAATCGCCATCACGGACAAATCAGGCGTCGATGCGTTCGGCAAATCCCTTGCGCAGCTTCGCCAGCTTGGGCGGAATGACGGCCATGCAATAGGGATTGCGGTCGCCCACCCTGTCCCAATATTTCTGATGATAATCTTCCGCCGGATACCATGGCGCATCGGGTTCGATGGCCGTGACAATGGGGCTGGACTGATCGGGCTGGGCGCGTTCGATACCCGCCCGCGCCTCCGCTTCCTGCTCCGCCGAATGGGGGAAGATGGCGGACCGATATTGCGTCCCGATGTCGTTGCCCTGCCGGTTCAGCGTCGTCGGATCATGCGTCGCGAAAAAGATGTCGAGCAGGTCGGCATGGGAAATCACCGCCGGATCGTAGGTGATGCGGATCGCCTCGGCATGTCCGGTCGCGCCGGAACATACCTGTTCATAGGTCGGATCGGGCACGGTGCCGCCGATATAGCCGCTTTCCACGGCCTTCACGCCTTTCAGATTCTGATACACCGCCTCCGTGCACCAGAAACAACCGCCCGCCAGCGTGGCGACCTCATCGACCATGATCCGCGTCCTTATTATCCTGAATGGGACGCAGAGATAGGGAATCTCAGGCGGCGCTTCCAGCCTTTAGCGCGTCGGCCTTCGCCTTTTCCTCGGCCACCAGTTCCTTGCGGGATAGCTTGCCGACCAGTGTCTTGGGCAGGCTGTCGCGCACTTCCACCGCGCAGACCCGCTCATGCTTGCCCAATTGCGGATTGAGCCATTCCTTGAGCGTTTCCCCGCTGATCGCGGCGCCCTCCTGCAAGGACACGAACGCCTTGGGGCATTCGCCATGATAGGCGTCGGGAATGCCGATCACCAACGCCTCCTTGACCGCGGGATGGTGATACAGCACCGCTTCGACTTGGCTCGGAAAGACCTTGAAGCCGCCGACGGCGATCATGTCCTTCAGCCGGTCGACGATCTTCACATAGCCGTCCTCGTCGATGAAGCCGACATCGCCCGTCCGTAGCCATTCGCCGATGAAGACATCCTTGTCGGCATCGGGCCGCCGCCAATAGCCTTTCATGACCTGAGGCCCCGCAAAGGTCAGTTCGCCCGTTTCGCCGGGCGCGACTTCCCTGGTCGGGTCTTCGCGATCCACCACGCGCACGCGCGTTCCGGGAACGGGCTGTCCCACCGTGCCGCTTTTGTTGAGGCCCTCATAGGGATTGACGCACACGACCGGGCTGCTTTCGGTAAGGCCATATCCCTCCACGACCTTCGCGCCCGTCATCGCCTCGAACCGTTCCTTGATCTCCAGCGGCAATGGCGCGCCGCCGGATATGCAGAGGCGAAGCGAGGAAAAATCGATATTCGGCGTTGCCGGATTGTCCAGCAGCGCCTGATACATGGTCGGCACGCCGGGCAGCGCCGTCGCCTTGGTCCGCTGGATCGCGGCCAGCACCTGCGTGCCGTCGAAACGCGGCAGCATCACGATCTCGCCGCCGTTCAGCACGGTGCGATTGAGCGCGCAGGTATTGGCGAAGACATGGAAGAAGGGAAGCACGCCGATGATCCGGTCCATCGCTCCCGGCAAGGGGTCGATCATCTGCACCTGCCGCGCATTGGCGGTCAGATTCTGGTGCGTCAGCATCGCCCCCTTGGGCTGGCCCGTCGTGCCGCCGGTATATTGCAGCAGGGCGATGTCCTGCTCCGCGTCGATGTCGGCGGCGGGGCAATCCCCGTCATTGTCGATCAGGCTGGAAAAGGTCGTGACGCGCGGATCATGGGGCCGGGGCGTCGTCTCGCTCCGCTTGAACAGGCGGAAGAGCAGGGATTTGACGGGTGGCAGCGCCCCCGCCACCGATCCGACGATCAGCCGCTCGAGGCTGCTGTTGTCGAGGACTTCCAGAGCCGTGGGCAGCAGCGCGTTAGCGGACAGGGTGAAAAGGATGGTCGTGCCGCTGTCCTCGACCTGATGCTCCAGTTCGGCGGCGGTATAGAGCGGCGAATAATTGACCACCGTCGCCCCCGCCATCATGATCCCATAATAAGCGGCGACATAATGCGGCACATTGGGCAGATAGAGGCCGACCCGGTCTCCCTTTTTGACGCCCATCCGCATCAGGCCGCAGGCGACCCGCCGGGCCCCGTCGCGCACCGCGGAATAGGAATAGATGCGTCCGTAAAAGTCGAGCAGCGGCGCTTCGGGATGAGCCTGCGCGCTTTGCTCGAACATCTCGACCATCGACATGGGCGCGAATTGCTGGTCCCACGGGGTCGGATGGTTGTAACGCTCTCTCCAGATGGTTTCGTATCTATCCATTGGACAGAATGTATGGGGCACGCCTGCTTTACGCAAGCGTAAAGCAACGACAAGGGGCCGCACCGCCATCGCGGCCCGGCCCCTGTTTCAAAAGCTCATCGCCTCTATGATTCCTTCATGGAAACAAATGCCGTTACGGCATCAGACATGGCCCTTATTGTCGCTGAAGGGATCGAGCACCTTCGCCACGTCGGAAATCAGTTCCGACTGGCTGTTCAAAGCCTCCTCGGCGCGGCGCGCGGCATCGTCGCGTTCCCGCCGCAGTTCCTCGATCAGCGCCTCCCGGTCGCCGTCCAGGCGCGAATCGGCAGGGGCTTCGATGCCCGCCTTCTTCGCCGCCTTGGCCACCAACGCGTCCAGTTCGCGCTGCGAGCACAGGCCCAGCGTCACCGGGTCCTTGGGCACAATGTTCGAGATGTTCCAGTGCGTCCGGTCGCGGATCGCCGCGATGGTGGTCCGCGTGGTGCCGATCAGCTTGCCGATCGCGCCATCCGAGATTTCGGGATGGTTGCGCAAGATCCAGGCGATGCCGTCCGGCTTGTCCTGCCGCTTGGAAACCGGCGTGTAACGCGGTCCCTTGGTCCGGCGCACAGGCTCCGGCCCTTTCAGCATCTTGAGGCGGTAATCCGCGTTCGCTTCGCCCTTGTGGATTTCCTCCATGGTGATTTCATGGGCGCGGACGGGATCGCGGCCAGTATATTTGGTGCCGGCGGTATCGTCTGCGATGGCCTGCACTTCCAGAATGTGAAGCCCGCAGAATTCCGCGATCTGATCGAAGCTGAGCGCCGTATTGTCTACAAGCCAGCTGGCGGTCGCGTGGGGCATGAGGGGCTGGGACACGGGAATGTTCTCCACGTAAAAACAATAAGGGCCGCCCAAGCAGGACGGCCATGACAGCCCGGAGATAATGCATCGCGCCCTTCTGGGCAAGAAAAAGCGTCAGGCCACGCCGTCCAGCCTTTCCCGACCGATGGGGTGCAGACCCGACAGGAAATCTTCCGCGCTGTTTTCCCATGTGAATGTCTGGCCATGGGCGGCGCATACACCCCTGTCGCATCGCAAGGCAGCCGCGATGGCCTCATCCAGATCCTCCCCCAGCGCCCCGGTCGTGGGGGTCACGATATCGACCGGCCCCGACACCGGATAGGCCGCGACCGGCGTCCCGCAGGCCAGCGCCTCGATCATGACAAGCCCGAACGTGTCGGTCCGGCTGGGAAAGACGAAGACATCCGCGCCGGCATAAGCGCCCGCCAGCGCCTCCCCGAACATCGCGCCCGGAAAATGCGCCTGCGGATAGGCGCGTTCCAGCATCGGCCGCGCGGGCCCATCCCCGATGACGACCTTGCTCCCCGGATGGCTGCTGGAGAGGAAAGCCTCCAGATTCTTCTCGACCGCGACGCGTCCCACATAAAGCTGGATCGGCCGGGGCAGGCTCGCGAACCATGCGGGCGGCGTCGCTTGCAGCGTGAAGGCGGCAAGGTCCACGCCCCTGCCCCACGGCCGCACCTGCGCGACGCCATGCGCGCGAAGCTGTTGCCGAACAGACCGAGTGGACACCAGCACCGCCTGCGCCGGTCCGTGGAACCAGCGGATATAGCGCCAGAACCATCCTGCCGGGAGGCCGGTGCGCCGCGCCACATATTCCGGGAAATGCGTATGATAGGCGGTGGTGAACGGCACCCCGCTCCGCAAACACCAGCGCCGCGCGGCAAGGCAGAGCGGCCCTTCCGTCGCCAGATGCACAGCGTCCGGCCGGAACGCCGCGATGGCCTGCCCGATCACCGTGGATCGCACCAGCGCCAGACGAATTTCCGGATAGGTCGGACAGGGAATGGACCCATAAAGATCGGGCGAGATGATCCTGACGACATGCCCTTTTTTCAAAAGCTGCGACTGCATCATCTGAAGCGTGCGGACCACGCCGTTCACCTGCGGCAGCCAGGCGTCGGTGATGATGGCGATACGCATGGCCTGCTCCGTCACGCCGCGATGCGCGTCTGCTCGCGGATGGTGCGGGCCGCGATCTCGTCGGCCCAATGGAGTATTTCCATCCGCCCGTCGAAATGCTCGACCAGCGCCGTGCAGCCCTCCACCCAATCGCCGTCATTATAATATTGGATGCCGCCGATCTCGCGCATCTCGGCATTGTGGATATGGCCGCATACGACCCCATCCACGCCCCGCGCGCCCGCTTCATGCGCCACCACCTCCTCGAAGCGGGAGATGAAGGAAACGGCGTTCTTGACCTTATGCTTCGCCATTTTCGACAGCGACCAATAGGGCAGTCCCATCCGCTGCCGCACCCCGTTCACGATCACGTTGAGGCGCATGAGCATGGTGTAGGCGGCATCGCCCACGAAGGCGAGCCAGCGATGGGCCAGCATGATCGTGTCGAACTCATCGCCATGCAGAACCAGCAGCTTGCGTCCATCGGCCGTATCATGGATGGCCTTGCGCCTGATCTTCACGCCGCCGAAGTTGAGGCCGGTGAACTGCCGGAACATCTCGTCATGATTGCCGGGAATATAGACCACGCGGGTTCCGCGCTTGGCCCGCTTCATCACGCGCCAGACCACGTCATTGTGGCTTGCGGGCCAATAGAAACGCTTCTTGAGGCGCCAGCCGTCGATGATGTCACCCACCAGATACATGGTGTCGCTGTCCACGCTGTCGAGAAAGTCGATCAGCATCTTCGCATTGCAGCCGCGCGTGCCCAGATGGATGTCTGAAATCCAGATGGTGCGGTAGCGGCGGCGTCCATGGGTGGACCGCTCGGGAAAATGCGGTTCCTGCGCCAGACCTTCTTCAAGGTCCGAAAGGAAAGGCAGGCGCGTTACGGCGTCCATCACAGTCTGTCCCCAAGGCCGTTGTCCTTGGAACAGGGCCTTAGCGTCCCAATGTTACAAATCCGCGCCGAATGTTACGGAAATGCGACTGCGCAGCCGGATCAGACGGTGAGGACGATCTTCCCGAAATGTTCACCCGCGTCCATCCGCGCATGAGCCTTCGCGGCTTCCGCCAGAGGAAAGCGCCGGTCCATGGCAGGCCGCAGCCGGCCTTCCCCGACCAGAGGCCAGACGACCCGCATCAATTCCTCCGCCACCAGCGTCTTGAACGAAACCGGGCGGCTGCGAAGCGTCGATCCGGTCAGCGTCAGCCGTCTGGCCATGATAGTGGGAAGAAACACCGTGCTTTTCGGCCCGCCCAGCACGGCGATCGATACATGCCGCCCGTCCTCCGCCATGCACTCGATATTGCGCGGCACATAGTCGCCGCCTACCATGTCCAGCACGGCCTGACATCCCTGTCCGCCGGTGATGCGCTTCACCTCCGCCACGAAATCCTGCGTACGATAGTTGATCGCATGATGCGCGCCCCATTGCCGCGCCTGCTCGCATTTTTCGTCGTTGCCGCAGGTCACGATGATGGTGATGCCGAACAGGCGGCAGAGCGTGATCGCCATCGTGCCGATGCCGCTGGTCCCGCCATGGACCAGCACGGTATCGCCCTCGACGACATAGGCCCGCTCGAAAAGATTGGTCCACACCGTGAAGAGCGTCTCCGGCAGGGCAGCCGCCTCGACGATGTCGTAACTATCCGGCACCGGCAGGCATTGGCCTGCGGGCGCGACCGCATATTCGGCATAGCCTCCGCCCGGCAGCAGCGCACAGACACGCTGTCCCACCAGTCCTTGCGATTCCGATCCTGCCGCGACGATAGTGCCCGACACTTCCAGCCCCGGAATGTCGGATGCTCCGGGAGGTGGCGGATATTTGCCCATGCGTTGCAGCACGTCTGGACGATTGATGCCAGCGGCGGCCACGCGGATCAGGACTTCACCCTCTGCCGGAATCGGCACGGGGCGGCGTTCGGGAACCAGCGCCTCCGGCCCGCCTGGCACGGGAATGGCGATGGCCGTCATTTCCGCCGGCACTATGTTGTCGATGTCCATGGCCCGCCCCCGATTCCATCGCGTCATGATGGAAATGACGCGTGAAGTTTGCGCCCTTATTGACAGACTGCCCCGTAGGGTCAACATTGCCTTTCATGGACTTGAACGACGATCTGCCGCGCAGGGCCGATGATCCGCTGGCCCAGCTCATCCGACAGGATCTGGACCCGTTGTCCGTTGCCGAACTGGAAGCGCGCATCGCCGCGCTGGAGGGTGAGATCGCCCGCACCCGATCGAAGATTGAAAGCGCCGTTAACCATAGATCAACCGCCGAGGCGTTATTCAAGCGATGAACCCGCGCTCCGCCCCTTGCGGCTCCATGAAGGGCTTCACCGGGCACGGGCAGTCTGGCAATTCCGGCGATCAGGGCAGGCACCTTGATCCGCCGTCGAGCAATGCCGACACATGGTTCAAGACCGCCCCTCTTCGGGGCCAGGAGTAGTACAGACATGCCATCTTTCGCACCCGCCCTTGAGACCACGCTGCACAATGCGCTGACTCATGCGTCCGAGCGCCATCATGAATATGCGACGCTGGAGCATCTCCTGCTCGCCCTGATCGACGACGAACATGCGTCGAAGGTGATGCAGGCATGCGGCGTGGAGCTTGGCGAACTGGGCGACGCCGTCACCCAATATCTCGACCATGAGCTCGACAGCCTGAAGGTGGAGGGCCAGTCCGATCCCTCGCCCACCAGCGGTTTCCAGCGTGTCGTCCAGCGCGCGATCCTGCACGTCCAGTCATCCGGCAAGGATGAGGTGACGGGCGCCAACGTCCTCGTCGCGCTCTTTTCGGAACGCGAGAGCTATGCCGTCTATTTCCTCCAGCAGCAGGATATGAGCCGCCTCGACGCGGTGAGCTATATCAGCCATGGTGTCGGCAAGGGCACATCCGCGCCCGAAGCCCGCGAGACCAAGGGCGCGCAGGAAGAGGAAAAGAAGGCGCAGGACAGCAAGGGCAAGAAGGACAGTGCCTTGGAGCAGTTCACCGTCAACCTCAACGAGAAGGCCGAGCGGGGCAAGGTTGACCCGCTGATCGGCCGCGCGGCCGAAGTCGACCGGACGATCCAGATTCTCTGCCGCCGTTCGAAGAACAACCCACTCTATGTGGGCGATCCGGGCGTGGGCAAGACCGCCATCGCGGAAGGGCTGGCGCGCAAGATCGTGGAAGGCGAAGTTCCCGATGTCCTCAAGGAAGCGGTGATCTACTCGCTCGACATGGGTGCGCTGCTCGCGGGCACCCGCTATCGCGGCGATTTCGAAGAGCGGTTGAAAGCGGTCGTCACCGAACTGGAGAAGATGCCCCATGCGGTCCTCTTCATCGACGAGATCCACACCGTCATCGGCGCGGGCGCGACCAGCGGCGGGGCGATGGATGCATCGAACCTGCTGAAACCCGCTCTGTCGGGCGGCACGATCCGCTGCATCGGCTCAACCACCTACAAGGAATTCCGCAACCATTTCGAGAAGGACCGCGCCCTGCTGCGCCGGTTCCAGAAGATCGACGTCAACGAACCGACGGTCGAGGACACGATCAAGATCCTCGCCGGCCTGCGGAGCGCCTTCGAGGAGCATCACAACGTCAAATACACGCCCGACGCGATCAAGTCGGCGGTGGAGCTTTCGGCGCGCTACATCAACGACCGCAAGCTGCCCGACAAGGCCATCGACGTGATCGACGAAGTGGGCGCGATGCAGATGCTCGTCGTCCCCTCCAAGCGCAAGAAGACCATCACGCCCAAGGAAATCGAAGCGGTCATCGCCACCATGGCGCGCATCCCGCCCAAAACGGTGTCGAGCGACGACAAGACCGTGCTGGGCTCGCTGGAAACCGATCTCAAGCGGGTCGTCTTTGGCCAAGACAAGGCGATCGAGGTGCTCAGCTCCGCGATCAAGCTGTCCCGCGCGGGCCTGCGCGATCCCGACAAGCCGATCGGCAACTATCTTTTCTCCGGCCCCACCGGCGTCGGCAAGACGGAGGTGGCGCGCCAGCTTGCGACCTTGCTCGGCATCCCGCTCCAGCGGTTCGACATGTCGGAATATATGGAACGGCATTCGGTCAGCCGCCTGATCGGCGCGCCTCCGGGCTATGTCGGCTACGATCAGGGCGGCCTGCTCACCGATGCGGTCGACCAGAATCCGCACAGCGTCCTGCTGCTGGACGAGATCGAGAAGGCGCATCCCGACCTGTTCAACATCCTGTTGCAGGTAATGGACAATGGCCGCCTCACCGATCACCACGGCAAGACGGTGGACTTCCGCAACACCATCCTCATCATGACCACCAACGCCGGTGCGTCGGACATGGCGAAGGAAAGCATCGGCTTCGGCGAACTCACCCGCGAGGATGTGCAGGAGGATGCGGTGAAGAAGCTCTTCACCCCCGAATTCCGCAACCGCCTCGATGCGGTGGTGCCCTTCGGTTATCTGCCGCCGGAGATCGTCGCGCGCGTCATCGACAAGTTCGTGCTGCAACTCGAACTGCAACTGGCCGACCGCGATGTCCACATCACGCTGGATGATGACGCGAAGGCGTGGCTCACCAAGCGCGGCTATGACAAGCTCTACGGCGCGCGTCCGATGGGCCGCCTGATGCAGGAGAAGATCAAGCAGCCGCTGGCCGAGGAACTGCTGTTCGGCAAGCTCGTCCATGGCGGCGAGGTCCATGTCCGGCTGAAGGACGACGCCCTCGCCTTCGAAATCACGCCTGCCGCCCCGAAGAAGGGCAGGAAAGGCGGCAAATCGAAGGCCGCCGAACAGGCGAAATAAGCGTCTTCGAATCGAAGAAGTAAAGGAATGGGGCGGTCTGTTCAGGCCGCCCCATTTCCATGCGTTCGATGATTAAGCGGACGCCCGATCCGGCTAAAGAGCGAACAACCGCCCAAGCGCCTTGTCCAGCATCACCAACTGCCACAGCAGACGGCCATGATCGGCGAGGCCCGATCTGTGGTCGGCGGCGATCTTGCCCAGCAGCTTCGTATCGAACCAGCCGGTCTTGGCCAGTGCCGATCCTCCCGCAACCGCCGACGCCTCCCCCGCCAGCGCCCCGCGGAACCAGTCGCTGATCGGCGTCACGAAACCCATTTTCGGGCGATAGAGTATGTCCTGCGGCAGGAACGGCTCCATCGCCTTCTTCATCAGATATTTGCCGCTATTGCCCCGGATGCGAAGCGGCACCGGCAAACGGGCGGCAAATTCGACAAGACGATGGTCAAGCAACGGCTCGCGCGCTTCCAGGCTGACGGCCATGCTCATGCGGTCCGTCTTGGTCAGGATGTCGCCGGGGAGCCAGATGCGGATATCGGCATATTGCGCCCGATCCAGAGCGTCCCGCGCGGGCGCGTTCGCCATCGCCGCGACATAGCGATCCTCAGCCCTGTAAGCGCCCAGCGTCGTCCTCACATCCTGCGTGAAGAGGCGGCGGCGCAGATCATAGGGCGTGACGCCGACCGAAGCGGCATAGGCATCCCCGCCTTCCCCCGCCAGTTCGAGCAGGGTCGATCTGGCGCGCAAGGGACGCGGCGCCCAGTCGGCCTTGGGATACCAGCGCCCCAGCGTGCCAAAGACGGATCGGCGCAATCCGGCGGGCAGCAGGGCGCGCACCCGCTCTCCCTGCATCTGGAAGCGGTGGCGGCGGTAGCCCGCAAAGGCTTCGTCCGCGCCGTCGCCGGACAGGGCGACCGTCACCTCTTCCCGCGCCAGTTCGCAGACGCGATAGGTGGGAAGCGCGGAGGCATCGGCGAAAGGTTCGTCGAAATGAAAGGCCAGCGTGTCGATCAGGCTGTAATCGTCGGGCGAGACGATGCGCGTGCGGTGATCGGTGGCGAAGCGGCGGGCGATGCGGTCGGCATAGGCCGTCTCGTCCAGCGACGCGACATCGAAGCCGATGGTGCAGGTCTTGACCGCCTGTTTCGAGGCTTCGGCCATCAGCGCGACGACGCTGGAGCTGTCCACGCCGCCCGAAAGAAACGCGCCCAGCGGCACATCCGCCACCATGCGGGAGCGGACGGCCTGCCGCATCAGGGCAACCAGTTCTTCTTCCAGTTCGGCGGGTTTGGATTTCGTGCGGTCGGCGAAGCTGACATCCCAATAGCGTTGCGGCTGCGGCAAGGGGCGACCTCGCACCAGACGCAGCGTCTCTCCCGCGCCCAGCTTCTTCACGCCCGCGACGAGGCAGGCGTCGTCCGGCACATAGCCATAAGCCATATAATCCTCGACCGCCGACAGATCCGGCGCGCGGCGCAGCAAAGGATGGGCAAGCAGGCTTTTGAGTTCCGATCCGAAGATCAGGCTGCCGTCCGACAACTGGGCATAGTGCAGCGGCTTCACCCCAAGCCGGTCGCGCGCCATCCAGAGCGACTGCGCCCGCGCGTCGAACAATGCAAAGGCGAACATGCCGTGGAAACGCTCGATGCAGGCCTCGCCCCATTGACGATAGCCGTGGAGGATGACTTCGGTGTCGCTGTGCGTGCGGAAAACATGCCCCTTGTCTTCCAGTTCCGCGCGCAGTTCGACGAAATTATAGATTTCTCCGTTGAAGACGACGGCAAGGCTTTCGTCCTCCGTCAGCATCGGCTGCGCCCCGGCGGCAAGGTCTATGATCGAAAGGCGCAAATGGCCCAGACCCACGCCCGGCGCGGTCCAGACGCCGCTCCCATCGGGGCCGCGGTGGGGCATCGCGTCCAGCATGGTCCGGACCCGCGCCGGATCGACCGGCTTGGCCGTTTCGAGGTGGAAGATGCCCGCTATTCCGCACATGCGAAGGGCTTTAGCGGATACCGACGCTGCGGTCAGCCAAATCCTTCACATCGCCCAGATCGGTGAGGAAAGCGGCAATCGCCTTGCTGGCGGGCCGGCCTTCCGCTTCTTCCGCCGAGACGAGAATGGCCGAGGCGCGCTGGTCGCTGCCGAACAGGCGGGCCTGCATGGTAGCCATCTTGACGCGCGGCTTGCTGCCGGTGGAATCGCCCTCGCCGACCGTGAAGAAGCTGACGACCTCGCGCACGACCGGGCCGGGCGCGGTGATCTGCTCGCCCAGCGCGTTCTTCGGCGCGGGAGCGGGAGACGACCAGACCCATTTCCCATCCGGATCGACCGCGCCTTGGCCGAAGCCGACCAGTTCGCGGCTTTCCTCCTGCCGGTCATAGGTCGCGATGGCAAGGTCCACCACCTGTCCCGCCGCATCGCGATAGCGAGCCATGACGAAATGATCCGCTCCGTCGAAGCGCGGCTTCCATGGGTAGCGTTGGGGCGCGTCGACACGGGTCCAGCCCTTGACGTCAGGCAATGAGAGGGCCGTCGGAAGCGGATCGCCCGCCGCTGCCGTGGCCGCGAACCAGAGGGGAGCCGCGATAATGAGGGCGAGGGCCGCGCCCGCTATGGTTCCGGTGGAGACGGTAGCGCGCGTCGGCCTTTGCAGGTCTTTCGGATCGAACCAGGGATCGCCCGGCTTGCGATCGAAAAAGGGCCAGGCGGTCGCCATCACGACGGTCAGGATGATGGCGAAGAACACCCAGCCATAGACGACATGATCGAACCCGACCGCCGCATCCACGGTCGTCATATGCGCGACGAGGATGGTGGCAAAGGCCCGCACCCCATTGGCCAGCACGGAAAGCGACAGCGCGCCCGCCATGAAGATGAACCGGCGCGGCCATGAGCGGAAGCAGACGTTGCAGACCAGCACGCCATAGGCCGTCATCGCGATCAGGAACTTCGCGCCGGAACAGGCCTCCGCCACCTCGAAATAGCCGGTGGGCGTGGTGATGAAAATGCCGTCCAGATGCGCGGGAACCCCCGCTCCGGTCAGGAACAGCATGGAAAGGCGCGCGGTCACGAGCTGAAGAGGAGGAATCAGCTCTTCGCCGAAGGGCACCATGAAGAAGGCATAGAAGAGCGGGAAGATGAGGGCGCGGGATATGGCCGGGCCAAGCAGGGCGATGACCGCGCCTTGCAGCATGACGACCAGCGCGCCGTGACGGATCAGCGCCACGCCTGCCGCTTCGCCCACCAGCCATGCCGCCACGCCCGCACCCAGCCAGAGCAGGCCCGGCGCCCATGCGACGGGCTGCAACTGCTTTAGGCCGGACAGGCGTTGCTGCACCAACCAGCCAACCAGCAAGGGCACGAACAGGCAATGGCCGAAGGTGGAGCTATTCCACCAGATCGCTACCATGCTTTCCACGTCGCTGAAGAACAGCGTCATGATGACCAGCGCCACCACGCCCAACGCGGTCAGATGACCGCGCCAGCCGCTCAGTTCCATCCGGCGCGCCTGCATGAAGGAAAGGGCCTGTTCGGTCATGCCGCGCGCACATCCTTTTCCAGGTGGCCGAAAAGCAGATCCGGCACGGCGCTGAGCGTCGCGGACCAGCGATAGCGTTGCTCCATGCGCGCGCGCGCCGCCTGCGCCAGCCGCGCCGCTTTGGCCGGATCGGCGAGCAGGGTGATGACCTTCGCGGCTTCCTCGGCGGGATCGGCGGCGATCAGGAAATGGGTTTCGTCCTGCGCGTCGATCCCTTCGGCGGCCTGCGGCGAGACGACGACGGGGCGAGCCATGGCCATGGCTTCGAGCACCTTGTTCTGGATGCCCCTCGCGATGCGGAGCGGCGCGACCACCACGTCCGCCGCCGCCAGCCAGCCGCGGACATCGGGCACGCCCCCTGTCACGATCACGCCGGGAAGATCGGCAAGCGCCTGCACGGATTTTGAGGGATTGCGGCCGACTATGGCGAAACGGGCGTCAGGGTGGACCGCACGGATGGCGGGGAGGCTTTCGCGGGCAAAGCTCTCTACCGCCTCGACATTGGGGCGGTAGTCCATCTGGCCGGTGAAGACGAGCAGCGCGCCCTCGCCCTTTTCGACGGCGGGGAAATCGGCCGCGGGATCGAACATGTCGAGCGCCACGCCATTTTCGATGGCGACGACCTCGTCGCGCCCCTGCCCGCTTGCCTGCCGGAACAGAGCGGCTTCGGCTTCGCTGACGAAAGCGCAGATGTCGGCGCGGGCGGCGACGGACTTTTCGAAATCGAGCAGGACGCGCCCTTCGCGCCGGTTGATCCACGCCATCGGGCCGGAGCCTTCCGCGCCATAAGCGGCATATTTGGCGGAATCGAAATCGACGAAATCCATGAAGAAGCGCATATTATGCGACAGGGCTGGCACGAAATGCGCCATCTGCGCGGAATAGGCGACGACGGCGGAGATGGGATGATCCGCTATGATCTGCGCGACCCAGCGATGCAGTTCGGGATGGTCGAAGAGGGAAACGAGCATCGGTTGCCTCTTCGCCAGTCCACGAAGACCTGCCGCCACGCGCGAACGATCCCGCATCAACACGCATTGGCTGGCGGTGAGCGCCGCCATCTCCTGCGCGAAGCTCATGTCCCGCGCATCGTCGGCAAAGCAGCCGACATGGACCGGCGCCACTTCTGCCAGCCGCTTCAGCAGATGCCAGGAACGAATCTTGTCGCCCCGATCCGGCGGAAAGGGAATGCGGTGGCAGAGGAAAAGGATTTCTCCCGTCATCCCAGCCCCCGCGAAATATAAGGCCCAATCAGGTTCGCGACCGGCAAGGGCAGCTTTTTCCACAGGTCGATGCGACGCTGATATTTGGCGCTTTGCGGGCTGATGTCGCGTTTTTCGCCCGTGGGAGACCAGCTATGATAGGATAGCGGCTGCGGCTCGAAACCGAAGCTCTTCTTCCATGCCGCCTGCCCGCTGCCTGCCTTGGACCGGCCGAAATCGAACAGCTTCATTCCCCGTTCCCGGCCATGGCTCATCAGGCGATAATACATGAGTTCGTTGGAACGCAGCCGCCGCGCGTCCTGCACGCCGCCGCCCCAATAGGGCATCACCCGGTCGCCATGGTAAAGCGTCAGCACGGCGGAAACCGGGCGTTCGCCTTCATAGATGATGGTGAAATCCGCGTCCTCGCCGAAGCGGGTCAGTATTTCGCGGAACAGCCGCGCCGGGAAGACCGGCGTGCCGAGATTGCGGACGCTTTCGGCATAGACGCGGTAATGGTCGCGGATGTGGCGCGGCTCCCGCCCATGCTCTACCCGCAGCGCCGGGTTGGCGAGCGCCTTGCGGAGTTCGGCCCGATGCTTGCGCGGCACGGCGAGCAGTTCCGCCTCGTCATCGGCGGCGAGCGGACGGACGAAGCCGACATGCTCATTCTCCCGCGATTCCCAATGCGCGGCAGGCAGGGGACCGCCCCGCAGCTCAAGCGACAAACCACCCTTCGCCCGGGCAAAATCTTCCACCGCCTGCACCAGCGCGGCGAGGCTGAACGGATCGTCCGCCAACACGCCGCCATCCACCGCGAAGGCGGAGGATACCAGCGCCCGCCCGAACAACCGGCTCTTCACATGATGCAGGGGCAGCAATCCCGCGATCCGTCCCGAAGGCGCAATCGCCGCGAGGAGATGGCAAGGATGGCCGGTCGCTTCCTCCACGCCCAGCAGCCATGCGGGGCGGTGGAAGGGCGTGCCATACTCATGGCCCAGCACATAATCGTCCACGGCTTGCGCTTGCGCCGGATCGCGCAGGTCGAGCGTCGTCACGGCCAGATCGGCCTGATTACCCGCCCTCATTGCGCACGCTCCGCTTCGGCATCGGCCAGCGCATCCACGCGGGTCCATGCGAAGTCCCGCGTCAGGCGGCGCAGCTTGCCCGCCATGGCCGACAGATTGCTATAATGCCGCACCCGCGACCGCAGCGGCGCTTGCGCCACGCGGGGCTGGCCGGGATCGATCTCCCATGGATGGAAATAGATGATGGCGGGGCGTTTCTCCTCCCGGTTCACCTGCCGGATCGCCCAGCGCGAGAAACCATAAGGCAGCAGCCTGAAGAAGCCCCCTCCCCCCGCCGCGAGCGTCCGTCCGCCAAGGCGCGCGGTCGTCACCGGAAGCTCCACCAGTGGCGCATCCTTCACAGGCTTCCATGCGAAGCGCGGAGAGTCAGGCCAGCCATAATGATCGTGCCGGATCGGCGCGACGCTGCTGGAATAGCGATAGCCTTCCTCCGCCAGAACCGCGTGCGCCCATGGGGTTCGCGGGTCGATGGAAAAGGAGGGCGCGCGATAGCCGGTGACGGCCTGCCCGGAAGCGTCCTCCAGGATCGCGCGGGATTTGCGAAGGTCGGCGCGGAACTGCTCCGGCGTGAAGGTGAAGACGCGCGCATGATCATAGCCATGGCTCGCCACCTCATGCCCTGCTTCGGCGATGCGGCGCATCAACGCGGGATAGCGTTCCGCTACCCAACCCAGCGTGAAGAAGGTCGCCGTCACGCCCGCCGCGTCGAACAGTTCGAGCACGGCATCCGTATTGCGCTCGACCCGGTGAGTCAGGCTGTCCCAGTCGTCGCGCCGGATCGTGCGCTCGAACGCGCCGACCTGGAACCAGTCCTCGACATCGACAGACAAGGCATTGCGCATCATGTCCTTTCCTCGCCGGTTCACGCCCCTGCCGCAAGCCGCGATCAGGCGGCGGCTGCGCTGTGCTGGCCGGGAGCCATGCGTTCTTCGCGCTCAACCCAGTCGATCAGCAAGGTGAGGACACGGCGAAGGGCGGCGTCCTGCTCCTGCGCGCGCGCTTCAAGGCTGCTCAGGCGTTCCTCGATCAGCGTGAAGCAATCCTTGAGGGCTTCGGGATCGACCGATGGCACCATCGAAACATGCGCCTGCGCCGCGCGGAGCGAAGCGATTTCAGCCCGCAGTTCCGCGATCTCCTCCAGCAAGGCGGGAGGCAAGGCTTCTTCGGCGGGCGCGGCGGCGAAGGCCTGCACATTTTCAGCCGGAGCATCGAATGCAGGCGGCGCTTCGTCCACTTCGGCAACCGTATCGAGGGCGGAGGGCGCGACCGCTTCCGGTTCGGCCTCGTCAATGCCCATGTCCGCCATCACGGCCCACACCGCTTCGCCGTCAATCTCGCCCAACTCCTCGATCGCGCCCAGCAGCAGCAGGCGGCTGACCAGCGCATTGACGCGGCGAGGCACGCCGTCCGTCGCAGCATGGATGGCGGCGAAAGCCTCCGCGGTGAAATGCGGATTGCCGGTCCAGCCGACCAGCGAAAGGCGGTGGACGATATAGGGTTCGATCTCGCTGCCCATCATCGGTTCCAGATGATGCGTCGCGATGACGCGCTGGCGAAGCTGTTCCAGTTCCGGCGACTTCAGCAGGTCGCGGAACTCCGGCTGGCCCAGCAGGAATATCTGGAGCAACGACTGTCCGCCAAGCTGGAAGTTGGATAGCATCCGCAGTTCCTCGACCGCGGAAATGGGCAGGTTCTGCGCTTCGTCGACGATCAGGAGGGAACGGCGGCCCGCCCGCGCCTGCGCGTGGAGGAAACCTTCTATCTGACGCAATATCTGCGCCTTGGAAAGACCGTCGACGGCAAGGCCGAAGCTCTGCGCGGCAAGGCGGAGCATGTCGTCGGCCTCCACCTGTGTCGACACGATCTTCACCGCCGTCAGCCGCTGCGGATCGATGGTGTTCATGAGATGACCGACCAGCGTCGTCTTGCCCGCGCCGATGTCGCCGGTGATGACGATGAAGCCTTCGCCCTGCGCCAGGCCATAGCCGAGATAGGACAGCGCCTTGCGATGCGTCGCGCTCTCGAAATAGAAATGCGGGTCCGGCGTCAGCTGGAACGGTCGGCCCTGCAATCCATAGAACTGGTCGTACATCTTGTCGTCTCCATCCGGCCCGCCGCGATATTGGCCGGAAAATCTTTAGAAGCTGTAACGCAGGCCAAGCTGACCCATGGCCGTGATGACCGTATCGAGATCGTCCCCCTTCGCACCATCCACGCCAAGGGCGGCCGAAGCCGTCAGGCGGCGGGATATGGTGCGGTAATAGCCGGTGAAGGCGCCCGCGTTCAGCACGTCCGAACGGCCGCCGCTGGCGTTGAAATAGTTGAGATAGGCGCCCGCGCCGATGCTGTCCCGCTCGCTGAGCGCATAGTTGAGCGAAGCGTCGGCATACCAGTTCTCATCCTTCGTGCCGCGGATATAGATGGTGTCGCCCGACGGCGTGATGAACTTGCGCTGCGAATAACCCGCGCCGATGCCGTAGCTCCACAGGCCGCGTTGCCGCGCATATTGCATGGCGATGCCGCGATAACGGAAATTGGCGTCGGTGATGCCCGCCAGCGCATCGTTGAAGCATTGCCCCCCGCCAGTGGGCGAGAAGGCGCAGCCCGTCAGGTCGCCGGTAAAGGGATTGCGCATCACGTTCAGATTGGTGCGCCCCAGCCCCGCCACGTCGGACGTGATCATCCGGCCGAAGCTGTCGATACCGTCGAAGACCACCACGGCGAAGGAACTGTCGCGGCCCTGCCATGTGAAGCTGCCCTGATAGGTCATGGAGCCGTAGCGGCGGCCGATACGCGCCTCCAGCGAGGTGCGATGGCTGGGCCGCCATAACACGCCCACATCCCACATCATGCCGTCGAAATCGTAGAGCAGCGCGCGGGGCGAGCTTTTGTCGGTCACGAAACGGCCATGGGAAATGACCGGCGCGCCGTTCGTATCCAGCAGCGGCGAACGCTGGCTGATCCGGATATTCTCATAGCCGACGCCGCCTACGGCCGCGAGCGTCGGGGAAACCGGCAGCATGGCGTCCAGCCTGCCCCATTTATCCTCGAACCGCTGGTCGAGCTGGCGCGCATCCTCGCGGCTATAACCGCCGCTCGCGACCAGGCCCACCGGCAGGACGACGCCCGGCGCGACACCCACCGATCCGGTGAGCAGGTGCGACCAGCTATCGTCGAACGACCGGCCGCCTTGTCCGCCGGGGAAATCATATTTCGAATTATCCTCCACCCGCGCATAGCCGAGGCGATAGGCGGCGGTGACGTCGAAAATACCGAGCTTGTCGGCATAGGTCGGCCCGGCATAAGCCGCATAGACCTGGCCGCTATAGCCGCCGCCGAAGCTGGACGCGCCGGAATAGCCGTCCGTCCGCGCCCGCGTGCCCAGTGCGCCTGCATCGAAGGCAAGGCCGCGCGCGATGTTGATCCGCCCGCTGACGATTCCGCTGATAATGTCCTGGTCGGCGAAATTATCACTCCAGCCGAAAAGGTGGCTATATTGCACGTCCGCGACCGCTTCGACGCGGCGGTTCTGGAACTGCGCCGTCACACCCGCCGTGACGGCGGTATAGGTAAGGACGTCGCCATCCCCCTTGAGCGGCGCAAGAACGACCTGATCGATCCCCAGATAAGGCGTCACGTCGGTGCGCTGCCCACCGCCGCCCGATTGGGCGAAAGCGGGCGTGGCACAGGCTACGGCAACCGCCGCGCCCCATGCGATCCATCGCCCGCGTCCTGCAAGAAGCCGGGTGGTCATGAACTGCTGCCTTCCTTCGAATAATAGCCGCCGAAACGGCGCGCGCCCGCGCCGAAGCGGACGCCGTTGAGCAGAAGCTGCACCTGCGTCCCGCCTTTCAGCAGGGCGGCTGCTTCGCGCAGGGCGCTTTCGCTGGTCTTGTCGGCCCGCACGACGAGCAGGGAGATGGCCGCATGACCCGCCAGCACAGCCGCCGCCGAAGCCGCCAGCAAGGGCGGCGAATCGAACAGGATGATGCGTTCGGGCCGTCCTTCCGTCAGGCGCTTCAGCAGCGCATCGGTGCGGGAGGAGGACAGATATTCCGTGTCATTGTTGCTCGGCTGTCCCGCGGGAAGAACGGACAGGGAGGGAATGTCGGTTCGGATCACGCAATCCTCGATCGCGATGGCCGGATTGCTGAGCGCATCCATCAGGCCGGGACCGGGGTTCAGTCCCAGCGCATCGGGAATGCCGGGCTTGCCGAAATCGGCGTCCACCAACAGAATTTCGTGATCCTTCTCCGCCGCCAGGCTGAGCGCGAGGTTGATGGCGCAAAAGCTCTTGCCCTCCCCGCTATGGGGCGAGCAGATGAGGATGCGGTTGCCGCGCGCATTGTCCTGCAACTGGGTCAGCAGGTCGCGCTTGAGCAGGCGGAACTCCTCGCTCATCGTGGTCACCGGACCGCCGGGGAGCAGATAGCCCGCCTCCGCAAGCTTTTCCCGATCCACCGGCTGCACCGGGCCGGTCCATGCAGGCGCACGGAACTGCGGTTCCTCAAAAGCGGCTGCGGCGAATTCCGGCGCGATCTCGACGGCTGGCAGGGGCGCTTCGGCTGGCGCTTCCACCGCAGGGGCGGCGCGTCCTTTCAGGGCGGCGTCGAAATCGTAGATTTTCGTCGCGCGCTCGAACAGCGAACCGCTGGCCGACAGGGAGCTATGTTTGTTCATGGATGAAGCCTCCTCACGCCATGCCGCGCTGAATGAATTCGACGGCGATCAGCAGCAGGCAGACAGCCGCCAGCCCTCCGCTCGCTCCCGCGAACCATTTCAGCCTCTGCTTTTCGATGGCGGCTTGCCCTGCGTTCAGCGTCTGGCTGATCGATCCGATGACGGGGATGCCCGCGGCACGTTCCAGACGGGCGGCGGTCGGGAAGGTGCCCTTGAGCTGCCCCAAGGCGAAAGCGACGCCGACGCCCGCGCCGATGCCCAGCACCAGCACGCCGATCAACAGGACCGGGCGATTGGGCGCAATGGGCGCGGTCGGCGCGCTGGGCGGTTGAATCACGCGGAACTGCACCGCGCCGGTTTCGGTCTTGACCTCGCCGCGCAGGCGGATTTCCTCGCGGTCGGAGAGCAGCTTGTCATATTGGGCCTTCAGCACATCATAGTCGCGCGCGAGCTTTTCCTGCTCGGCGGCAATGCCGGGCTCATCGGTCTGGCGGGAGGTCATGACATTGAGGTCCGCCTGCAACTGCGCCTTGCGGGCATTGAGCGCCTGCACGGTCGCGGCACGATCGGCCTGCATCGACTTGAGCGAGAGATAGGCCGGATTGGGCGTTCCGCCCGCGCTCGCCACGCCGACGCCCTGCTTGCGCAGCGCGTCGACCTGCCTTTGCATGGCGATGACGTCAGGATGGTCGGCGGTCCAGCCGCGCGAACGCATGGAGGCAAGCTCCGCCTGCGCCTGCGCCAGGGAAGAAGGAGCGCCCGAAGCGCCAACGCCGGGCAGACTCTGCGGCGTGCCCGCGAGCTGGCCGTTCATGGCGCTCAGCGCGCTTTGCGCCTGCACGAGCTGCGAATCGATATTGCTGATTTCCTGCCGGGCCGCGTCCATGCGCTGACCGATGGAACCCGCGCCGGGAAGCAGGCCGATGAAGCGTTGCTCGAATTCCGCGCGCCGCTGTTCGGCGGCGGCGAGCTGCTTGCCGCGCTGGGCGATCTGCTGGTCGAGGAAGGCGAGGCTTTGTTTGGTTTCCGTGCGGTCGCTGGTCAGGTTCGCTTCCTGGAAGATGTCGATCATCTTCTGCACCACCTGTTGCGCGATACGGGCATTGGCGCCGTCCGACAGGCCGCTGTCGGCGGAGATGGCGCTGATGTCGATCATGCTGGGATCGGCCTGCGCCATGATGGAGATGTTCTCGCGCAGGGTGGCGATCTTCGCGGCCATGTCGCGAGGGCCGGAAATGCCCTGCGACAGATCGGTGTCGCGCACGACCTTTTCCAGATTCTCCGCGCTGGCGAGCGTCTGGCGCAGCCGGTCCAGATCCTGCTGGGACTGGACCTGCGTGATGCCGACCTTGTCCTCCAGCAGCGATTGCGTGTTCACATAGACGCGCGCCTTGGACTGGTAGCTGTTGGGAATGAGCGCCACCCCCAGCCAGCCCAGCATGCACACGCCCCACGCCACCGCCAGCGCCACCCAGCGCCGGTTCCAGATGCCATGGAGGATGACCAGAAGCTCGTTATAAAGGCCCGCCATATCAGAACATGCTTTCCGGGATGATGATGACGTCACCGGGCGCCAGCATGACGTTCGCCTTGCTGTCGCCGCGTTTCAGCAGGTCGCCGATGCGGACCTGATATTCTGTCTGCTTGCCGCTATCCTTGTCGAAGCGGACGAGGCGCGCCTTGTTGCCCGCCGCATATTCGCTGAGGCCGCCGACCGCGATCATCGCGTCCAGCAGCGTCATGTTCGCGCGATAGGGAATGGAGGCGGGCTTTTCGGTGGCGCCGACGATCCGCACCTGCTGGCTGAAGGTGCCGGAGAAATTGTTAACGATCACCGACACCAGCGGATTTTCGATATATTTGGAGAGCGCCTGCTTGATGTCTTCCGACAGCATCTTGGGCGTCTTGCCGACAGCGGGCAAGTCGGTGATGAGCGGCGTGGTGATGCGCCCGTCCGGCCGCACCTGCACCTTCGCGCCCAGTTCGGGATTGCGCCACACGAAGATGGTGAGTTCGTCGAGCGGGCCGATCACATATTCCTCGCCCGGCTTTTCTTCCGTGGCGACGAAGGATGCCGGCGGCAGTTGCGGCCCGCTGGCGCTCGACGCACAGCCCGACAGCACCATGGCCGAAAGGGATGCCCCGATGACAAGACTGGAAATCCGCTGAAAACCCATGATCTCACCTCTTTATGCGGCACGCGCCGGCGGCCGCCAAAGAGGTGAGGCAGGCCGGATCAGCGCATGGCTTCAACCTCCCTCATGCCCGCAAAGGGTAAAGATACCGTTAGGATTTGCAGCCCGGCGGATTCAGCCGATCAAAAGCTGGCCCGCCGGGGAATGACCCAGAAAAGCGGCGGGGCTGGCGGATGCGCCATATGATCCCGCGAAGAAGATGGCGATCAGATCGCCTTCCTGAACCGGGGGCAGAGCCACCTTGTCGCCCAGGCGGTCGATCGGCGTGCAGAGGCAACCGACCACCGTTACGGTTTCCCGATTCGGTTCGACTCCGAAACGATTTGCGATCGCCATGGGATAGTTGCGCCGGACCACCGTGCCGAAATTGCCGCTGGCCGCGAGTTGATGATGCAGGCCGCCGTCCACGACCACGAAGATTTCGTCCATGCTTCGCTTCACATCGACCACGCGCGTCAGGTAGACCCCCGACTCCCCCACCAGCCAGCGGCCTAGTTCGATGGCGAAGCGGCTGTCGCGCAGGATGTCGGCGCGTCCTTCCAGCGCGCTTTCCAGCGCCGCGCCGATGGGACGGATGTCGAGCCGCTGGTCACCGGGGAAATAAGGCAGGCCGAAACCCCCGCCCAGATTGACGAGCGGAGGGGGTGCGCCCGCTTCTTCCGACAGGCGCGCGGCGAGGACCAAGGTCGCGGCCTGCATGTCGATGATGGCCTGCGGATCGAGCGCCTGGCTGCCCGCGAAGATATGCCAGCCACGCCAGTCCGCGCCCGCATCCATCACCGCGCGGGCGAGAGCGGCGGCGCGGTCGGCATCGACGCCGAAGGGCTTGGCCCCGCCGCCCATCCGCATCCCCGATCCCCTGAGATCGAAATCGGGGTTCACGCGAACAGCGAGCTTCGGCCTGATCCCCAGACGGTCGCCGATGGCGAGCGCGCGGCGCGCTTCCCCCTCCGACTCCAGATTGAGCGTCGCCCCGGCCCGGATCGCCGCCGTCAGTTCATCGTCGCGCTTGCCCGGCCCGGCGAAGCTGATGTGCGCAGCGTCCATGCCCGCCTCCAGCGCCAATGCCAGTTCCCCGCCCGACGCCACGTCGAAACCGTCCACCAGTCCCGCCATGCGCGCCAGCAGTGGCGGATAAGGATTGGCCTTCATCGCGTAGTGGACCGCCAGCGTATCGGGCATCGCTTCCCGCAAGGCGCGGACCTGCGCTTCCACGATTCCCATGTCGTAGACGAAAAGCGGCGTGTCGCCCGCTTCGTCGACAAGGCTCGCCGCGCCGCAACCGCCGATCAGCAACATGCCGTCCTCGGCGGCGAAATGCGGCGGGATGGGTCCCATCGGCTTCATGCGGCATAATCCCTTGCCAGAGCCACGCGGTCGATCTTCCCATTGGGATTGCGCGGAAATTCCCGAAGCACCACGATCTCCCGAGGCTGCATGAAATTGGGAAGCTCAGCCTTGAGCCGCGCCTCCACCTGCGGCTTTACAGCCTCGTCGCCCGCGCGCAACAGCAGGAATACCGCCTGCCCCAGCCTTTCGTCCTTCACGCCCAGCGCGACGGCTTCGGCCACCCCTTCGACCGTGACAGCGGCTTCCTCTATCTCGGTGGGGCTGATGCGGTTGCCAGCCGATTTGATCATCGCGTCGTCCCGCCCGACGAAGAAGAGCAAGCCGTCCTTGCCCCGCCGCACCGTATCGCCCGACCAGACGGCCCTGCCGCCGTGGCGCGAGGCGGGCGGCGCGGGTCTGAACCGCTCGGCCGTGCGCGCGGCATCGCGCCAATAGCCTTGCGCCACCAACGGCCCGCAATGGACCAGTTCGCCCGGCTCATCGTCGTCGGTGAGGCTGCCGTCCGGGCGCACGACCAATATTTCGGCAAAGGGAATGGCCGATCCCATGCTGTCGGGATGGCTCTCCACCAGAGCAGGCGGAAGATAAGTGGAGCGGAAGGCTTCCGTCAGGCCATACATGGGATAAAGGTCGGCCTGCGGGAACAACGCCCGCAGCTTCGCGACCAAGGGGCGGGTCAACGCGCCGCCGCTGTTGGTGATACGCTTCAGTTTCGCGGCCGTTTCGGCGGGCCAGTCCAGTTCGGTGAGTTGCACCCAGAGCGGCGGCACCCCGGCCAGCGTCGTGATGTCGTGCCGGTCCACCGCCTTCATGACGTCACGCGGCGTCAGATAGTCGAGCGGAACGGCGCATCCGCCCGCCATCCATGTCGAAAAAAGCTGATTCTGCCCATAGTCGAAGCTGAACGGCAGGACACAAAGCGTCCGATCCACTGGCGACAGGCGCAGATAATCCGCCACCGCCATAGCGCCCAGCCAGAGATTCGCATGGCTCAGCATCACGCCCTTGGGCCGTCCGGTCGAGCCGCTGGTATAGAGGATCGCGGCCAGATCGCCGGGCGCGGCGTCGGAGGGGCCTATCCCCTCCCCTCCGCTCATCGCGGCGGCGGCGTCATCCTCGCGATGGAGGCGGCAAACGGGGGGCACATCTCCTTCCCCCAGCGTATCGAGCCGCGCCGACGTGCCGATCAACAGCGCCGCGCCGCTGTCGGAGAGGATATGCGCGACCTGCGCATGTTTGAGCAGGGGATTGATGGGCACATGCACCAGTCCGGCGCGCGGCGCGGCGAGCGGCATCAGGGCCGCCATCGGCCCCTTGGCGATCCAGCTCGCGACCCGCGCGCCTTGCTCCAGCCCGAATCCGGCCAGCCAGCCCGCCAGCCGCGCCAGCGCCTGCTCCAGTTCGGAGAAATCATAAAGGCCAGCCCGACCATCCAACGCCGGGCGCGTGGGATCGCCACGCAAAAGCACATGATCGATGGGCCGCACTTCCACTTCGCCGAAGATGGGGCCGAAGAGGGGATCGCTTAACTTCATCTCCAGACTTTTCCTTTAGGCGCGTGGGGACGTGCCGGGGAGATAGTGGTTTGGCGGTCACAAGGGAATATCGAAGCTTCGCGGAGGTGCGTCCGGCATTGGCCGGGCGGCTCGATCGCGCTGCGACGCCCTGCCTGTTCGACCGGATCGACTGGTTCGAATCGCTCCACAGTCATTGCCTTGCGGATCGGCCCCCGCATGTCCTTCAGGTGGTGGAAGGGGATGCGGAGCTTTGGCTGTTCCTGCTGCCGTCCGATGCGCGCCGTCTGTCGGCTCTCGCCAACTGGTATAGTTTCGTTTGGAGGCCCATCTTCCTTGGCGCGCCCGTTCCCGCTTTGCAGACGGCATTGCTGGAGACCGCCGCGCGCCATCTGCTCGCGGGTCATGCGCAGATCGATTTCTATCCGACACAGGGCGAAGCCGAGCAGATGCTGGCCGCATTCCGCCGTGCCGGATGGTTCGCGATGCGCCGTCCGATGGGCGGGCGGCATCTTTTGCAGGTGAACGGGCGCGATTTCGCCGCCTATTGGGCGCAGCGCCCCGGACGGCTCCGCAACCAGGTGCGGCGCAAGGGACGCGGCGCGCCCTTCGCCATCGAGATATCCGGCGGCCTGACCGATGCGCTGTGGGACGATTATCAACATGTCCATGCCCGTAGCTGGAAGGAGGCGGAGCCGGGCCTTTCGTTCCTCCGCGCGCTGGCCGAGCGGGAAAGCGCGGCAGGCACGTTGCGGATGGGCTTCGCGCGGCAGGAGGGGATGGCGGTGGCGACGCAGCTCTGGACGGTGGAGAACGGCGTCGCGCTGATCCACAAGCTGTCACATGATCAGGCTTTCGACCATGGCTCGCCCGGCACGTTGCTCAGCCATGCGATGTTCGCTCATGCGATCGACGCGGATGGGGTATCGGTGATCGACTATGGCACGGGCGACAATGCATATAAGCGGGACTGGATGGACGAGCGGGCGACGCTCTATCGCATAGACTGCTTCAATCCGCGCCATGCATCGACATGGTTTCCCGCGGCGCGCACCGCGATTTCCGCGCTTGTCGGATAGATCGCGAGCCATTAAGGCGGCGCGCCATGCAGGCAGAAGATTCTCAGCCGGTCGACCGGATGGACGATGTGGAGGGCCTGACGCGCGCGCTGCTGCGCGACGTTCTGGGTCTGTCGCAGGAACGGGTCGATGCGTTCGACGCGGACACGCCGCTTTTCGGAGCGCTGCCGGAACTGGATTCCATGGCCGTCGCGGGATTGCTCACTGAAATGGAAGACCGCTTCCACATCCTGATCGAGGATGAGGATATCGACGGCGACACGTTCGAGACGTTCGGCACATTGGTGGCGTTCGCGCGGGCGAAGATCGACGGGTAGTTTTCGGTTTGGTTTCGGCCAGAAGGGGACATCCAACCTTCGTCATGCTGAACTTGTTTCAGCATCCATCGTGCCCCACAAGCTAAGGTTTGATCCGGCACAATGGACCCTGAACCAAGTTCAGGGTGACGGGAGTTAAGACGCTTACTCTCCACTCTAATTAAAATGCACCGTGCTCCTGCGCAGGCAGGAGCCCAGATCAGGCGGTAGAGCTGGGCTCCTGCCTGCGCAGGAGCACGGCTGAGTCTAAGCAGACCGTCCACTCCCCACCCTTAACCGTCCTCAAATACCCCCCTACTCCGCCGCCAGCGCCTCGAAATCCGCTTCGGCGAGGAATTTTTCCACGTCCAGCGCCGCCATGCAGCCCATGCCCGCCGCCGTCACCGCCTGCCGATAGATCTTGTCGGTGACGTCGCCCGCCGCGAACACGCCGGGGATCGCGGTGCGGGTCGTGCCCTTTTCGACCAGCAGATAGCCTTCGTCCATCGGCAGTTTGCCTGCGAACAATTCGGTCGCGGGCTGGTGCCCGATGGCCACGAACGCGCCGTCCGCCTCGATATGGCTCGCCTCGCCCGTCACCGTGTCGATCAGGTCGACGCCGACCAGCCCTTCGGGATTGCCGCCGCCCACGAAACGCGCGACCTTCTTGTTCCAGATGACCTTGATATTGGGATGCGCGAAGAGGCGTTCCTGCAGGATCTTCTCCGCGCGGAACGAGTCGCGGCGATGGATCAGCGTCACGTCATGGCTGTGGTTGGTGAGGTAAAGCGCCTCCTCCACCGCCGTGTTGCCGCCGCCGATCACGACCACCTTCTTGCCGCGATAGAAGAAACCGTCGCAGGTGGCGCAGGCGGACACGCCCTTGCCCTGAAGCAACTGCTCCCCCTCCGCGCCCAGCCATTTGGCCTGCGCGCCGGTGCAGATCACGAGGCTGTCGGCGACGTAGAGCGTGCCGCTGTCCCCCTTCAGGCGGAAGGGCCGCTGCGAAAGGTCCACGTCCACGATCATGTCATAGACCATCTGCGCGCCGACATGCTCGGCCTGCGCCTGCATCTGCTCCATCAGCCACGGCCCCTGGATCACATCCTTGAAGCCCGGATAATTCTCCACGTCCGTGGTGATGGTGAGCTGTCCGCCCGGTTGCATCCCCTGCACCACGATCGGCGCCAGCCCCGCACGCGCGCCGTAAATGGCGGCGGACAGGCCGGCGGGGCCGGAACCGAGGATGAGCATGCGAGTGGAGTGGGTAGCGGTCATGACGGTCTTTCGGCTGCGATTCGTTGTCGGCAAGGAGATAAGGCCCGCCCGCCTCCGCGCAAGCATCAGTTGCCCATGGATTTCCCTGTGCCCCTGATAGGCGAGCGATCAGCTCAGCACATCGGGCAGGTCTTCAAAGCCCTTCCGCAGCGCGGCGGACCAGCTTTGGGAGATGGTGGCGAACTGCTCGTCGTCCGCCTCGATCCGGGTGCGGACGCGGAAGTCGAACGCATCCCGCTCGATCACGTTGAGGTCGAGCGGCATTCCGACGGACAGGTTGGAGCGCAGCGTCGAATCCATCGACACCAGAACCGCCTTCACCGCATCCTCCAGACTGGTTTCCCGCTGGATGATCCGATCGAGGATCGGCTTGCCATATTTATGCTCGCCGATCTGGAAGAAAGGCGTGTCCTCCGTCGCTTCGATGAAATTCCCGGCGGAATAAACGAGATAAAGGCGCGGCTTCCCGCCCTTGCGCTGCCCCGCGATCAGGATGGAGGCGTCGGCGGCCGATCCCTGCATCTCGATGGTGCTGCGATACTGGCCCTGCATCGCGCACATGGCGTCGCCCACGATCTGCGCCACGCGGTGCATGGTGGGGCAGTTGAGGATGGTTTCCACATCGGGATCGAGCGCGGAATCCTTGATCGCGCGGCCCAGCATCGTCTTGACGCCCTGCGTGATCGACAGATTGCCCGAGCATAGAAGGGCGATGGCGCGCTCGCCCGGCACCAGATAAGTGAAGGTCTTCCGGAAGCGCGCGATATTGTCCATGCCCGCATTGGTCCGGGTGTCGGACAACATGACCAACCCCCGATCGACGCGCACCGCCACGCAATATGTCATGTCCCTGCGGCTCCCCGGAATGCCTGCCTGTCGCTTCGGGTGGATGACGAGCGCTTCATTGCCGCCGGTGCTGCGTCGCCGCCTCCAGCCCTTTCTCCGCCTGCGCGATCCGCGCGTCCGCGTCAAGTCGGAGCGGCGGGATTCCGGCGCAAGGGCGTGGAAGGTGCGCGGTTCAGCCCGGCTGTCCCAGCCTTTTGGGAAAGCGAGGACAGGGCGCCGGATAATTTCGCCGCCCGTCTCCAAACCCCGTTGACCGCCCCGCCCCCGCTGCGTATAGCGCGCCCTCACCGCGAGGCGACACGCCGCGCGAAGCCCATGGGGCGGAGTAGCTCAGCTGGTTAGAGCAGCGGAATCATAATCCGCGTGTCGGGGGTTCAAGTCCCTCCTCCGCTACCATTTTCCTGTTTGGCGATGGTCGCCAAAGGTTGAAAAAATCCCTGATTTCCGCTAGTTTATGGGCAATCGCTGGTTGTCAGCGACCGCCCTTGTCTGCCTGCAATTGTGGAAGATGGGGGCCTAATCTGGGGGCTTCGAGAGGCCCCAAGAAAGCGAGGCCCCCAATGGCGCTGACCGACACAGCAATCCGAAACGCCAAGCCGAAGGAAAAGCCCTACAAGGTTTCAGACTCGCAGGGCCTATACCTGTTGGTAAATCCGAGGGGCAGCAAACTCTGGCGCGTCAAATATCGGATTAACGGCGTGGAGCGGAAACTGGCGCTAGGGTCTTATCCCGAAATCACGCTGGCCGAGGCGCGTTCAGCGCGCGACGCGGCCCGCAGGCAACTGGCCCATTCGGTCGATCCCAACTTTGCCAAGCGGCAGGCCCGGATCGAGGCGAGTTTGCGGGCGGAAAACAGCTTCGCCAAAGTAGCGGAGGAGTTGATTGCCAAGCGGGAAAAGGAAGGCGTATCGCCGCGCACATTGGAAAAATACCGCTGGCTGCTAAAGTTGCTTGGCGACGAGTTTGGTCGCAGGCCGGTCGCCGAGATCGGCCCCGCCGAGTTGCTGCATGAGATCAAACACCACGAGCGGCGGGGGCGCTATGAAACCGCCAAGCGGCTGCGTTCTTTCGCCAGCCGCGTGTTTCGTTATGCCGCCGCCACGGCAAGAGCCGAGCGCGATCCCGCCCAGATGCTCTTGGGCGCATTGATCCAGCCAAGGGTAAAGCATTTCGCGGCCATCACGGAGCCAACGGAGTTCGGGGCGCTGTTGCGGGCCATTGAGGATTATTCCGGCGATCCGGCGGTGATGCACGCGCTGAAATTGACGCCCCATGTGTTTCAGCGTCCCGGCGAACTGCGGCAGATGGAATGGGTGGAGGTCAACTTTGACAAAGCGGTGTGGACGCTTCCCCCTGCGAAGATGAAAATGCGGCAACCCCATGCGGTGCCGCTGTCACGGCAGGCGCTCGCAATCCTCAAAACTATGCACGGGCTGACCGGGAACGGAAAATATGTGTTCCCATCCGTCAGAACGCGGGCGCGTCCTATGTCTGAAAATACCATCACCGCCGCGTTGCGGCGCATGGGCTATACCAAGGAGCAGATGACGACGCACGGGTTTCGCACGTCCGCATCTTCCCTCTTGAATGAATCCGGAAAGTGGAATCCCGATGCCATCGAGCGCGCCTTGGCTCATATGGTTTCCGGTGAAATCCGGCGCATTTATAACCAGTCGGCCTATTGGGCCGAACGTGTTGCAATGGCGCAATGGTGGAGTGACTATCTGGAAGAACTGCGAAACAGTGGCAACGTGCCTGCCAGTCGGAGAGGATAGGAAATGGATTGCAATGACGATGACCGCTCACTTCGGAGAATCGCGTTGCGCATCCTCAATGAAGACGAACGCCAAGCGCAGGACGAGGTTGACGAAGTTATTCAGGGCATAGATGGGTATTTAGGGACGCAATCACGCCTGTATGCGTGGCCGATCCCCATCACTATCGTTTTCCCAGTTTTTTTCCTGATAATGTCCCGGCTGGCTTCGTTATACTCGGCAACGTGGGAAAATATCCTCTTTGGGATCGCCCTGTTAGCCTGTTTCCTTCCCTTCGGCATCCTATGGTATTGGCGGCGCGACCAATACGGAAGCGGCAGGCTTTGGAAACCGCGCGAGGCGATCTACGCGGACGCCAGCGACGAGACGAGAGAAACGCTGGAAAGGCTTTTCGCGTATCTACGGCTTGAAAGCTCCCCGAAAATATACTTTCTGGACCGGAAAGGGGTAAAGCAATATCCGGATCGCGGCTATGTGTCCGGAAGCTTGCGCGTTCTTCTACTATCGAACTTCGCCGCAGTCCGGGCCTTGTGCCTGTCTCCCGATGGAAAGCGAATCTCGGAGGTAATCAAGGTCGATGCGGACCCCGACGAGGTTATCAAGGCGCTCGGTATCAAGCCCAAGCGGGCGGGAGGACCGGGCCGGAACATTAAATACGCCTACGCCGAGGCTATTTTCGACCTGCGCGGCGATCCGAGGCTGGACACGCTGGACCTGACCGACGAAGCGGGCGCGGCGCGTTCCATCACCGATTGGCTTTTGGAATGGTTCCAAAGCGCGGCCAATGTGTCCGCTGACGTGCCCGACCGTAAACTACTGATCCCCTATGCCAGAAAAATTTTCAATCATTTGAAGAAGCGCCTTTCGCCCGAAGGCCGCTGACAGCCTTTTTCCATTTTTCCGAATCGGCGTGGCATTTTTGCCGCGCGCCATTTGTTTTCTGTCCACCACACTATTGGCGGATTTCTGCGGCTTTCCCATTACTGGACGGCCCACAGGCAATCATGTGCAATTTGGCATGTCTCTCGTCGCGAGTCGGCAAGCAAGGAGACACACATGGAACCCATTGCCATATCCATCAATGACACCGCCAAGGCGCTGGGCGTCGGAAGATCGTCGGTTTACGCGCTGATAAAGTCCGGTGGACTGGACGCCATCAAGATCGGCAGGCGAACCTTGCTGACCACCGAATCCATCCGGCGCTTGGCGCAATCCCGAACCGTCATCTGAGCCGCAGACGCTCCACGGCCCCAGCCTTTTGAGTTGGCGGGCCGCTCCGCGTCTGCGGCTCACCCCCATCCCATGACCCGAACAATCGTGAGATTTCACGAGAGGAGTTTCTATGTCCATTTTTCACCGCGTTCTGGACCGGATCGCCGATTGGCGCTGGACGGGCCGCAAGATCAATCTGCGCTTCGTCGCCGAATATCGCACCGCCTGTTTCGCCTTGCCAATCATCAACGCCATGCTGGCCGAGGACGAGGACGGCGAAACCTACCGCGCCGCATTGACCGACTGGCGCAGAGCCGAGCGCCCGCCGCTCGCCCTCTATCATGGCGAGACCAGCTTTTGCCGGATCGACGGCCCGCGCCAGTGGGTCAAGGACCGTTCCTTTCCGCTGGGCGGGTTGATCCTCTCCCCCGGCGTCACCGCGCACCTCGATCCGTTCGAGGCGCGGGAACTGCAAGAGCATATGGAATGGGCCATCGAGCAGGCCATCCGGCAATGGATCGCCGACCATGATCTTCACGACCTTGCCCCGGTCCCGGTGGAGTTCGACCGGCGCAAGGCCGACCGCGAAGCGAAAGCGAAAATCGCGGACTGGGCGGCGCGGCAGGAGCGGAATCGTCCGGTTGCCGATGACGACGCGGAAGGGCCGGACCATGCTTGACCCGGAGCGCCAAACGGCAAGGTTGCAGGGCTGCGATGCTACGCATCGAGCCAACAATTCAGATACACACCTCACGCACGGGTGCATCCAGCATTTCTGCGGGTTTGACGCGATGCGGATAGCATCGCGCCAAACGCCAGAGCGGAGAAACGGCATAATTCCGCCGTTTCCCGCGATAGCGGATAGCATCTCGCCGGAGGCGGCACGATGAGCGCCCGCGCCCAGACCGTGCGGCTCACCGCAGCCCAGCACCGCACCCTTTCGGGCTTCGCCAAGACCTACGGGTTGAGCGAATATGCGATGCTCGCTCGCGTTGTGGATGCGGGCCTTGCCGCGCTCGTTCACGGCGCGGGCAGCGGGATCGACGTGCGCGAGATCGTCGCCGAACTTGCTTCGGTCAGCACCCGCCTTGTCGATGTGGAGCGGATGCTGGACCGGGCCTTGTTCACCGCCTGCGCCGCCTATTGCTACGCCCGCAGCGCGGCACTGGGCGCGCGCACGAATGACGAAACCATCACCGCCGAGATCAACGCGGCCTATGACCGCCAGCGGCGGCTTTCACGGGAGAAGCGCCCATGACCGCGCGCAGCCAACCCCATGACCGGCGCATTCATGCCGATGCCTTGCGGAAGCAATATCGCAAGAGCCAGTGGGACCGCTTCAAGCGGCATTGCGTCATCATGGCATCATCGGTCGTCCTGGGCGCGGTCGCCGTCCCCTATGTGATGCTGGACGAGGACCGCACGGATGCTATGGCCGCCTATGCCACGGCGAAGGCCAAGCTGGCCGTTACGTTCGGCAGGAACGCCGATGCTCCGATCAGCATCCGGTTCAAGGGCCAGACCCTTGACGGCAAGTCTGCTCGCGCGACCATAGCGCATCCCTATTATCGGCAGTCCGTAAGCCGTGCGCTGTCATACATGATGCGCGGCGCGCAGTTCGGTTTTGCCGCGTGGCTGTCCGGCCTGTTCCTGTTTCATGGAACCATGCGACGGCGGCGCGAGCGCGTCTTGCGGGATCGCATCACCACCGGAACACAGGTGACGACCGAGAAGAAGCTGGCGAAGCTGACCGCCGGGAAAGCCGGTCCCCATGCGCTCGCCATCGGCAAGGTGCCGATCCCCGCGAAGCTGGAAACCCGGCACTTGGGCGTAATCGGCACGACTGGCAGCGGCAAGACCACAGCCTTGCGGCAGTTGCTCGACGGGATCGAGGCGCGGGACGAAGCCGCCTTGGTGTATGACACCAGCGGCGAGTTCATCGCCCATTATTATAATCCGGCGCGAGGCGACATCATTCTTAACCCGTTCGATGATCGGTGCGCCTTCTGGACACCCTTCGCGGAGATCGCCCACCCCGCCGACGCCGCCCGCATCGCGCACCATTTCATCACCGACGCTCACGGTCAGCACGGCAATGATGTATGGGTGGAGATCAGCCGCATCCTTGTCGCCAATATCCTTCGCGAACTCTGGAAGCAGGACAAGCCCACACAGGACAGGCCCACATTGGCCGACCTGCTGACCATGTTGCAGAACATGACCAAGGAGGACTTGAAGGAGCGGCTGAAAGACACGTCATCAGCCCGCACCTTCGCCGAGGATGCCGACCGGGCGACAGGTAGCGTGTTGTTCATGCTCGCCAAGGCCGCCGACCTGATCCAGTTTCTCCGCGTCGAGGACAGCGGCGGCAAGCCCTTCGCCTTCCGCGACTTCATTCATGGGCTGGACAAGCGCACCGGCCCGCGCCCGTGGATATTCGTGCCGCGCAAGGAGGATTATTTCGAGGCGTCGAAACCCTTGCTCGCCTGCTGGCTGGAATGCGCAGCCAGCGCCGTGCTGGGGCTTCCCCCGTCGCCAGACCGGCGCATCTGGTTCGTGCTGGACGAGGTGGCCGATCTGCCCCGCGTCGATAATCTGGCGCGGCTGCTGCCCGAAGGCCGCAAGTTCGGCGCAGGCCGCGAGCTACTATGAGGCCGACGACTATTATTCCGAGGGCGGATTGTCGCCTTCCGAATGGCAGGGCGCGGGCGCGGAGGCGCTGGGCCTGTCCGGCGAGGTAGACCGCGAGCAGTTCCGCGATTTGCTGGACGGCAAAATTGAGGATCAGCAGCTTGGCACCTATCGGGACGGCCAGCTTGAGCATCGCCCCGGCTGGGACGTGACCTTGAGCGCGCCTAAGTCGGTGTCCATCATGGCCGAGGTTGCGGGCGACCGGCGATTGATCGCCGCGCATGGGCAAGCGGTCAGAACGGCAATGGCCCATGTCGAGAAGCATATGGCCGCCACCCGTGTTCGCGACAGCGGCACCGTGTCCCGCAAAGCAACTGGCAATCTCATAGTCGCCAGCTTCCAGCATGGCACCAGCCGAGCGCAAGACCCGCAGCTTCATACCCACAACGTCATTATGAACGCTACGCGGGACGAGGAGGGCACAGGGCGCAGTCTCGAACCCCGCGCCCTCTACCAGCTTCAAAAGCAGATTGGCGCGATCTACCGGCAGGAACTGGCGCTGAAGGTGCGCGAACTCGGCTATGAAATCGAAACGCGCAAAGATTCGCTGTTCGAGATCAAGGGCATTTCCGGCGAGGTGCTGGCCACGTTCAGCACCCGCAGCGCCGAGATCGAGGCGGCGCTGGCCGAGCGTGGCACGTCGCGCGAGGCCGCCAGCGCCTCGGAAAAGCAGGTTGCCGCGCTCGACACGCGCGAAGCCAAGGTTGCCGCCGATCATGCTTCGCTTGTCCCGGACTGGCGCGAGACGGCAAGCAGGGCAGGTTTTGGGCCGGAGGAACGGCTGGCGATGATCGCGCAAGCCGAGGCCAAGGCCGCCGATCCCGCCCATCGTGCGGGCATAGAAATGCAGGGCGACGGGGCCGCAGCCCGCGCCGTCGCTCATGCCGCCGACAAGCTGGGCGAACGGCAATCGGTGTTTTCCGCCGCTGCGTTGCAGGAGGAAGCCGGACGGATCGGGCTGGGCAAGATCGGTTACGCGCAGATCGGCGCGGCCATCGACGCCGCGGCCAAACAGGGCGAGTTGATCGACCGCACCTTTCAGGATCGGCGCGGCGCGGAATTTGCAGGGTTCACCACCCGCCAGAATGTCGAGATAGAAACCAAGATGCTACGGATCGAGGCCGAGGGGCGCGGCGCACTCTCCCCCATCGCGTCCGAGCTTGCCGCCGCCAAGGCCGTCGCCAGCGCCGCCGCGCAATCGGAGCGCGCGGGCCATAGCTGGAACGCCGACCAGCGTTCTGCCACCGAGCAGCTTTTGACCAGCCGCAACCGCATCACCGCCGTTCAGGGCTATGCTGGCACCGCCAAGACCACGACCGTTCTTGCGACCTTCGCCCGCGAGGCCGAGGCGCGGGGCGTGTCTATCGTTGCGCTTGCGCCCACCGCATCGGCGGCGATGGTGCTGGGCGAGGCGCTGGACACCCGCAGCGATACCGTCGCGCGGCACCTGCTGTCCCCGGAGCGGCCCGATCCCGCCCGCCCCGCCGCGTGGATCGTGGACGAGGCATCGTTAATGTCGGCGCGCGATACCGCGCGGCTGTTCGACCTGGCCGACAAGCATGATGCCCGCATCATCCTTGTTGGCGATGTGAAGCAGTTGGGTTCGGTCGAGGCCGGTGCGGCCTTCGTGCAGTTGCAGGGCGCGGGCATGGAAACCGCGAGACTGGCCGAGATCGTCCGGCAGACCAACACCGCGACCAAGGAGGCGGTGCTGGCGTCCATCGAGGGGGACGCGAAGAAGGCGCTGGCCGCGCTGGATCGCGGCGGCGGGCAGATCGTCGAGAACGCCGACCGCGCCGAACGCTGCGCGGCCATTGCCGAGCGATATGCCGGGATGGACAAGGCCGGTCGCGCCCGCACGCTTGTTATAGAGCCGTCGCGCGAGGGGCGCGATGCTCTTACGTCTGATATTCGTGATGCCCTCACCAGATCGGGCGCACTCACCGGCCCCGCCGTGACCGTAGACAGTCTTTCCAACAAGGGGCTGACCCGCGCCGAGGCGCGCGACCCCTTGAGTTATGACAAGGGCGATGTTGTCCGCTTTACCCGCGATTATGCCGACAAAGGCGTGACGCGCGGGGAAGCCTACCGTGTCGAGAGCATCGACCCGGCCAAAGCTGCCATTGCCCTCGAATCGGAGGATGGGCGCGAGGTGGACTGGCGGCTCAGGCAATGGGGCGCGGGCAAGGTGCAGACGTTCGAGCCGAAGCCTATGGACCTGAAAACCGGCGATGCCATCCGGTTCACCCGCAACGACCGCGAGGCGGGCCGGATCAACGGCGGGCGCGGCGAGGTGATCGCCGTGGACCAGCAGACCCGCACCGCCACCATCCAGACGCCGGACGGCAGGACGGAAACCCTCAATCTCGACGCCGTCCGCGACCGGCATATTGCCCATGCCTATGTCGATACCGCTTTCGCCGCCCAAGGCCGCACCGCCGATCATGTCATCATCCATGCCGACAGCAAGGCGACCAATCTTGTCGATCAGAAGAGCTTCTATGTCGGGATTTCCCGCGCCAAGGAGTCCGCCACCATCTTCACCAATGATCGCGGCAAGCTGGTGTCCGCTATCAACGAGCGCGCCGGACAGGTGCAAACCGCGATCGCCCAAGCCGCTGTGCCCACGCCAGCCGCCGACAAGGCGGCAGGGGCCGGGATAGGATGATATATATTAACCATTTGACTGTTTTGGACTTTGAATAGGGCTGTCGTGCTTCGACTTTATAACGAGATTTCCCGCAACAGGATTTCCGCCTGCGTGAGAACTGTTTGAACTGCCTCGTCAGCCAGATCGGGCGGGTAGCCGTATTTTTTCAGGATACGCTTGACCAACACCCGCATACGCGCGCGGGAGCTTTCGCGCTGGTGCCAGTCCACGGTCACGTTGTTACGCAACTGTTCGAGCAGTTCGTGGGCGATCAGGCGGAGCTTCTCATTTCCCATCGCCTCCACCGCGCTCTCATTTTCTGCAAGAGCATCATAGAAGGCGATTTCTTCC
>JASGDV010000043.1:0-24451 GCA_049841255.1 Sphingobium sp.
CCCGACCAGTGCCATGATCGCGACGAAAGCCTCCATCAGCATCGCGCCATAGCCGATGATCGGCGCGTCGGCCTCGCTCGCGATCAGCTTGGGCGTTGTGCCGCTGGCGATCAGCGCGTGGAAGCCCGACACCGCTCCGCAGGCGATGGTGATGAAGAGGAAAGGAAACAATCCGCCCGACCAGACCGGACCGCCGCCGTCCACGAACTGCGTGACGGCGTGCATCTTCAAGGGCGGGGCCATGATGACGATGCCGATGGCCAGCGCCGCGATGGCACCGATCTTGAGGAAGGTCGACAGATAGTCGCGCGGCGCGAGCAGCAGCCACACCGGCAGCACGGACGCCACCGCGCCATAGCCGATCAATATCCAGCACAGTTGTACCGGCGTGAAGGTGAAGGCCGGACCCCAGACCGGCGACTGGGCGATATTCTGCCCATAGACGATGGCGGCGAGCAGCCCGATCAGCCCCAGCAGCGACACCTCGCCGATCCGCCCCGGCCTGATCCACCGCGTATAGACGCCCATGAAGATGGCGAGCGGCACCGTGGCCGCCACGGTGAACATGCCCCATGGGCTTTCCGCCAACGCCTTCACCACGATCAGAGCCAGCACCGCGAGGATGATGACCATGATCATGAAGGCTCCGAACAATGCGATGGTCCCCGCGACCTGCCCCATCTCCATGCGGATCAGCTCGCCCAGCGATTTGCCGTCCCGCCGCATGGAGATGAACAGGACCATGAAGTCCTGCACCGCGCCGGCAAGCACCACGCCCGCGATGATCCACAGCGTACCGGGCAGATAGCCCATCTGCGCCGCCAGCACCGGCCCCACCAGCGGCCCCGCGCCCGCGATGGCCGCGAAATGATGGCCGAACAACACCGTCCGGTCGGTCGCGACATAATCCATGCCGTCCGCGCGCCGGATGGCAGGAGTTGCCCGCGCCGGATCGAGCCGCATCACATGCCGCGCGATGTAAAGCGCATAGTAGCGATAGGCGACGAGGAAGCTGCTGACCGCCGCCATCACGATCCACAGCGCATTGACCGTCTCGCCTCGCGACACCGCCACCACGCTCAGCGAAACCGCGCCCACGATCGCAATCAATATCCAGGGAATGTGCCGCGCCATCGCTCTCTTGCTCGTCCGTTATTCAGCCTGGCCGCACAGTAAGGGCGCGTGATCGAAAGACAATCGTCTCTTGCTTTGGGCAGGCGAACCTTTTGTCCGAAACGTCGTTCATTCCTTATCCACACTGGAGGACAGGCGATGGCGAAGAAGCGGAAATGGTCGCAGGACGTGACGGACAACAGCGACGCGCTCGATCTGAAGCGGGATGTTTTCACGCTTCACGATCCCCGAAAGATCGCGGCCTCCCTGAAACGCTCGGCGGAAGCGAGCCATCGGCGCAAGAGCGGTCCTTTCCGTTCGGCCATGTCGATGCTGACCTTTTACATCAACCGCGCGGGGGAGGGGCTGGACGCGAAGCAGCGGCGGATATTGGAACAGGCGAAGGATGAACTGCGCGCCGCTTTCGGGAAGCCGCGCAAGGCCTGAGAGAGGTGGCGGCTTGTGCCCGTCTGCACGGTGAGGCATTGAAGCGTCCCCATGGTCTGGGAGAACGCCCTTCCGCCATTGACTTCACCGGCCCTTTTGCCTATCGGCACCCCCCTGACATGCGGCCGCCCACCGGCGGCCCTTTTTTGTCGCCCGATTCTTGACTGTATTTTTGAGGAATGAACGATGAAGCGCACCTATCAGCCGAGCAATCTGGTTCGGAAGCGCCGTCACGGTTTCCGCGCCCGCATGGCGACCCCCGGCGGCCGCAACGTGCTGCGCGCGCGCCGCGCCCGCGGCCGCAAGAGCCTGAGCGCCTGAACCAGGCGACGCGCGAATCGGCGCCTGACTCCGGGCCTGCCATCATGGGCAGGCGCGCGGATTTTCTGGCGGCGAATCGCGGACGGCGCGCACCGATGCCGGGCTTCGTCCTGCTGGTGCGTGAGCGCGGGGACGGCGATCCGGCGATGCGTTTCGGCATCACGGTCACGAAAAAGATTGGCGGCGCTGTCGTCCGTAACCGGATGAAGCGCCGCTTTCGCGTTCTGGCGCGGGAGATGCTGCCGCTTCACGGAGTGCTCGGCGCGGACCATGTGCTGATCGGCCGCTCGGACGGGATAGAGCGTGACTTCGGCACGCTGCGGCGGGAACTGGAAAAGGCGCTGAGGAAGGTGATGGGCCGCCAGCTGGGCGAAACTCCGCGCAGCAAGCGCGATCCTTCAAAGGAGAAGGCAAGGGCTTCAGCGGGCTCAGCCCGAACGGGTGAGAAGGAAGCATGACCTCCCGCATCCTCATCCTGATCGCGCGCGGCTGGCAGCTTGGGCCTTCGCGGATATTGCCGCCCTCCTGCCGCTATGCCCCTTCCTGCTCCGAATATGCGATTCAGGCGATCGGCAAATATGGGCCGATCAAGGGTAGCTGGCTGGCGGCGAAGCGGCTAATGCGATGCCACCCATGGGGCGGATCGGGTTACGACCCGGTTCCCTGACACAGAATAACGATTACGGCGGAGCCGAGATAAGTGGACGACAAGAAGAACATCGTGCTGGCGGTCATCCTGACCGCGCTGATCCTGTTCGGCTGGCCCTATATCGCCAATCATTTCTTTCCGGCGGCCAATCCGCCCGCGACAAAGGTCGAGGGCGGCAAGCAGACTCCCGTCGCGCAGCCCGGCGCCGATCCCGCGGCGGATTCGGCCGGCGCCATCCGCGATCGCGCGCTGGTGATGAAGGAAAGCCCGCGCATTCCGATCCGCACGCCCAAGCTCACCGGCTCCATCAATCTCAAGGGCGCGCGCATCGACGACATCGTGCTGCCGACCTATAGCGAGACCATCGCGAAGGATTCGCCCGCCATCCGCCTCTTCTCGCCCAGCGGGACGCAGGACGCTTTCTTCGCGGGTTTCGGCTGGCAGGGCGAAGGGGTGAAGACGCCCGACAATAATACGGTCTGGACCGCCGAGGGCACGGAACTGACGCCCACCAGCCCGGTCACGCTGCGCTGGAACAATGGCGCGGGCCAGAGCTTCGAAATCCGCTATACCGTCGATCAGAATTATATGATCTCCGCGCAGCAGAAGGTGTCGAACAGCGGCGCGGGCGCGGTGGGCGTCAAGAGCTATGGCTATGTCAGCCGCAACGGCATTCCCAAGGACCCGGACACCTGGACGATCCATATCGGGCCGATGGGCGTGTTCAACGGCGCGGCCAATTATGACGTCAACTACAAGGATCTGGACAAGGGGCCTTCGACCCAGAGCTTCCAGTCGACCGGCGGCTGGCTGGGCTTCACCGACAAATATTGGCTTTCCGCGCTGGTCCCGGACCAGAAGGAAGCCTTCGCAGGCCAGTTCCGTAAAGGCGCGGGCACGCAATATCAGGCGGATTACAGCCTCAATCCCGTGATGCTCGCCCCCGGCAAGGCGGTGACGCAGACCGCGCGCCTCTTCGTCGGCGCGAAGGAAGTGAAGACGCTGGAAGCCTATCAGGACGCGGGCGTCCCGCTGTTCGACCGGGCGATCGATTGGGGCTGGTTCTACTGGTTCGAAAAGCCGATCTTCGCGCTGCTCCACTGGCTGTTCGAGCATATCGGCAATTTCGGCGTGGCGATCATCTGCCTGACCTTCATCGTCCGGGCCCTGATGTTCCCCGTCGCCCAGCGCCAGTTCGCCAGCATGGCCGCGATGCGCGCCGTGCAGCCGAAGATGAAGGCGCTTCAGGAGAAGTATAAGGACGACAAGCCCAAGCTCCAGCAGGAGATGATGGAGCTTTACAAGCGGGAAAAGGTCAATCCGCTGGCCGGATGCCTGCCGATTTTCCTGCAGATTCCGATCTTCTTCGCGCTGTATAAGGTATTGCAGCTCACCATCGAGATGCGGCACCAGCCCTTCGTCCTCTGGATCAAGGATTTGAGCGCGCCCGATCCTCTGCATATCCTGAACCTCTTTGGCCTGCTGCCCTTCACGCCGCCCGCTTTCCTCGGCATCGGCCTGCTGGCGTTGCTGCTCGGTATCAGCATGTATTTCCAGTTCAAGCTCAACCCGGCGCAGATGGACCCGATGCAGCAGCAGGTGTTCGCGATCATGCCCTGGGTCATGATGTTCATCATGGCGCCCTTCGCGGCGGGGCTTCTGGTCTACTGGATCACCAACAACTGCCTGTCGATGGCGCAGCAATGGTGGCTCTACAAACGCCACCCGCAGTTGAGCGCGGCTCCGGCGAAATAGGCGGCGATTCCGTGACCGAACAGGAGCATATCGACCTTATCGAGGAAGCGCGCAGGGTCTTCGCCGGACCGATCGCCTTCCTCAAATCCGCACCGGACCTCAAATTCCTGCCCGACATGGCGGTAAACGAGGTGGCTTTCGCGGGGCGGTCGAATGTCGGCAAATCCTCGCTGCTGAACGCGCTGACCGGGCGCAACGGGCTGGCGCGCACGTCTAACACGCCGGGGCGGACGCAGGAGCTGAACTTCTTCGACGTGGGGGAACCGCTGCGGTTCCGGCTCGTCGACATGCCGGGCTATGGCTATGCGCGCGCGCCAAAGGATATGGTGCGCAAATGGCGCTTCCTCGTGAACGACTATCTGCGCGGGCGGGCGAAGCTCAAGCGGACGCTGGTGCTGATCGACAGCCGCCACGGCATCAAGGATGTCGATATGGACATGCTCGACATGCTGGACGCGGCGGCGGTCAGCTATCGCATCGTGCTGACCAAGGCGGACAAGGTAAAGGCCAGCCATCTGGCCGAGGTCATGGAACAGACCGCGCAGGCCATCCGCAAGCGCCCCGCCGCCCATCCGGACATCATCGCCACGTCCAGCGAAAAGGGCATGGGCCTGCCGGAACTACGCGCGGCGGTGCTGGAAAGCGTCACACAGGGATAAGGAAGCGGATCGCATGAGCGACGACGATTATGTCTATGACGAAGCCAGCGGCGAATGGATCAGCGCGGCGGAAGCGGCAGCGAAAAGCCAGGCCAGCGACACCGTAGAGGTCCGCGACGCGGTCGGCAACTTGCTGGCGGACGGCGATCAGGTGACGCTTATCAAGGACCTGATTGTCAAAGGCGCGGGGCAGACATTGAAGCGCGGGACGCTGATAAAATCGATCCGGCTGACCGGCGACCCGCAGGAAATCGACTGCCGCTATGAAGGCATCAAAGGGCTTGTGCTGCGCGCGGAGTTCGTCCGCAAACGCTGAACCCCTCGTCCAACCCATCATGCAAGCGCGGGGCAGGACAAGCCCGGAATGAGCCGGCGTGAGGCTCCGCCCTTATTTCCCCCGTGCCGCGTCCACCGCTTCCTTGAGCGCCTCATGGCCCACGGCGCCGTTCAGCACTTGCTTGCCGATCACGAAGGTCGGGGTGCCGCTGGCCTGCAATTTCTGGGCAAGCGCGATGTTGGAGGCGATTTCGGCATCATATTTCTTCGACGCGATGGCCGCTTCGGCGTCCGCCTTGCCGATTCCCACCTTGGCGGCGGAGGCTAAGATCGTGTCCCGCGTCACCCGTCCCGCATCGTAAAGCGCGCGGTGGAACGGCATATATTGCCCGCGTTCGGCCGCCAGCAGCGACACCTTGGCCGCGTCGCTGCTTTCCTCCGACAGGATCGGCAGTTCGCGATAGACGATCTTCAGATTCTTGTCCTGACTGACCAGCTTCGCCAGATCGGGCAGCGACGCGCGGCAATAACCGCAGGCATAATCGAAGAATTCGACGATGGTGACGTCGCCCTTGGCCGCGCCTTCCCATGCACCCGCATAGGGCGTCTCCAGCGCGCCGCGGCTCGCCTCTATGGTGCTTTCCATCCGCTTCGATTGCAGCTTCTCGATCGCCTGCGGGATGATTTCGGGATGTTCGAGGATATAGTCGTGCACGATCTGCTCGATCGCGGCCTTGTCGCTTGCATCCACGCTCCCCCCGGCCTGCATGGCGAGGGCGGTGCCGGTGGCTGCGGCGGCGAAGGCGAAAACGCCAAGGGTCATCTGCATGGTCCTGTTGGAAAGGGCCGCGCGGAAACCCGGCCGGTTGGAGTCCGTCATTTCTTTTTCCGTTTCTGCTCCACCGCGGCGCGCGATGTCATCGCGATATCCTGTGCGCGCAGATAGTCAACCGTGCCGGGCTTCAATCCCTGCATCGCGGCGTCCGCGCTGCGCATCGCCAGCCCGTCCTGTCCCGTCATCGAATAGCGTTCCGCCGTCGCCAGCGCCGCGCGCGCGCTGTCCCCGCGCCGCTCGTAGACCACGCCCAACTGATACCAGGCGAAGGGGTTTTCCCGGTCCCGCGCCACGGCGTTGCGCAGCACCTGCTCGGCCTCCGCGAAATTGGCGTCGTCCTCCGTCGCTATCAGCGCATGGCCCAGCAGCGTGGCGATCAGCGGCTGGTTGGTGAGCTTCACCGCCTCGCGCAGGGGCGCGATGGCTTCTTTGGGCCTGCCGCTTTCCAGCAGGATCTGCCCCTTGAGCTCAAGGAAATAGGGATCGTGCGGCATGGCGCCGAGCAGCGTGTCGGCCTCCGCCAGCGCCTTTTGCGGATAGGCGCTTTTATGCCAGGCATAGGCACGCGCATAATGGGCCGGGATGGTCTGGTCGCTTTCCGGATATTTGATGAGCGTCTGATTGGGTTCGGACACGAAGCCGATCAGCTTCGCCTTGATCCGCTCGAACCGTGCCTCCAGTTGGGGATCGGGCGGCTTGTCCCAGGCCGGATCGACGGTATAGACCTCGCGCAGCACATTGATGCGCTCGCCCGACAGCGGATGGGTGCGGCCGTAGCTGTCCTCCTGCGGGATGGCGAGGCGGTATTCGAGATTCTGGAGCTTCTTGAAGAATTCCAGGCTGCCCTTGCCTGAAATCCCCGCCTTGCTCAGATAGCGCGCGCCCGCAAGATCGGCGGAGCTTTCCTGCGCGCGGGAGAAAGCGAGGAACTTGCCCATCGCCGCCTGTTGCCCCGCGCCCATGATCCCCATGCCCGCTTCCGCGCCGCCCGCCGCCATGGCCGCGGCGCCGAGCACCAGGCTCAGGATCGTGATGCCGGTGGCTTCCTTGATCCCTTCGGCCGAGCGGATGATGTGGCCGCCCTCGATATGGCCCAGTTCATGCGCGACCACGCCCTGCAACTGGTTCACATTGTCGGCCTGCGCGATCAGGCCGCTATGCACCCACACATATTGCCCGCCCGCGACGAAGGCGTTGATCTCCGGATCGTTGATGACGAAGACCTGCACGTTGCGCGGTTCCATCCCCGCCGCCTTGACGAGCGGCGCGGACATGTCGGCCATGAAGGCTTCGGTCTCCGCGTCGCGCAGGATCTGCTGCGCCAGCGCCGGCCGCGCCAGCAACGCGAAGGCGGCCAGCAACATGGCGAGCAGGCGGAGGAATCGGCCCGTCATGATGCGTGACCGGGCGAGGGCAGGGGAACAGGCATCGGCGTCACTGTGCCATGCTGCCGCTGAATACACAATGAAGTCGCGCCACCTATAAGCGGCAGGCGATTTCACGTTATGCAAACCCATGGTTCCGATGGCGGTTTTTGGCCAAAACCGTCGGCCCAAATCTATAGCTTCACCATTTCATGTGCGGGGCCGCGCCTGTCGGTAGCTGCCCAGCATCCGCACCCATTTGGTGTGGAACTCCAGTTCCGCCAGCGCCCGGTCGATGGCCGGATCGCCCGGCATCCCTTCGATGTCGCAAAAGAATTCCGTCGCCGCGAAGCTCGCGCCCCGCTGATAGCTTTCCAGTTTCGTCATGTTGACGCCGTTGGTCGCGAAGCCGCCCATCGCCTTATAGAGCGCGGCGGGGACATTCTTCACTTCGAACAGGAATGTCGTCATGACCGGTCCGACGTCCGGTTCCGGCATTTTCGCATCGCGCGCCAGCACAAGGAAGCGCGTCATATTATCGTCGCTATCCTCGATATTCTCCGCCACCAGCCGCAGGCCGTAAAGCTCCGCCGCCAGATAGGGCGCGATGGCTCCCTCGCCCGGCGTGCGCGTCTCCGCCACCAGCGCCGCCGCGCCTGCCGTGTCGGCATAGGCGACCGGCTGAATGCCACGCTCACGCAGATAATGGCGGCATTGGCCCAAGGCTTGCGGGTGGCTGATCGCGCTTTTGACCGGCGTGGTGTCCGGCGCCATCAGGCAATGACGGATACGCAGGAAATATTCGTCGACGATGTGCAGTCCTGATTCGGGCAGCAGGAAATGCATGTCGGCGACGCGGCCATGCAGGCTGTTTTCGATCGGGATGATGGCGCGCGCCGCCTGACCGTTGCGCACGGCATCGATCGCATCTTCGAACGCGAAGCAGGGCAGCGGCACGCAGTCGGGCGCATAGTCCAGCGCGGCAAGATGCGAATTGGCGCCCGGCGCGCCCTGATAGGCGACGGCCTTCGACGGATCGGCGGCGGCCTTTTCACTGAGCTGGGCGACGAGCGCACGGGCGGGGGCAGGATAATTTTCCATCGGCGACTGCGCGCTTAGGCCCTCGCTTCCCTGCGCGCAAGCATCCAGCCGCCATTTCACTAGGCGGAAAGGGGCGCTTTTGCCTTCAACCATGCTTGCGCGTTCGCGATTGCGCCATTATGGCAGCGCGCATAGGGAGCGCGGGTAGCCGCCAGAACAGAAATTCAAGGGATAGCGAGCGAATGGGCGATCGTTTCAACACCGTTGCAGGCTGGGCGCTGTTTGCAGGGATCATCGCGCTGGGTGGCGCCATCGTCAGCTCCAAATATTTTCATAGCGAACGCCCCGAAAAGATGGGCTACGCGATCGAGGGCGTCGAAGCGGAAGGCGAAGGCGGTGCCGCCAGCGGCCCCGGTCTCAACACTCTGCTGGCGCAGGCCGACGTCGCGGCTGGTGAGAAGGTCTTCGCCAAATGCGCGGCCTGCCACACGATCAATCAGGGCGGCGCCAACGGTATCGGCCCCAATTTGTATGCGACGGTGGGCGAAGCCATCGGTCAGGGCAAGGGCGGCTTCGCCTTCTCCGATCCGCTCAAGAGCAAGGGCGGCAACTGGACCTTTGAAGCGCTGGATCACTGGCTGACCAGCCCGCGCGAATTCGCGCCGGGCACCAAGATGACCTTTGCGGGCTTGGGCAATCCGGTCGACCGCGCCAACCTGATCGCGTGGATGAACACGCAGGGTTCCAACCTCCCGCTTCCGGCGGCTGATGCGGCTCCGGCGGCGGAGGGCGACAATGCCGCCGCTCCGGCCGAAGGCGCGAACGCAGCCAACGCCGCCGAAGCCCCTGCCGCAAACGCTGCTGAATAAATCCGCCAGCGACCAGTCTGCATGGACTGTTGAGTGAGGGCGGCCAGGAGTAAGCCTTTGCCCTCACCGTTGTTTGTCCTGAATGGCCATTGAGATTGTCAAAGACCCGTATCGAAGTTCGACCTTCGATGCGGGTCTTTTGATTGCGCTCAGGATGAACGAAGGTTGAGGAAAGCAGACAGTCCGCTCCTCACCTAAACTCACCATTTTGCATCGGCTTTACAACTGCATTCCCCAAATAGAAACGCCACCCCATGCCCAGCGTGAGCCGGGCATGGGGTGGCGTTGTTCAAGGCCGGGATAGAGTTTTATTGACCGAAGGTGCGTTGCCACCAACCGCGACGGGGCGAGCCATTATCCTCTTCCCCTTCGATGTTTTCCGCTTCAGCCGCCGCCGTTTCCGAAGCAATCGGCTCGGCTACTTCCATGGCGGTTTCCGGCGCGATCACGGCAGGCGATGCCAGAGCGGCGTCAGCGCCTTCGGCCTCGCTCGCGGCAGGCTTCTTGCGGCGCGGGGCGCGCTTCGGCTTGGGCTTCGCCTCTGCCTCCGGCTCCGCTGCAGGCGCTTCTGTCACGGCAGGCGCGTCGGCTGTTTCGGCTTCGCTCGCGACAGCCTTCTTGCGGCGCGGGGCGCGCTTGGGCTTGGCGGGCGCTTCCTCAGCAGCGGGAGCGGCTTCCTCGGCAGGGGCTTCCGCAACCGCTTCGGCAGTTTCGACCGCTGCCGGTTCCGCGACGGCTTCCTTCGCCTTGCGGGCGCGGGGGCGGCGGCGCGTCTTGGGCGCTTCCTCCGCGACGGGTTCCGCAGCGGCTTCCGCTTCGGGCGCTGCCACCGGCTCGGCGGCGGATGCTTCCTCGACCGGTTCCGCTGCCTCGATGGCTTCGTTCACAGCCTCTTCCGCGCCGCCTTCGCGACGGCGGCGTCCGCCCCGGCGGCCTCGGCGGCCACGCTTGCGGTTGCCTTCGCCTTCCTCGGATGCTTCGGTCTCCACGGCGTCCGCCATGTCCTCGCCAGCTTCGGCCTCGGCTTCCGCGTCACCTTCCTCGCCGGCTTCGGCGGAGGACGGCTCGCCGCCATCCTCGCGCTGACCGCCCCGGCGACGCCGACGGCGACGGCGGCGACGGCCGCCTTCGCGCTCTTCGCCACGCTCCTCGCGTTCGGACGGAGCTTCCTCCTCCTGCTCGGCTTCTTCCTCTTCCTCCTCGATCACGTCGAGATCGTCTTCTTCCTCTTCCGCAAGCGGCGCATAGCTCACGATGCGCTCGGGGCGTGGGCCGCTCGGCTCGACCGACATGCGCGCGCCTTCCACCTCGCCATCGGGCAGGATGACGATAGTGACGCCGTAACGCTGCTCGATCTCGTCCAGTTCGCGCCGCTTGTTGTTGAGGACGTAGAAGGCCGCTTCCTGACTGGCGCGCAGCGTGACGACGCTGCCGCGCCCGCGCGCCGCTTCCTCTTCCAGCATTCGTAGCGCGCTGAGGCCCGCCGACGACGCTGTGCGGACCAAGCCGGTCCCCTCGCAATGGGGGCATTGACGGGTCGACGCTTCCAGAACGCCGGTCCGCAGCCGCTGACGGCTCATCTCCATCAGGCCGAAGCCGGAGATGCGGCCGACCTGGATGCGGGCGCGATCGTCCTTCAGCGCCTCCTTCATCGCCTTCTCGACCTTGCGGATGTTGGAGTTCATCTCCATGTCGATGAAGTCGATGACGACGAGGCCCGCCATGTCGCGCAGGCGAAGCTGCCGCGCGATCTCCCGCGCCGCTTCCAGATTGGTGGCGACGGCGGTCTGCTCGATCCCATGTTCGCGGGTCGACCGGCCGGAGTTGATGTCGATCGACACCAACGCCTCGGTCGGGTTGATGACAAGATAGCCGCCCGACTTCAACTGCACGACCGGATTGTACATGGCCGCAAGCTGATCCTCGACGCTCGCCCGCTGGAACAGCGACACCGCGTCGGCATATTGCTTCACCCGCCGCGCATGGCTGGGCATCAGCAGCTTCATGAAGTCCTTGGCGGCCTTGTATCCATGCTCGCCCTCGACGATGACTTCCTCGATATCCTTGTTGTAGATATCGCGGATCGCCCGCTTGATAAGGTCGCTGTCATTGTGGATCAGCGCGGGGGCGGCGGATTTCAGCGTATTCTCGCGAATCTCGTCCCACAGGCGCGCCAGATAGTCGAAGTCGCGCTTGATCTCGGTCTTGGTGCGTTGCAGCCCCGCCGTGCGGACGATGCAGCCCATGGTGGAAGGCAGGGCCATGTCGGCGATGATCGACTTCAACCGCTTGCGGTCGGCGGCGTTGCTGATCTTGCGCGAAATGCCGCCGCCATGCGACGTGTTCGGCATCAGCACGCAGTAACGGCCCGCGAGGCTCAGATAAGTGGTCAGCGCCGCGCCCTTGTTGCCGCGCTCTTCCTTGACGACCTGCACCAGCAGCACCTGACGGCGCTTGATGACGTCCTGGATCTTGTAGCGGCGGCGCAGCGCCATGCGCTTGCGGCGCAGTTCGTCGGCGGCATCGTCGCCGCCACGGCCCCGGCCGCGCCCACGGCGTCCCGGCTTTTCGCCGCCGTCCTCGCCATTGTCGGCTTCCTCGCCGCCTTCCTCATCCTCATGATGGGTCGCGACGACGACTTCGACGCCATCCTCGCCGGTCAGGCCTTCGTCATCCTCGTCGACCTCGGCGCGCAGCGCGGCCTCTTCCTCGGCATGGGCGCGTTCCTCGCGCAGCAGCGCTTCGCGGTCTTCGCGCGGAATCTGGTAATAGTCGGGGTGGATTTCCGAAAAGGCGAGGAAACCGTGGCGGTTGCCGCCATAATCCACGAATGCCGCCTGAAGCGACGGTTCCACGCGGGTGACCTTGGCGAGATAGATATTGCCCTTGAGCTGTTTGTGCTCGGCGGACTCGAAATCAAACTCCTCGATCCGGTTTCCCTTGACGACCGCGACCCGGGTTTCTTCCCGGTGGCGCGCATCGATCAGCATACGCATTGTCATTTATAATTCTCCGGCGTCGGCGGCCTGCGGCTGTGGGCCGGGCCGCCACGCGATAGTGAAGGGACGGCAGGGCGCGCGCCGGAAAGGGCGCGGGTTGCTGCATCGTCCGGTTTTGAAGGAAATCATGTGTGTCTGCTGCGTCGGCATGGCCGGACAATGTGCCGGGCCGGTCCATCCGCGCCGCATCGCCCGTTGCCGGGTTCAGCGGGGAATGGAAAACATGCCTCATGCAGCGTCAACCTGTTCGACCATCGGATCGCGCGGAAATGCGCGCCGATGGATGCAAAAAATGTCCCAAAGGGAAGCACGATATATGGCGCTCCTTTCAGGAATGTGAATGGGTAGCAGTCAATGCGCCACTGGGCAACGGCTGCCGGAAATATTCTCGCTCCGGCGGATATTTCGGCTTCGTTCCTAAAGCCGTCATGCTGAAGAAGACGTTAACCGTCTCATTTTACGGTGGGACAAGGCATGATGCTTAATGCCCGATTCAGCGTGGGGACGCGTTGGACGGATTATCGTCATGATATTTGGCTGGACGGCCGATGCGGCGGCGTTGCACAAGCGGCGCATGTTGCAGAGCCTTGCCCTGGCAAGCGCGATCCTCGCGCCGACCCCCGGTTTCGCGGGCGGCATCTCCGCCGTCGATGTGCAGGGCGACCGCGTCGTCGTGCGTTTCGACGATCGGGTGGAGGGCGCGTCGGCCTTCCTGCTCGACGGGCCACGCCGCCTCGCGCTCGACATCAGCGGGGCGCAGGCAGGGCGCGGGCAGTCCTTTGCGGGCGGCCATGCGGCGGTCGCCGCCGTGCGGCAGGGGCAGTTGAACGAAGCCGCCGCCCGCGTCGTGCTGGACCTTGCCACGCCCGCGACGCTCGGCGACGCGCGGATTTCGCCGGATGGCAAATCGCTCAGCTTCTCGCTTCAGGGCCTGTCGGACAGCGCCTTCCGCACGGCGGTCGGCCGGGGCCGGGTGCAGTTCGACGCGCCTGCGAATATGAGCGCACGGCCCCGTCAGCGCGTCCATAGCATCACCGTGCCTATCCCGCCCGCCGCCAAGGGCGTGGCGCTGCCCCCGGTCGAAGGGCCGCGCGACGGCTCGCGCCCGCTGGTGGTGATTGATGCGGGACATGGCGGCCATGATCCGGGCGCGATCAACCCGCAGACCGGCAAGCGCGAGAAGGACGTGACGCTCGCCATCGCGCAGGCGATCCGTGACGAGCTGGTGAAGGCAGGCCGGGTGCGGGTCGCGCTGACCCGCGACGACGACCGCTTTCTGGTGCTCCAGGAACGCTATGGCATCGCGCGCAAGCTGAACGCGGACCTCTTCATTTCCATCCACGCCGATTCGGCGGAGAACGACACGGCGCGCGGCGCGACCGTCTATACCCTCTCGGAAACCGCGTCCGACCGCGAAGCTGCCCGGCTGGCCGCGCGGGAGAACAAGGCGGACATCATCAACGGCGTCAATCTGGGCGGGCAGAGCAGCGACGTGTCCTCGATCCTCATCGACCTGACGCAGCGCGAATCCATGAATATCTCATCGAACTTCGCGCGGTTGCTGCAGCGGGAGGCGTCGCCCTATGTGCCGTTCCGCAGCGCCTATCACCGCTTTGCCTCCCTCATGGTTTTGAAGGCGCCCGACACGCCGTCGGTGCTGTTCGAGACGGGCTATATCAGCAATGCGGAGGACGCCGCCTTCCTGTCGTCGAAGGAGGGGCAAAGCCGCATCGCCAAGGGGGTCGCCCGCGCCATCGAAGTGCATTTCGCCCGCAAGCTCGCCCTGCGCGGCAGCGGGACAGGGGGTTAATCCGCCGATCGGTGCTGGCGTTGCGCGCATTTTGACCGTAGAGCCTGCTCCATCATGGAAGAGGCTCGCCCCGAAAACGCCGCACCGTCGTCCTTCGCCTATCGCCTGCGCCGTGAAGCGGGCGGCATAAAGGACCGTCTTCGCCCGCTCTGGGGTCGCCGCCTGTTCCGTTGGGGCGCGATCCTGCTGGGCGGCTTCCTGCTGGCGATATTCCTGTTCTGGCTGATCTTCGCGCGGGGGCTGCCCGACGCCGCGACGCTGCTGGAATATGAGCCGCCGCTGCCCACCCTCGTGCGCGACATCAACGGCCAGCCGGTGCACAGCTATGCCCGCGAGCGGCGCGTGCAGTTGCAATATAGCGATTATCCGCCGCTCCTCATCCGCGCCTATCTAGCGGCGGAGGACAAGACCTTCTTCGAACATCATGGCGTCGATATCCCCGGCTTCGCGGGCGCGGTGATCGACTATGCGAGCAAGCTGGGGTCCGGGCAGCGCGCGCGGGGCGGCTCCACCATCACGCAACAGGTGGCGAAGAATCTCCTGATCGGCGACGAATATTCGCCGACGCGCAAGGTGAAGGAGATGATCCTCGCCTATCGCATGGAGAATGTGCTGTCGAAGCAGCAGATTCTGGAACTCTACCTCAACCAGATATTCCTTGGCCGCAACGCCTATGGTGTGCAGGCGGCGTCCCGCGCCTATTTCGACAAGGATGTGGCGGACCTGACGCTGCCGGAAATGGCCTATCTCGCCATCCTGCCGAAAGGCCCGGCCAATTACCGCCCGGAAAGCCCGACCGGCCATGAGCGCGCGCTGGAACGGCGCAACTGGGCGCTCGGTGAAATGCAGAGCAATGGCTGGATCACCGCCGCCCAGCGCGACGCCGCCCGCGCCGCGCCGCTCGGCACCGTCGCTTCGCGCGGCGCCAGTTTCGAGGATCGCACCGGCGGCTATTATATGGAGGAGATCCGCCGCCGCCTGATCCAGCAATTTGGCGAGAAGGCGGAGGACGGCCCCAACAGCGTCTATGCGGGCGGCCTGTGGGTCCGCAGCCCCTATGATCCGGTGATTCAGGAAAGCACGACGACGGCGCTCCGCAACGGGTTGCTGCGCTTCGACGCCGGGCGGGGCTGGTCCGGGCCGGTGGGCGAGATCAAGGTCGAGAATGGCTGGGAACGGGAACTGGCCGCCAGCTATATCGGCGTCGATTATGAAGGCTGGCGCGTCGCAGCCGTCATCAGCCGCTCCGCATCCTCCGCGCAGATCGGTTTCGCCGATGGCACCACCGGCACCTTGCCCGCCGGGATGGCGCAGCTTCCCTATCGCAAGACGGGCGGTCCCGCCTTTTCCGCGATGAAGCCCGGCGACCTCATCGTCGTCGCGCGCAACGGGTCGGACTGGGCGCTTCGCAACGTGCCCGAAGTGTCGGGCGGCATGGTGGTCGAGGAAACCCATTCGGGCCGCCTGCGCGCCATGCAGGGTGGATTCGATTCCCGCCTTTCCTCCTATAACCGCGCGACGCAGGCGATGCGGCAGCCGGGTTCGACCATCAAGCCCTTCGTCTATGCCGCGGCGCTCGATGGGGGCATGACACCCGCCTCGATCATCGTTGATGGTCCCCTGTGCGTCTATCAGGGCGCGGGGCTGGGGCAGAAATGCTTCCGCAACTTCTCCGGCGGCAGCGCCGGGCCGCAGACGATGCGCTGGGGCGTCGAGCAGTCGCGCAACCTGATGACCGTGCGCGCTGCCAGCCAGACGGGCATGGAGCGCGTCGTCCGCACGATCAAGGCGATGGGGATCGGCGACTATCAGCCTTATCTGTCTTTTGCGTTGGGTGCGGGTGAGACGACCGTCGAGCGGATGGTGAACGCTTATGCGATGCTCGCCAATCACGGGCGGCAACTGGCGCCCAAGGTCATGGACTATGTGCAGGACCGGCGCGGTAAGGTGATCTGGCCGCTGCGCTGGCGGCCCTGCGACGGGTGCAACCTTCCCAATTGGGATGGGAAGCCGATGCCCCGCTTCGGCTTTGAAGGAAAGCAGGTCATGAACCCCATGACCGCCTATCAGGTCGTGCATATCGCCGAAGGCGTGATCCAGCGCGGCACCGCCACCGTCCTGCGTGATCTCGACCGCCCGCTCTTCGGCAAGACCGGCACCACCAACGGGCCGACCAATGTCTGGTTCGTGGGCGGATCGCCGGACCTCATCGCGGGCGTCTATCTCGGCTACGACCAGCCGCGCAGTCTGGGCGGCTGGGCGCAAGGCGGGCGGATCGCCGCGCCGATCTGGAAGGCGGCGATGGCCCCGATCCTCGAAAAAATGCCCAAGACGCCTTTCATCGCGCCCGCCGGCGTCCGCATGGTGACGATCGACCGCCGTTCGGGCAAGCGCGTCTATGGCGCATGGCCGACCGACGATCCCAAGGCGTCGGTGATCTGGGAAGCCTTCAAGCCCGAATCCGAACCGCGCCGCTCGATCCGCAAGGAGGAAGTGGAAGCGCAGGACAAGGCCGCGGCGGCAGGCGCGTCATCGGGCGCGCGGCGTCAACGCACGGACGCGGACTTCCTGCAGGATCAGGGCGGAATTTATTGATCGGATCGGTATTTGGGATTGGATGAGTGGAACAGTGCGTCCGCTCTCGGCCAAAGGTAGACACTCTTTCATCCGTTCGGGCAGAGCTTAGGCGAGTCCTTCGACAAGCTCAGGGCGAACGGAGTTGGGAAAGCGAACCGTCGCCCATCCACCCGAAAACCGTCCTTCATCGGGTCCGCAAGCTGCGCAATCGCCCCTCTTTTACTGGTCGGCGACGACTTCCGCATCCGATTCGGCCGGTTCGCCAGCCTGTTCCTTGCGGGGCTTGGCGGGCGCCGCCGCGCTGGCGTTGCTCGCATTGGGCATGACGGCGAGCGTGCCCTCGCTCTGCACGCCGTCCAGATCGGTCATGGCGTCGGTCGCGGTGCCGTCCACCACTTCCATGTCCTTCATCTGCACGGCGTTGCCGGTCTTTTCCCCGCCGCTGCAACCCGTGAGGGCCATGCCGCCGATCAAAAGGGCGGCGCCGATCCATATCCTCGCCTTTGCGCGCATCCGGGTCTCCTTGTCCGATGATGTTGCCCGGCAGCCCCCCGCCTGGCGAAGCGGCGACCCTAACGGTCCGTTCCGCATTGCTCAACCCCCGCGCCGCAGCGGCCGAGATGGCTGAGAAAAGCCGGGAAATGCGCCTTGAGCGCGGCATCCAGCTCCGTCATTCCGGCTTTGCAGCCCAGCGCGGCCATGCTGGTGACCGGATATTCGCTGATCCCGCACGGCACGATGCCGCCAAAATGGGACAGATCGGGATCGACGTTGATCGAAAAGCCGTGAAGCGTGATCCAGCGGCGCACCCGGATGCCCAGGGCGCCGATCTTCGCCTCCCGGCCTTGCGCGTCGTCGGTCCAGATGCCGATGCGCCCCTCCGCCCGCCGCGCGGCGATGCCGAGGTCGGCCAAAGCCGCGATCATCCATCCTTCGAGATGATGGACGAAATTGCGGACATCGCGCCCGCGCTCGCGCAGGTCGATGTTGAGATAGCCGGTGCGCTGCCCCGGCCCATGATAGGTATAGCGGCCTCCGCGACCGGCGGCATGGACGGGGAAGCGGGGTTCGAGCAGTTCGGCTGGATTGGCGCTGGTCCCGGCGGTGTAGAGCGGCGGATGCTGAAGCAGCCATACCCGCTCCTTCGCCTCTCCCGCGAAGATCGCCACTGCGCGCGCCTCCATTTCGGCCAGGGCTTCGGGATAATCGACCGGAGCCGGATCGACGCGCCATTCGATGAGGTCGGCGGGGGAAGAAGGGGAAGCCATGGCCTTTCCTTGACTTGGGCGGAGCGAGCGATCAAGTCTCCAGCGCATTTACAGGGACGAAGGCGAAGAGATATGGCGGCATTGTCGATCGGCAAGGCATGGGAGGACAGCCTGGCCTTCATCAGGCGGGAAGGGAGTCTGCTGTTCCCCGTCGCCCTGCTGTTCCTGTCGGTTCCGATGGCGATCCTGCAACTGATGATCCCGCCCGACTATATGCAGATGGCGCCGGGCCAGACGCTGGCGTCCTTGCCGCCATTGCCGGGCACGGTGAAGCTGGCGATGATCGTGGGCGGCATCGTCATGCTGATCGGGTCGCTCGCCATCTCTGCGCTGGCGCTGCGGCCGGGGATCAGCGTGGCGGAAGCGTTGCGGCTGGCCGTCGGGCGCTTGCCCGCGGTGCTGGGCGCGTCGCTGATCGTGGGGGCAGGGCTGCTTTTCATCCTGTTCGCGGCGGCGATGATCGGCGGGCTGCTGTCGGTCGCCATCGGCAAGGCGGGCGGGGTGGCGCTGGCGGCGATAGTGATGCTGGCGGGGATGATTTACGTGAGCACGCGGATGCTGCCGCTGAGCGCCGTCATCATCGACCGGCGGCCGGGCGTGATCGCCGCGCTGCGCGAGACATTCGCCCTGACGCGCGGGCAGGTGGGGCGGCTGGCGGTTTTCCTGATCGTCGCGGTCATCGTGATCCTGGTGATCCAGATCGCGGTACAGTCGATCTTCGGCATATTGGGCACGCTGACGCTCGGCAGGGAAGCGGGGCGGTCCATCGGCGATATCGCGGTGGCGCTCGCCGCCGGGGCGGCCAATGTCTATCTGATGGTCATCACCGCCCGCATCTATCGCCAGTTGGAGGCGCGCTGAGCGCGGTTCTCAGTCCAGCAAAGGCACCTGCCGCGCGGCGTCGCGCGGCAATATGCCCGCCAGCCGAGGGTCGGCGAATATCTCCACCTCCTGCGCGAAGGGCGTGAAGCCATGCTTCCGGTAGAAGCCCAGCGCGGCAGGACTGTCCAGCGTGCAGGTGTGCACCCAGAACCGCTCCACATCCTTGCGCCACGCCAGCGCCTTGGCCTGCGCCATCAGCCATGCGCCGAAGCCCTTGCCGTTAAGATCCGGAATGAGGCCGAAAAAGGCCAGCTCGCAATCGGGCGGCGAACGGAAATCCAGTTCCAGCAGGCCGACTTCCACGCCGCGCGGATCGGTGATGGCATAGATGGCGATGGCGGGATCGTGGATGATGGCGGCAAGTGTGGCGTCATCCATCACCAGCCGGGAGAACCAGAGCCACGGTTCGCCCACGCGGCGGAACAGCGCGCGATAGGCGTCCAGCTTCGGTTCCTTCCACGGCACCAGCCGCAGCGGCGCGGGCGGAACGGGTGCGGGTCTGGGCCGCTCGCGCATTTCCAGATGGGTGACGATGGTGGCGACCTGTCCCCTCTCCACCGGCGTCAGGCTCATGGAAGTCAGCTCCAGCTTGCCATGGGCGGCAGGCTCATGAGGATCGCGTCGATATTGCCGCCCGTCTTGAGGCCGAACAGCGTGCCCCGGTCATGGACGAGGTTGAACTCCGCATAACGGCCCCGCCATTCGAGCATCGCGCGATACTCCTCCTCCGACCAGCTTTCGTTCATGCGCCGCCGCACGATGGGCGCGAAGGCTTCGAGGAACGCTTCGCCCACAGAGCGGGTGAAGGCGAAGTCCGCATCGAACTCGCCCTCCAGATGGTCGTAGAAGATGCCGCCCACGCCGCGATGCACACCGCGATGGGGGATGAAGAAATATTCGTCCGCCCATGCCTTGAACTTCGGATAATATTCCGGGTCGTGGGCGTCGCAGGCCGCCTTGAGCGTGGCGTGGAAATGCGCGCTATCCTCCTCGCGCGGGAGCGGCGGGTTCAGGTCCGCGCCGCCGCCGAACCAGCTTTTCGTCGTCACCAGGTAGCGGGTGTTCATATGCACGGCGGGCACATGCGGATTGGCCATATGGGCGACGAGGCTGATGCCTGTCGCGAAAAAGGAAGGATCGTCGCCCGCGCCATGGATGGTCCTGGCGAATTCGGGGGCGAAGGCGCCGCCGACGGTGGAGACGTTGACGCCGACCTTCTCGAATATCCTGCCCTTCATGACGCCGCGTACGCCGCCGCCGCCTTCGCCCGGAGCAAGGCCCGGCGCCTGGCGGTCCCAGGGGGTGAAGGCGAAGCGGGCGTCGCTGCCCGCCTCCCGCTCGATCGCCTCGAACTGCTCGCAGATGCGGGTGCGGAGCGATTCGAACCAGTCGCGGGCGGATTGCTGCCGGGAATCGAGCGTCAATGTCATTGCGGAAACTTTCCAGTCTGGCGAAGGGCCTCGGCCACCGCGATGCCCGTCGAAACGGCGATGTTCAAGGACCGAAATCCCGCCGCCATCGGAATCCGCACCCGAATATCGGCCATGTCGCGCACTTCGACCGGCACGCCCGCGCTCTCCGATCCCATCAGCAGCACGTCATTGTCGTGGAAAGCGACATCGGGCAGCCGCTGCGACGCATGGCTGCTCATCAGGATGAGGCGGCGGCCTTCGGCCCGGCGTTGGGCGTCGAAGGCTTCGAAATTCGCATGCCGCGTCACCTCCGCCGCCTCGCCATAGTCCATCGCCGCGCGTTTCAGGCGGGAATCGGAAAAGGCGAATCCGGTCGGCATGATGATGTCCACGGGCACGGAAAAACAGGCGGCAAGCCGTAAAATGGCGCCGACATTCCCGGCAATCTCTGGCTGATAAAGGGCGATACGCATGGCGCGCGCATAAAGCAGCGCGGCAAATTGTCATAGCCATGGCCAAATTGCTGTTGGCAAAATGCGCTTCCTGGGGTTATCAGGCCCGCGAACCACGCCAGGGGGAAAGCGGGGGCCGTCGCGCATGAGCACCCAAATTCCTTGATAATCAGAGCCGGACACGGCAATGCGGCGGGGTCAGGGACGTTCTTGCAAGGGTTTGAGGTGCATGGCGAGCGTTGAACATACGGACGGCGAAGTGCTAGCCGGCGGAGACGGAGTGCGCCGCCGCGATTTTATCAACATCGCCGCGGTGAGTTTCGCGGGGGTCGGCGCTGTCGCTGTCGTCCTGCCGCTGATCGATCAGATGAACCCCAGCGCCGACGTGCTGGCGCTGGCATCGACGGAGGTCGATCTTTCGGCCATCCAGCCGGGACAGGCGATCAAGACGACCTTCCGGTCGCAGCCCCTGTTCGTGCGCCACCTGACCGACAAGGAAATCGCCGAGGCCGACAAGGTCGACGTGTCCTCCCTGCGCGATCCGCAGACGCTGGAGGAACGCACCGTCGACGGCAAGAAGCAGTGGCTCATCACCATGGGCGTGTGCACCCATCTGGGCTGCGTGCCGCTGGGGGCGGGCGAGGGCGAGAATCGCGGCGAGTTCGGCGGCTATTTCTGCCCCTGCCACGGTTCGTCCTACGATACGGCGGCCCGCATCCGTAAGGGCCCCGCGCCCAAGAACCTGGAAGTGCCGAAGTTCAGCTTCACTTCCGACACCGCCATTCTTGTAGGCTGAGGTAAGAAACGATGAGCTTTCCCTGGGCTGAGCAATATACTCCCAAGCACCCGCTGATGCAGTGGGTCGACGAGAAGCTGCCGCTTCCGCGCCTCGTCTACAATGCGGTCGGCGCCGGTTACCCGGTTCCGCGCAACCTCAACTATTTCTGGAACTTCGGTGTTCTGGCGGGCCTCGCGCTGGTGATCCAGATCGTCACCGGCGTCATCATGGCGATGCATTATGGCGCGAACACGCTGGTCGCCTTCGGCACCGTCGAACAGACGATGCGCGACGTGAATGCGGGCTGGCTGATGCGCTACGCCCACGCCAACGGCGCGAGCTTCTTCTTCATCGTGGTCTATCTCCACATCTTCCGCGGCCTTTATTTCGGGTCCTACAAGGCGCCGCGCGAGATGGTGTGGCTGCTCGGCCTCGTCATCTTCCTCCTGATGATGGCGACCGCCTTCATGGGCTATGTGCTTCCCTGGGGGCAGATGAGCTATTGGGGCGCGAAGGTCATCACCGGCCTGTTCGGCGCGATCCCCGTGGTGGGCGAGCCGATCCAGACCTGGCTGCTGGGCGGTTTCGCTCCCGGCAATGCGTCGCTCAATCGCTTCTTCTCGCTGCACTTCCTGCTGCCCTTCGTGATCGCGGCGGTCGTGATCCTGCACATCTGGGCGCTGCACATTCCGGGTTCCTCGAACCCGACCGGCGTGGAAGTGAAGGGTCCGCAGGACACAGTTCCGTTCCATCCCTATTATACGGCGAAGGACGGTTTCGGGGCGGGCGTGTTCCTGATCCTGTTCGCGATCCTGCTGTTCTTCGCGCCCAACTATCTGGGCCATCCGGACAATTATATCGAAGCCAACCCGCTTTCGACGCCCGCGCACATCGTGCCGGAATGGTATTTCTGGCCCTTCTACGCGATCCTGCGCGCCTTCACGGTGGATTTCTTCTTCGTTCCCGCGAAGCTGCTGGGCGTGCTGGCGATGTTCGCGTCGATCCTGCTGCTCTTCTTCCTGCCCTGGCTGGACACCTCGCCGGTGCGTTCGGGCAGCTATCGCCCGACCTTCAAGAAGTTCTTCTGGATCCTCGTCATCGACGTGCTGATCCTGGGCTATTGCGGCGGCGCGCCGGCGGCGGAACCCTATGTGATGATCTCCCAGGTCGCCGCGGCTTATTATTTCGCGCACTTCCTGATCATCCTTCCGCTGATCTCGCGCTTTGAGAAGCCGCTGCCGCTGCCGAACTCGATCACCGAGGCGGTCCTCGCGAAATATGGCCATGCCGACGGCGAAGCCGCCGCGGTCCCGGCCGAATAAGGGGTAGAAACAACCATGGTTCGCATCGGCGCATTCCTCGTCGGCCTCTTCTTCGCTGGCTGGCTGCTGATCTCCTTCCTGGTGGGGGCGGTGGCCTATGTCTCCGACCCGCCCGCCAATACGGTGGAGCATGAGTTCCACAAGGCTCCCAAGCATGTGTCCTTCTCGTTCGACGGGCCTTTCGGCAAGTACGACCAGGCGCAGCTTCAGCGCGGGTTCCAGGTGTTCAAGGAAGTCTGCTCGGCCTGCCACAGCCTGCATTATGTCGCCTTCCGCGACCTGAAGGCGCTGGGCTATAACGAGGCGGAGATCAAGGCGATCGCCAAGCAGTGGGCGATCAAGACCCCCGACGTCGATCCCAAGACGGGCGAGATGTCGACCCGCGATCCGGTTCCGGCCGATTATTTCCCCAAGCCCTTCGCGAACAATGTCGCGGCGGCGGCGGCGAACAACAATGCGATCCCGCCGGATCTGTCGCTGATGACCAAGGCCCGCCATCATGGCAGCGCCTATGTCTATTCGCTGCTGACGGGCTTCCAGTCGCAGCCGGCCGAATTGCTCAAGGAGTTCCCGGACGCCAAGACGCCGGAGGGGCTGCACTACAACCCCTATTTCGCCAACCTGAACCTCGCCATGGCGCCGCCGCTGACGGCCGATGGGCAGGTGACCTATGGCGACGGCACCAAGTCGACCGTCGACCAGATGGCGCAGGACGTCGCGGCCTTCCTGACCTGGACGGCCGAGCCGAAGCTGGAGAATCGCCGCCGCGCGGGTCTGGCGACGATCATCTTCCTGCTGATCGCCACCGGCCTTGCCTATATGTCCTATCAGAATATCTGGGCGGACAAGAAGAAGGCGGCCTGATGGCGGAACGCCGCAAGGTCTGAAATGATAGGGCGCGGTCCGCAGGGATCGCGCCCTTTTTCTTGCGAGGAACAGATGAGCATCGACGGCCTGACCGCCCTGGTCCGCACCATCCCCGATTTCCCGAAGCCCGGCATCCAGTTCCGCGACATCACCACTCTGCTCGCGGATGGCGTGGGCTTGCGGGAATTGGTCGATGGCATGGCGGGGATGGCGCGGCCGCTCGATCCGGACCTGATCGTCGGGGTGGAAGCGCGGGGCTTCATTCTGGGGGCCGCGCTCGCTTATGCGCTGGGCAAGGGGTTCGTCCCGGTCCGCAAGGCCGGGAAGCTGCCGGGGCGGACCGTGGGGATCGACTATGTGCTGGAATATGGCACGGACCGATTGGAACTGCATGAAGGGCAGGTGCCGCCGGGCGCGCGGGTCGTGCTGGTCGATGATCTGATAGCGACGGGCGGAACGGCGCAGGCGGCCGCGCAATTGCTGCGCGAGCAGGGCGCGGAAGTGCTGATGGCGATCTTCGCCATCGACCTGCCCGATCTGGGCGGCAGACAGGCGTTGGAAGCGGATGGCGTGGCGACAGCGGCGATCATGACCTTTGCCGGGCATTGAACGCGGTCCACGCAGGGCGTCAATGAAATGGCGATGGTGTGCTTTGCAAACCCCGGTGTGAGAGGCGGTTAGGGGTGGAAGGCGGACTGTCTGCTCTCCAGCCAAAGTCGGCTGATAGCTGACATTGCCGACCTGTCTGCCACCAC
>JASGDV010000044.1:0-15929 GCA_049841255.1 Sphingobium sp.
CTTGCCCGGTCGCTCCTGACGCGGACGCAGGGGCGGCTGGACGGCGAACCGGCGACCATGCTGCTGCGCGGCGTGCTCCATCTGGAGGATGGCAATGCGACATTGGCTATCGAAACCCTTGCGCCGCTGGTCCGGCAACAGCCCGATAACGGCACGGCCCGCGCCTTGTTGGGCCGGGCCTATTATCTGGCTTCGGATTTCCCTTCCGCCGCGACGGTGCTTGCGCCGCTCGTCGCGCAACGGGACGCCGATCCCTATGTCCTGACGCTGGGCGCCCGCGCGCAGGAAGCGATGGGCGACCGGATCATGGCGGACGACATGCTGGCGCGCGCGCTGTGGCCCGAGCGTCCATCGGCCGATCCTTTCGCGAGCGCGGATGACGCCATGCTGGCGCGCGTCGCTCCCTCCGACGTGGCGGCGGCGAGGGAGAATATCCCCTATATCCGGGCGCTGCTCAGCACGGGGCAGGCGCAGCAGGCCGTCGCGCGCGCGCGCCAGCTCAGCCAAGCCAATCCCGGCGCGCCCGACGCCTATGTCATATGGGGCGATGCGCTCGGCGCGGCGGGACGGCCGGGCGAAGCGGTCAAGGCCTATGAGATGGCGGCCAATCTCCGTTTCAGCCGCGACATAGCCCTGCGCCTTGCCGCCGCCTTGCAGCGGGCGGGCGATCCCGCGCGGTCCTTGCAGGTCGTGCGCCTGTTCCTGTCGCAAAATCCCGATGATGTGCAGGGCCAGAGACTCGCTGCTTCCGGCTATATGGTGCAGGGTCAATGGCGGGAGGCGCTGCGAATGTTAAAGGCGGTGGAGGCGCGGATCGGGCCGAATGACGCCTTTCTGATGGCCGACATGGCCCGCGCGTCGCTGGAGACGGGGGACACGGACAAGGCGCGCGTCTATGCGGCCTTCGCCTATCGCCTGATGCCCGCCAGCCCGATCACGGCGGATGCTTATGGCTGGACCCTGTTCAGAACCGGGACGAACCGGCGGGCGGCCGTGGACCTGCTGGAAAAGGCGGTCGCGCTGGCGCCGGATCATCCTCAGCTTCGGGCGCATCTGGAACAGGCTTATGCCGGGGCGGGACAGGATCGGATCGCTGCGCGGTAGGGATGAGTTGTTCATGCTCCTGTGCAGGAGCCCGAACCCGCCCACAATCCTGCGATGTCTGTTTCGGCCAGAAGCGGCCACTCAACCTCCGTCATCCCAGCGAAAGCTGGGATCTCTCTTCTTGTGGCACAGTCAGGCGTCAAAAGAGATCCCAGCTTTCGCTGGGATGACGAAAAGTGTCTGCAATCCACCTAAATTGAAGCGCACCGATAAAAGCAGACCCTCCGCAATCCACCCAAAAAAGCGCCTTTTTACTGGGTCTGCAACCCCCACTATCGCCTAAACGAAAGGCTCCGCGCTTTCAGACCCGCTGCATGTCCAGTTCTTCGGGCTGCAAGCCAAGGCGGCGGATTTGCGCCGCTACGGGGGGCCAGACATCCTCGATGAAACGCTTGCGTTCCGCTTCGCGCAGGCGGCGAGTCGCGCCGTCCGCCACGAACATGCCGACGCCGCGTTTCACGACCACCAGCCCGTCGTCCTGAAAACTCTGATAGGCTTTCGCTACCGTGAGCGGGTTGGCCCCTTGCTGCCCGGCGAAAGCGCGGACGGACGGAAGCAGGTCGCCATCGCCATATTCGCCGTCCAATATGGATGCGGAAATGATGTCGCGAAGGCGCAGATAAACGGGCTTGCTGTCGTCGGCCATGGTGCATCAGTGCCATAATACAGCATCGCGGGTCAAGTCATGTTACGACATGCCGACCCTCCACTGTATTTATCTGTCCCAGAAGGAAACTATTTTATCATAATCTGGCCGGGGCCGTTCTTCCAGCTCCTTACCCGGCGTGCCCAGAAAGACGAATCCGGCGATGCGTTCGCCTTCCCCGCCGAAGGCGGCCCGCACATCGTCATTATAGGCCGCCCAGCCGGTCAGCCATCCTCCGGCGAAGCCCAGCGCGTGAGCGGCATGGAGCAGGTTCATGATGGCGGCTCCGGCGGAAAGCTCCTGCTCCCATGCGGGTATCTTGCTGTTCGCGGCGGGGGAGGACAGGGCGACCACCAGGGCGGGAGCCTGATGCGCGAACTGGTGCATGGCCTCTATTTCAAGCCGCCCCGCATCCGGCTTTTCCTTGCGATAGGCGGTTTCCAGCAGGTCGGCCAGCGCCGCGCGCCTTTCCGGCGGCACGATCACGAAACGCCAGGGAAAGAGCTTCCCATGATCGGGCGTGCGGGAGGCGATCTCCAATATCTGCCGCATTTGATCGGCGTCCGGGCCGGGCGCGATCAGGTTGCGCGGCTTGCCGGAACGGCGTGTGCGAAGCAGCGAAAGCGGGGTTGAGCGGTCGTTGAAGGTCACGGGCTTTCTCTTCGATTGTTTGCGTGTCTTGTAATGATGTTCTTCACACGCGCAATTTCTTCGCTAGGGTCCGACCCATGCCGATGGCTCCGCAAAGAGCCGGAGCATGGCAAGGGAGTTTATCATCATGGCCAATCCATCCGTCGGTGCGGACGCCGACGCGGATGCGGCCCGTCAATCCGTGGACGACCGGCCGCAATGGTTCGGCCACCCCCGGCAACTGGCGCGGCTTTTCACGACTGAAATGTGGGAACGGTTCGGCTTCTACGGCATGCGGGCGCTGCTGACGCTCTACCTGACCAAGCATTTCCTTTTCGACGATCAGACGACCAACGGGATTTACGGCGGCTTCACCGCGCTCGTCTATCTGACGCCATTGGTCGGCGGGCTGATCGCGGACCGCTATCTGGGGGCGAAACGCTCCGTCAAATTCGGCGCCCTGCTGATGGCGCTGGGCTATTTCATCCTCTGCTTCGGCGGGGAGACGGCCAAGCCCCATGCGGTCATCGACGGACAACGCTATGAAGTGCAGGTCGAGAACGCCGTCGACCGCCCGACCAGCACCGGGGCGGAGAAACGCTTTGTCGTGGACGGCGCGCAGCGTCTGGAAATCCGGGGCAATGAGGACGGCACCGTGTCGCTGCTCGACGGGCAGGGCCATGTCGCGCGCACGGTCGAAAAGGGCGGCTTCAAGGCGGCGGGCGACCGTTCGCCCTTCTATACGATGCTGCTGCTCATCGGCCTTTCGATGGTCACGGTCGGCAATGGGTTCTTCAAGCCCAACATCTCCACCATCGTGGGCGAGCTTTATGAGAAAGGCGACCGGCGGAGGGATGCGGGTTTCACCATATTCTATATGGGAATCAATGTCGGGTCGCTCTTTTCGCAGCTTCTCTGTCCGTTGCTGGCCGATACGGTCGGCTGGTGGGCGGGCTTTGGCCTTGCCGCGCTGGGCATGGTGTTCAGCTGGAGCCTGATCCAGTTCGACGGCGGCAAGCTGGCGGGCTATGGCGAGACGCCGGAGCAATCCGGGCCGGATCGCAGCCTGCTCATTTATGCGAGCGCCGTTCTGGCGGTGCCGGTGGCGTGGTTCCTCTTCACCAACCTGATGCACAATGCGGATGTCAGGCCGGGCGAGGGCATCATTCCCTATCTCCTGTCGCTGCCGATCATGGGCAAGATATTGTTCGCGACCTTCCTGCTGTCGATCCCCGGCATCCTGCTCTGGGCCTGGTTCGAAGGGAACCGGGTCGAGTTCCAGATGATGCTGGCGGCGATGGTGCTGGTGGTGTTCAATGTCGTCTTCTGGACCCTGTTCGAACAGGCCGGGTCGTCGCTGACCCTGTTCGCGGACCGGAACACGGACCTGTCGGTCTTCGGCCTGTTTTCGATCAGCGCGGGGCAGACGCAGTTCTTCAACGCCTTCTTCATCGTCATGCTCGCGCCGCTGTTCGGCATCATGTGGAATGCGCTGGCGAAAAGGGGGCTGGAGCCGTCCATCCCGATCAAGTTCGCCATCGCGCTGATCGCGGTGGGCGTCGGTTTCCTGTTCCTCGTCTGGGGCGCGCACCATGCGGGACCGGATTTCAAGGTTGCGATCTGGTGGCTCGCGGGCCTCTATTTCATCCATTCCGCCGCTGAGCTTTGCATATCGCCCGTCGGCCTTTCGATGATCACCAAGCTGTCGCTGGCGCGGGTCGTCGGCCTGATGATGGGCGTATGGTTCCTGTCGATTTCCGTCGCGCAATATGTGGCGGGCATCGTCGCGCAGGTGGCCAGCGTGGAAACCGTGGGCGGGCAGGTGACCAACCTGAAAGTCAGTCTGGACACCTATACCGGCGTGTTCTGGACCATCGGCATAGCGGCGGCTGTCGTGGGGGCGGTGCTGCTGGTGCTGGCTCCGCTCATCAAGCGGTGGATGCATGGCGTGCAGTGAGGGGGGAGGGAGTGATTGCCTCCCCTCCTTCCAGCCTATCGGGCGCCCCAGATGTCCGTGGCTTTCACGAATCCCTTCTGCCCCCGCACGTCGAAGGCGCACCAGCCGTTCGAGCAGGAGGAGAGGCGGCCCACCACGCCCTTTTGCGCGCGGAACAGCGCCCGCGCATCCTCGCGGGGGGATTCCCGCATCGGCGCCATGCCGGCCGTCACGATGGCGGTCGGCGTGTCGCTGAGCAGCCGGACGTGCATCCAGCCCTGAGCGCCCGCCGAATCCTCGACCTTGCGCCACAGGCCCAGCACCTGCACCACCTTCACCGGCAGATCGCGGCGGCGATAGACCCAGTTGGACGGATAATCGAGGCTGGGGCCGACGCGCATCCGCGCTTCATCCTGCGCGAGCGAGGCCCAATAGGGCACCGGCTTGTTCGGCGCGGCCTTCGCGGCGCCAGCGGCCAACAAGGCTCCGGTCATGCCCGCAGCCAGCAAGAACCCCTTCATTCCCAGACCCGATCCCTCAACGCCAGTTCGCTATCATAGCCCTTCGTCCGGGGCGGCGGCAACTGCTGTCTTGACCGGCGGAGCGGGGAAGAATAGCGCCGGATCATGACCAGGAAACCGCGTCCCGCCAAACCGCGTGTCATCGTCACCCGCCGCCTGCCTCCTCATGTGGAGGCGCGCATGGCCGAACTGTTCGACGTCGGCTTCAATGTGGGTGACGTGCCGATGGACCGTCCCGCTTTGGCACGCGCCATGGCCCAGTGCGACGTGCTGGTCCCCTGCATCGGAGACCAGATCGACAGCGCGCTGATAGAGGGCGCTCCGGAGCGCCTGCAACTGATCGCCAGCTTCAGCAGCGGCGTCGATCACATCGATCTTGGCGCCGCGAGGCGCAAGGGCATCATCGTCACCAATACGCCGGGCGTGCTGACCGAAGACACAGCGGACATGACGATGGCGCTGATCCTGTCCGTCCCGCGCCGTCTCGCCGAAGGGGAAAAGCTCGTCCGTTCGGGCGAATGGCGCGGCTGGAGTCCTTCCGGGATGCTGGGCCATCGCATCGGCGGCAAGAAGCTGGGCATCATCGGCATGGGCCGGATCGGCCGCGCCGTGGCTCGCCGCGCCCGCGCCTTCGGCCTCTCCATCGCCTATCATAACCGCCATCGCCTGCCTTTCGAGGTGGAGCAGGAACTGGAAGCGGGCTGGTGCCCGGCGCTGGACGACCTGTTGGCGACATCGGACATCGTCTCGATCAACTGTCCCCTGAACATGGACAGCCGGGGCATGATCGACGCCCGGCGGATCGCGTTGCTTCTGCCCGACGCCTATCTCATCAACACGTCGCGGGCGGAAATCGTGGATGAGCAGGCCCTGATCGCGGCGCTTGGCGAAGGACGGATCGCGGGAGCGGGGCTGGATGTCTATACCCATGAACCGGCGGTCGATCCGGGCCTGTTGACGCTCTCCAACGTGGTTCTCCTGCCCCATATGGGATCGGCCACATTCGAGGGGCGCGACGCCACCGGCGCGCGCGTGATCGCGAATATCCGCAGTTGGGTCGATGGCCATCGCCCGCCCAATCAGGTGCTGGAAGGTTGGGTTTAGGCGCCGAGCGGCAGTAGGCGGAAGCCTTCGATCCTGACGGAACAAGACCCTTCGCGGCTCGTTGAAAGCCTGTCTTGTCATTGAAGGGATATCGCCATGATAAAGCTCGCCCTTATCTCCCTCGTCATCGCTGCCGTGCTGGCCCTGCTGGGCTTTGGCGGCGCGGCGGGCACCTTCGTCGGCATCGCCAAGCTGCTGTTCGGCGTCGCGATCGTGCTGTTCCTGATTTTCCTGGTGCTCGGCATCATGGCTGGCAAGGGCGTCAAGGACGCTATAGACTGACCTTATGGACCTGAACGACGTTGGAGTGGATGAAACCGGCCGCCTTCTGAGGGATGCGGCCGGTTTTCTGCTTCAGCGGGACGCAGGCGGCACCTACAGGCTGGTGCTGCTGCGCGTGCCTGTCGACCATGTCGAAAAGCGTGTCCGGATAAAGGGCTGGCATATCGGCGACGATATCGTCGAAGTCGAAGGCGTCGCCCCCGCCTGATCTTCCCGATCCCGATCTGTGCTGTCAGAGCGCCGCGGCTGCGTCCGGCGGCTGATGCCCGTTGATGAAGCGCGGCGTATAGCCGATGCCATGCATCTCATCGAGAGGAAGCGCCGTGTCGCAACGCGCGCACTGCGCCATCATCCGTCCGATGATCCAGTGACGCTGGCCGCAGCCGGGGCAATGGTTCGTTTCCCCCGGATGGTAGAGCAACGCATATCCGCGTGGAAAGGCAATGGCGGGCGATAAGGCGGAACAGGCAGGCTGAGGCATGGCATGGAACTCCGTTCGTCGCTCAGGGGGAACGGTTCGCGGGCGATGAAGTTCCCTGCATGCGTGGCATTCATCGTCGATTGCGCGGCGGAATTGCCGTTGACGGCGCTGTTTCGCGCTTTGTCCATTTGACTCCGGGGCGACAGGCGCTATGGCGCTGCAACATCGGGACATACCCGCTTCGGCCATCCGGTTGGGGCGCATCCCTCGGCCTTGCCCTCGTCAGGCGAGCCTCTGGTGGAATCGCGTCATCCTCCCGCCGCATGGCCGGGGCACTTGCGAGGAGACGCACGACTCATGACCGCCATCGGACAGGACACACTCGGCACGCGCGATACTTTGAAGGTCGGCGGCAAGGACATCGCTTATTATTCTCTGAAGAAGGCCGCCGCGAAGCTGGGCGACGTGTCTCGCCTGCCTTTCTCGATGAAGGTGCTGCTGGAAAACCTGCTCCGCTTCGAGGACGGCGTGACCGTCACGGTGGAGGACATTCAGGCCATCATCGACTGGCAGAAGGAGCGCCGGTCGGATCGCGAGATCCAGTATCGTCCGGCCCGCGTGCTGATGCAGGACTTCACTGGCGTTCCCTGCGTCGTCGACCTTGCCGCCATGCGCGACGCGATGAACAGTCTGGGCGCCGACGCCAGCAAGATCAATCCGCAGGTGCCCGTGCACCTTGTCATCGATCACTCGGTCATGGTGGACGAATTCGGCACCCCGCAGGCGTTCGAGGACAATGTTGAGCTGGAATATCAGCGGAACATGGAACGCTACGACTTCCTGAAATGGGGTTCCAAGAGCCTCAACAATTTCAAGGTCGTTCCGCCCGGCACCGGCATCTGCCATCAGGTGAACCTTGAGAATATCGCGCAGGCGGTCTGGTCGTCGGTCGATGCGGACGGCAACACCGTCGCCTATCCCGACACCTGCGTCGGCACGGACAGTCACACCACCATGATCAACGGCCTGGGCGTCCTGGGCTGGGGCGTGGGCGGGATCGAGGCCGAAGCCGCGATGCTGGGCCAGCCCGTCTCCATGCTGATCCCCGAAGTCGTCGGCTTCAAGCTGACCGGCGAGCTCAAGGAAGGCATCACCGCCACCGATCTGGTGCTGACATGCACGCAGATGCTGCGCGCCAAGGGCGTGGTCGGCCGCTTCGTCGAATATTTCGGCCCAGGCCTTGCTTCGCTCAGCCTTGCCGACCGCGCGACGCTGGCCAATATGGCGCCGGAATATGGCGCGACCTGCGGCTTCTTCGGCATCGACGACAAGACGCTGGATTATATGCGCCTCACTGGCCGCAGCGAAGAGAATATCGCGCTGGTCGAAGCCTATGCCAAGGAACAGGGCTTCTGGCTCGACGCCTCCACGGACCCGGTCTTCACCGACGTGCTGGAACTCGACATGGGCACGGTCGTGCCGTCGCTCGCCGGTCCCAAGCGTCCGCAGGACAAGGTCGTGCTGACGCAGGTCGATGACGTGTTCAACGCCGATCTGGAGAAGGTCTACAAGAAGGCCGCGCCCGCCCGCGTCGCGGTGGACGGCAAGGATCATGACATCGGCGACGGCGACGTGGTGATCGCCGCCATCACCTCTTGCACCAACACGTCGAACCCCGGCGTTCTGGTCGCCGCGGGCCTCGTCGCCAAGAAGGCGGTCGAAAAGGGTCTGAAGCCCAAGCCCTGGGTCAAGACCTCGCTCGCGCCGGGGTCGCAGGTCGTCACCGACTATCTGGAGAAGGCCGGTCTCCAGTCCTATCTCGATCAGATCGGCTTCAACCTCGTCGGCTATGGCTGCACCACCTGCATCGGCAATAGCGGCCCGCTGGCCGAGCCGATCAGCAAGGCGATCAACGGCAACGACATCGTCGCCGCGTCCGTCCTGTCGGGCAACCGTAACTTCGAAGGCCGCGTGTCGCCGGACGTGCGCGCCAACTTCCTCGCTTCGCCGCCGCTGGTGGTCGCCTATGCGCTCAAGGGCACGGTGACGCAGGATTTCGTCAGCACCCCCATCGGTCAGGGCAGCGACGGTTCGGACGTCTATTTGAAGGACATCTGGCCCTCGAACGATGAAGTCCGTTCCGTCATGGACGGCGCGCTGACCCGCAATATGTTCGAAAGCCGCTACGCGACCGTCTTCACCGGCGACGCCCGCTGGCAGGCGATCGACGTCACGGGTTCGGACACCTATAGCTGGCGCGCGGGTTCCACCTATGTCGCCAATCCGCCCTATTTCGAAGGGCTGACCATGACCCCGGCGCCCGTCACCGACATCGTGGACGCGAAGCCGCTCGCCATCTTCGGCGATTCGATCACCACCGACCACATCTCTCCGGCCGGTTCGATCAAGGCCAGCAGCCCGGCGGGCAAGTGGCTGAGCGAGCATCAGGTCGCGCAGGCGGACTTCAACAGCTATGGTTCGCGCCGTGGCCATCATGAAGTGATGATGCGCGGCACCTTCGCCAATATCCGCATCAAGAATCTGATGCTGGACGGCGTGGAAGGCGGCATGACCCGCTATAATGGCGAGGTGATGCCGATCTATGACGCGGCGATGAAGCACAAGGCCGACGGCACGCCTCTGGTCGTCATCGGCGGCAAGGAATATGGCACCGGCTCCTCGCGCGACTGGGCGGCGAAGGGCACCAACCTGCTGGGCGTCCGCGCCGTCATCGTCGAGAGCTTCGAGCGCATCCACCGTTCGAACCTGGTCGGCATGGGCGTGCTCCCGCTCCAGTTCAAGGATGGCGAGAACCGCGAGACGCTGGGCCTGACGGGCGATGAGAGCTTCACCATCACGGGCGTGGCTGGCTTGAAGCCGCGTCAGGACGTCGAGGTGAAGGTGACGCGCGCCGATGGCTCGACCTTCACTTTCACCGCGCTTTGCCGCATCGATACCGTCAACGAGCTGGATTACTTCCTGAACGGCGGCATCCTGCAATATGTGCTGCGCAAGCTCGCCGCCTGATCGCGACGTGGATTGACATGAAAAGGGCCCTTTCCGACGGAGAGGACCCTTTTCATATAGGTGGATCGGGGCGGGTTCCGGTCAAGAACGGACATTTGCCTTCCCTTCTCCCCTTGGGGAGAAGGATACGAAGCCTTGCCTCACGAAGTAGAGGTTAGGCGCAGTTGGATAAGGGGGTGGGGGCGAAGTGGCCACGCCATTGTGACGGCGCATCCCCCTCACCCAGCTACGACTAAGGCAGCATGCTGCCCAAGTCTCCGCAACCCTCTCCCCGAAGGGGCGAGGGAGGGGCTTATGTCCGCCCCACCCAAAAATTCTCACCGGACACCGCCGCCCCGCAATCCCGCCGATAGCAGGATTTGCGCCCGCACAAGATTGGCTCTGTGGCCAGCCGCATCCTTTTGCCCTTATGCGAAGCGGCGATGAAGAAAGCGCTTATCGTCCGTCATGTGCCGCGTGAAGGAGCGGCGGGTTATCTTCAGCCGATCGAGGCGGCCGGATACCATATCGAACGGGTGGACGTGGCCAATCCCGACTTTGCCGGGGTCGACCTGTGCGAGCCCGACCTGCTCATCATGATGGGCGGGCCGATGGGCGTCTACGAGCAGGATGCGCATCCATGGATTCCCGTGCAGATCGCGAAACTGGCGCAAAGGCTGGAACGCGAACGGCCGACACTGGGCGTTTGCCTTGGCAGTCAGATGATGGCGGCGGCGCTGGGCGCGCGGGTCTATCCCGGCGGGACGATGGAACTCGGCTTCTCGCCCATCGCGCTGAATGGCGCGGGCGCCGATTCTCCGCTGCGCCATCTGCAGGACGTGCCGGTGCTGCATTGGCACAGCGATACGTTCGATCTGCCGCAGGGCGTGGAATTGCTGGCGTCGACCCGGCATTATGCCCATCAGGCGTTCCGGCGCGGCGCCCATCTGCTGGCGTTGCAATTCCATGCCGAGATGGGGGAAGACGCCCGGTTCGAGGATTGGCTGACCCATTTCTGGGCCGATCTCGATATTGCGGGCCAATGCGGCATCGCCCTGCGCGAAGACCATGACAGGCATGGGCCGGACGCCGTGGCGGCGGGCCGCGCCATGATCGCCGAATGGCTGGGGAATATCCGGCAGGTTTGAAGGGCGCCTAGAACTCGTAATCCAGTTCCTCGACCTCATCCGGTTCCCGCCGCGCGTCGTCGATCCACTCGCGCATCAGGTCCCAGCCGTTGATCGTCCGGCAATAAGCGGCCGAAACGGGCGAAAGCGGCACGGCATAGGTCAGGAAACGCTCGGCCACCGGCGCGAACATGGCGTCCGCCACGGTCGGCTTCTGCCCGAACAGCCAAGGCCCGCCATGGCTGTCGAGACATTCCTTCCAGATCGCCTCGATCCGCTCTATGTCCGGCTTTGCGCCCGGGAAGATCGGGAATTTCTCATGCCGGACCTTCAGGTTCATCGGCAGCGCCGACCGGAGATTGGAAAAGCCCGAATGAATCTCGCCCGAAACCGACCGGCAATGGGCGCGGGCGATTCGGTCGGCGGGATAGAGCCCGGCCTGCGGATAAAGCTCGTGCAGATATTCCGCTATGGCCAGCGTGTCCCACACGCTCGCGCCTTCATGGGTGAGGCGCGGGACCAGCACCGATGGCGAAAGGAGGAGCAGTTCGGCCCTGTTTTCAGGATCGTCGAGCGCGACCGGCCGCTCCGTGATTTGCAGGCCCGCCAGACGGCAGAGCAGCCATCCGCGCAACGACCAGGAGGAATAATTTTTGCTCGACAGGGTAAGTTCCGCGACCGCCATGACGTTTTCTCCATGGAGAAAGGCTTCCAATCGGCTATGATGCAGTGCATCATGAAACGCTCGAAACGCTTTTCTTGCAAGGCGGAATCGACGCGGACATAAAAAAGGCGCAGCAGGGAACGATGCGAATGCTCTATACGGGCTATCAGGCCTGGAACGATATGCTGGCTCCTTCGCGCTGGGGCGCGAGGCTGGCGCTTGGCATGAAGGACAGTCTGGGTTCCTTTGCCGATCTGCCGGGGCCCCGGCGTCTTTTCGCTCTGATGGACGTGTTCGAAGGCGCGAAACTCACGCATAAGCGCCCCTCTTACGACATCGAAATGGTGAACTGCGGCAATGCCGAAGTGGCGGTGCGGGAGGAAGTCGTGCTGGAGATGCCTTTTGGCGATCTTCTGCATTTCGCCAAGGATGACGTTACGGCCGCCCAGCCCAAGGTGCTTGTCGTCGCGCCGATGTCCGGCCATTTTTCCACGCTGCTGCGCAGCACGGTCACTACGCTGTTGCAGGATCATGATGTCTACATCACGGACTGGAAGAATGCGCGCGACGTGCCGCTCAGCGCGGGCGCTTTCGGCTTCGATGATTATGTCGATTATGTGATCGGCTTCTTTCAGGAGCTCGGCCCCGGCGCGCATTTGCTTTCCGTGTGCCAGCCCTGCGTTCCGGCCCTGGCGGCGGTGGCGCTGATGTCGGAGGACAAGGACCCCGCCACGCCGCGCTCCATGACATTGATGGCCGGTCCCATCGACACGCGCGCCGAACCCACGGTGGTCAACGATCTGGCGCAGGACAAGCCGATCGACTGGTTCGAGCGCAACCTGATTTCCGTCGTCCCCTTCCGCTTTGCGGGGCGCGGGCGGGAAGTCTATCCGGGTTTCCTCCAGCTTTCGGCCTTCGTGTCCATGAATCTTGGAAGGCATGGCGCGCAGCATCGCGAACTCTATCAGCTCCTTGCCGACGGGAAGGATGACGAAGCCCAGCATATCAAGGATTTCTACGAAGAATATTTCGCGGTCCTCGACATGACGAAGGAATTCTACATCGAAACCATCGACCGCGTGTTCCAGCGAACCCTGCTGGCGAAGGGCGAGTTGATGCACCGCGACCGTCTTGTCGATCCCGGCGCCATCCGCAAGACGGCGCTGCTGACGGTCGAAGGGGAAAGGGACGATGTCTGCGGCATCGGCCAGACCTCTGCCGCCCACGGCCTTTGCACGGGGCTTAGGCCTCATCTGAAGCGCCACCATCTTCAGCCCGGCGTCGGCCATTATGGCGTGTTTTCGGGCAGCAAATGGGAAAAGCAGGTCTATCCGCAGGTGCGGAACATGATCCTCGCCATGAACTGAACGCGCCTAGCCTTCCGGTCTGGTCCATATCCATGTGCCGCCGATCAAGGCGGCGGCGACAGGAACGAGGAACCATGGAAAGGGCGAAAAGATCAGCGCCAATATCACGCTGAACAAAAAAGCGGCCAGCGCGGCTTTCTTTCCCCGGCGGCTGATCGCGCCGCGCTCGCGCCAGCGCCGGATATGGGGACCGAAATGGCGATGCTCCAGCAGGCGCGCCTCCAGCGCGGGACTGGATCGCGCGAAGCAGAAGGCGGCGAGGATCATGAACGGAACGGTGGGCAGGAGCGGCAGGAATGCGCCGATGGCCCCAAGGCCCAGCGACAGGAACCCCGCCAGAAGATAGAAGGTCCGGCGCATCAGGCAGCCGGAAGCCGCAGGCGGACGAGCGTGCCGCCCAGATCGTCGCTTTCCTCCATGGCGACGGACCCGCCATAGATTTCCGCCACGTCGCGCACGATGGCCAGGCCAAGGCCGGTGCCGGGCTTGCCCGAATCGAGCCGCACGCCTCTGTCGAAAATACGGATGCGATCGGCCTCCGGAATGCCCGCGCCGTCGTCCTCCACCAATATCTCGACCATGCTTCCTTTTTTCTCGACCGTCGCGAAGACGCTGCCTCCGCCATATTTGGCGGCATTTTCGACGAGATTGCCCAGCATCTCATCCAGATCCTGCCGCTCCACGCGCACGGCGGCGGTCTTGTCGCCGCTCATGTCGATGCGCGTTTCGGGATAAAGGCGCTGCACGGCCCGCTCGACGGCCTCGAGGCTGGTCCACACTTGCGCGCGGCTCTGCGCCGCGCCGCGCCGTCCCACTGCGCGGGCGCGGGCGAGGTGGTGGTCGACCTGCCGCCGCATCGTCGTCGCCTCGCGGATCACCGTATCGCCAAGGTCGGGCGACCGGGCCGTCGCCGCGTTCATGATGACCGTCAGCGGAGTCTTGAGCGCATGGGCGAGATTGCCCGCATGGGTGCGCGCTTCCTCCGCCTGCCGTTCGTTGTGGGCGAGCAGGGCATTGAGTTCCTCCACCATCGGCAGCACTTCGACCGGCATGGGTTCGGTGACGCGGTTCTTTTCGCCCGCGCGCATCCGCACGATTTCATGCCGCACCTTGCGCAGCGGGCGCAGGCCGTAGAGGGTCTGCAGGATCGTCAGGACGATCAGCCCCAGCGCCAGCAGCGCGAAGCTCTGAAACAGGGTGGAGCGCAGCGTATGGATTTGCGCGTCCAGCCCTTCGCGCGCCGCGGCGACCATGAACATCCATCGGGTGTTCGACCCCGGCAGGATGACCGTCCGTTCCATGATCCGCAGGTCCTCGTCCGGAAACTGCTTGCTGTCATAGGTGTGGAAATTCTGGTCGGAATGGCCCTCCGGCGCTTTGAGGGCACGGTCCCAGAGGGACCGGGATCGCCAGTCCTCATGCCCTCTGGCGCTGATCTGGTAATAAAGGCCGCTATTGGGCTCCAGGAAACGCTGATCGGCCAGCGGGCGGTTGAACAGCACTTCGCCATCCGGCCCGATCTCGGCCGATGCGATCATCGCGGTCAGCACATAGTTGAGGCCATCGTCGAAATTGCGCGTGATCGCGTCCGACAGAACCCGATCCAGCGCAACGCCTCCGCCCAGCAGCAGGACGCTGATCCACAGCGCCGCGACGCCGATCATGCGCCGGCTGAGCGATCCCGTGGAGCGCACCGTGGAGGGTGGGCTGCTTTCCATCATCCCCGTTCACGCGAAGTCGACATCATCGGATGCATCCCCGGCCCGTCCATCGACTTCGCGCGGGGCGAACGGGGAGGGGAAGATGTCAGGCCGGTTCGTCCAGGCTGTAGCCAAGGCCCCGGATGGTGGTGATGACGTCCGCGCCCAGCTTTTTGCGGATGCGTGTCACGAATACCTCGATGGTGTTGGAATCGCGGTCGAAATCCTGATCGTAAATATGTTCGATCAATTCGGTGCGGCTCACCACCTTGCCCTTGTGATGGAGCAGATAGGAGAGGAGCTTATATTCCTGCGCGGTGAGCTTCACCGGCTCGCCCTTCAGCGTGACCTTGCCCGAACGCGTGTCGAGCCGCACGTCGCCCGCCGTCAGCTCGCTCGACGCATTGCCCGAAGCGCGGCGGATGAGGGCGCGCAGGCGGGCGATCAGCTCCTCGCTCTGGAACGGCTTGGCAAGATAATCGTCCGCGCCCGCGTCCAGCCCGGCCACCTTGTCCGACCAGCTATCGCGCGCGGTCAGCACCAGCACCGGAAAGCCGCGGCCTTCCTTGCGCCAGCGGTCCAGCACCGTCAGCCCATCGATGGTCGGCAGGCCAAGGTCCAGCACCACGGCATCATAATTTTCCGTCGAACCGAGGAAATGCCCGTCCTCGCCGTCATCGGCCAGATCGACGGCATAGCCAGCGCCTTCCAACGTGTTGCGGAGCTGCTGCCCCAGGCTGGGTTCATCCTCGACGATCAGCAGACGCATATGGCCCCGTTCTTGTTTCGATGTTTCGTGGCGGACGCTTTAGCGCGCCCAGCCCGTTATATCGCCTGTGCGGCCGTCCGCATCAACCCATACCACCTTGCCGTTCTTCACATATTTCAGGCGGTAGCGGTTGGAGGAGGGGTTGAACTCGCTCCCCAGATAGGTCGCGTCGCCCACGGCGGCGTCCACCCGGCGCTTTATCATGGAAAAGGGCATGACCTGCCCGTCCAGCATGGCCCGCCGCGCGGCGTCCTGCTCATCGCGGCGGTTCCCGGCTTCGGCCGCCGGAGTCATGGCCATGAGGGCGCTCAGCGCGCCCAGCGTGGCGATCAGGCTTTTCCTCTTCATCGTCATGGATCATGGCATAGGGCAATGCCATTGAACAACCGGTGAATGATGGCGGCGTTTCGGCGTTTCGGGCGGCAGGCAAGACGATGCCGTTTCGCAAGGCGGGTTTCGGCCATGAGCGGACATTGGTTTTCCTTCTCCCCTTGTGGGAGAAGGATACGGAGCCTTGCTGAGCGAAGCGAAGCTAGGCGCAGTTGGATGAGGGGTGGAGGCGAAGTGGCGCGCCATTCTGACGCTGCTCCCCCTCACCAAGCTACGACTAAGGCAGCAAAGCTGCCAAGTCTGCGCATCCCTCTCCCACAAG
>JASGDV010000045.1:0-6876 GCA_049841255.1 Sphingobium sp.
CAATCGCGGAACCCTATGAATCAGCACTTACGCCCTTTGGGAATCCTGAATGTCGATCGGCCCTAGCGCGCTCATAGGGCTGGAAGCGCTCGAACGGTCCGTAATGGATCGCGTCGTTCAAACCCTCGGAAAGATGTGCATCCTCGACCAGCAGCACCGGCTTGCGCAGGCCGCGATCCTTCTTGATCGACCAGAGGCGGTTTTTTTCGCTCTGCGTCAGGTCGACAAAAGAAAAGGCGAACTGGGATTTGACGACGCCGTCACCGATCCCAAATCCGCCACTGGGCAAATCCTGCCGCGTTCCTGTGTCGATCGGCGTCCGGCCGGGGCCAAACTCCCGATGCTTCTCAAATGCCAGCCCGATCACCAGCGCGCCGATATAGAGCGGGACGGTGCCGGACTGGTTGGTGGCGATGCGGAAATAGCGGGATGTGACCGGAGCGGCGAGACGGCGAAAACAGTGGTGGCGCGGCCCTTCGCTATCAGCCGCGCGCATGGGCGTTGAAGCCGCGACCGTGACAAGGCCGGTGCCGAGTGCCGTTCCCGTTTGCAGGTTCCAGACGGCTCCTGCATCGGCGTTGGTATAGCCCAGATAGAAGCTGTCGACCGTCACGGCCGCGCCCGATCCGCCGCCCACGATGGTCGGCGCGGCGGCGAGCGGCAGGGGCTTGACGATCAGGACACCGCTCATGCCAGCTTCCTCGATACGGTCAGGTTGGTTCGCTCCACCTGATCCAGTTCCTTTGCGCCCAGGACGAAGACGTTCGCGCCAGCGGTATATCCCGCCCGCCGCGCGGTCAGCTTGACCGGCTTGGCGAACAGGTCACGCGCAGCCCTTCGACCTGAAGGACTTCCACGGCCATCGGCGCACCGAACAGGCTGATCTCACGCGCGGCCTCGGCTTCGGCGTCCGCCTTGTTGGCGAAGGCCGATATGCTCTCGGCCACCGCCGCCAGTTCGCCCCACGCCGTTTCCAGCGCGGCGGAACTGGCGACCGCGATCAAGCTGACCGATTGCAGCCACGCGCGAAAATCAGCCTCGACGTTCATTCGTCAGGCTTCCCCTTCCGGCTCGACCAGCGCCGCCACCCGCGCCACCTCGCCATTGATGTTGCCGGTGACGCCCCGGATCACGTGGATGACATTGAGCACCTGATTGCGGGCCGAGCCGATGGCGGGATCAGCGGGTAGTTCCGGCACGATGGCTTCCAGATCGTCGGCCACCTGAAGCGCCATGGCTTTGCCCAGCAGGTCGACATAGACGATGGCGTTCACGCCGTTGGGATCGCCCTTCTTCTCCCGCCGCCCCACGATGCGCAGGCGGCTGAAGAACATCCTGCCCTCACGATAGGCCGTCATCGCTTCCGCGCCTTCGCCCACGGCGGCTGCTTCGATGATGCGGACTTCAATCGGATTGACGATGGCGGCGCTGTCGATGGCCATCTTCTTGAGGTGCCCATATTGGTCGGCAAGCTGCTCGATCTGCGGACCGCCGCCCATGTCGAACATCAGTGCCCCCGGATTGACGCCGTCGCTCGGCTTCATCAGCGCGATGATGGCGCTTTCCGGAATTTCGAGGCGTTCATTGTGGGCTGTTTTCAGATGTAGCATGGAAGGTCTCCTTTGGATGTGGATGAGAGAAAGCACGGCGGCGCATTACCGTCGTCAGTAATCGGTTACGTCGAGGATAGAGGCTTGCTGCGCGGGCGAGTTATAGGTGGCCGACGCTCCGGGATTGATGCCCGTTTCCTGAAAATAGGCGTTCAGGGATGACTGCCCATAACCCCATGAGGTCCCGGAGACCGTTATCACGCCCCGCGATTGCGCTTCAGTCACGCGCCAGAGAGAGCCGCCCAGATATTCGACCTGTTTCGTATAATAGAGGCCCGTATTGCTGACGGTGGAAGCATAGGTCCGTCCTGATGCCAATGTGCCGTTATTGCCGATGCTGACCCGCGCCACGCGCCTCAAATAGCGGTGACGGCTATCGAACATGACCTGACCGCCCTTCTTGATCCGCATTCCCCAGCCCGGACCCAGCGCGGCCGGTTGTCCGAAAACGTAACAGGTGATGGAACGGCTGAGCCCGTCCACCCAGTAGCCGAATGTCCAGTCATTGCCGGATTTGCTGACGCTGACCGGAAGGTAACCATAGGCACAGGCAATCGCGACAATGGGGAAGATTGTGCTGTTTATCGTGATTTCCGCATAGGATAATTCCCTTGTGAGGCCCGCTACCCTCGTAGCCGCCGACGTGATCGTCTGTTTGGAGACCAGCGCCAGATTGAAGAAATTCTGGTCTATCTGCTTTGAACCCGTCGCCGGATTCCTGATGCAGGCACCCCAGGCCATGTCAAACCACCCAGATCACGATGAAGCAGTTGACGCGCGCGAAGCCGGTGCCTGTCGGAAACGTCCAGCTTATGGAATTGGCTGTCGTCGCGATCTGGGGCAGTTGTGCTGATGTCGTTCCGACAGGGAACATCTGAAAATCGACCTGACCGTCAAATGGCTCCGGCGCCGTCCAGCTTCCGTCAGATATTCCGGTTTCGACAGACGCTATGAAGCGCCCCAGATCGGTCAGGGTGCTGTCATAATGCACCGCGCCGCCGACCTTCGTCCTGATGCCCCAGCCGCTCATGGCAGCCAACCGATCTCGACGGTCGCGCCTGCGCCGTCATCGACCAAAAGGCGGGGTTTGCCGGTGCCGCCATAATTCGGGTCCAGCGACATGCCCACCCCGCCGCCCGGAACGGACCAGCCGAAATAGTTCGCGTTGAACAGCATGTTGCCGACAGTGCCGTTGTTGTTGATCTCCCAACCCGTGATGAGGCCGCCGACATCGACCTTCAGCGCCGCGCGCCCGAACAGCGTCGTCACATTCCCGTTGATCGTCGTGATCGCGGTAGAGTGCTGCGATACCGTCACGCCCTGCGTCGTGAGAGTGTTGTTGATCGTCGCGATCTGGCCCGCCTGCGTCGAGGAAGCCGAATCTCCTGATCGAGCGTGTAGAACGGCACGACATTGCGCACCTGGGTCTGGCGCGCGGTCCCAAGCGTCGCGCCCTTCAAGGCGCTCCATCCCGAACGCGGGCCGAACTTCTCGGCCATATTGGGCGGCTGCTTCGCGGCGCGGGCCTCGATCTCGGCCATCGCGTCGGGTTCGGCGATCGGCCAGGTGCGCCCGATGGTCGACGTCTCCGCGCGGGCGGCTCCCGCGACGATCAACGCGCCAGCGACACACCCGCCGATGAGAGCGGCCTGGATCGCGACGACATGCCAGCGATGGGAGGAGCGATCATCGGCCACGGCGACGCTCCCTCCATGGGACGGCGGGCGTGCGGCTCTCGCCGCAGACCACGCAAATGAAGGCCACGACGCCGAGCAGGAGCGTCAATCAGATCAGCGCCTGATTCCCGCCAAGGTCCGGCGCCGACCAGAGCACCAGCGAGGACTGGACGATCAGCAGGAGATGGGTGCCCACCAACAGGCGGATGGAAGACGGACAGGGCGATCCGGAGAAGATGCCGTTCATCGCCGCGTCAATCCGGACGCTCGCGCCGACGCGGATCGAGGCCGGGACCAGATCGCTGGCTAACGCCGCAAAGTGGCGTTCCTGGATGATGAAGCCCTCCGCCGTCTCGACGATATGGGTCGGCTTGGGCGATGCGGGGGCGACCGTCCTGGTCTTGGCGGTCACCGGGGCGGTCGAGGCGCAAAGCGCCAGGACAGCAGCAATCGCGCCGATAATCGGCTTGTTCATGCACGACTCCCTGTTCGGCGCTCTGTGCGCCGATGCTGATGGTGATGGGGGCCGGACTATCGGATCGATTCGAGCCGCTCGTCCGGCGACGCCTTGTGCATGAAAGGTGCGTGCAAGTGACGCAGCCACGACCGGCAGTTAAGTGCAGACCATGCGAATTAAATCGTCCAACTCGCAAATTTGCGAGACTAATTAAAAATCACAATAAACTGCACATTAACCGGTATAAACGGCATTTTACCGCCATTTCTGCGGGATTTGGCTATGCCTTGCGAGAGCCAGATAAAGTATTAGGCTAACTATCGCCCTTTACACTCAAGAAATTAGGTTTTGTTTTGAAAACAGTCCCGTTTGCTTCGCGAACATGCGCGCAACATCATGGACATGACCAGAGGGTGGCGGGGTTTTCCGAATTCCTCAAGGGCGGCCGTGGAGATATCCAGCCCCCAGACCGTCCACCCTTTGTCGAGCAGGCACCCGACAATGCATCGGCCTATGCCCGAAGCCGCGCCAGTGACCACAGCTTTCTTTTCCATGCGATAACCTCCCCTATCAGGCGGCCGCCTGTGCCGCGGCATCGGAATATTGCTAATCCGGCCGGAAAAGCGCGACCAGCGCGTCCCACGCAAAGGACCTTTCCACCATCCGCCATGGCAGCGCAACCATATGGCCGGGTGAAGAGAATGCTGCCCCCTTTTCAGGGGGCACCCCATTTGGACATAATGATATATAAGGATCGCGAAGGACGCCGCCGCCGACTCCCGGCAACGGGACGGAGCGGATTGGCGGCCAGCACGACATTCCATCCGGAAGATCAGAAGCTCAGAAGCAAGGAGTTTATCATGTCCGATCAAATCGCCGCTTATTTGGAGCGGCCCGATCAGTTTTTCATTGGCGGCGAGTGGGTTGCGCCGTCGAGCAGCGCCGTCATCGACGTCATTAATCCGGCCACCGAAGAGGTTTTCCTGACGGTCGCGGAGGCGCAGGCCGCGGATATCGACCGTGCCGTGACGGCGGCCCGTCAGGCGTTCGACAAGGGGCCGTGGCCGCGCATGACCCATGCCGAGCGCGCCCAATATCTGCGCGCCTTCGCCGCCGAGCTGCGCAGGCGCGTCGACCAGATCAGCCAGATCTGGGTCACGGAAGTCGGCGTCACGCAGGGCGTGTCGTCCGCGATCATGGGCGGGGTTCCCGACACGCTCGAATTTTATGCAGGCCTTGCCGATAGCTTCCAGTGGGTCGAACGGCATGAAGCGCTGCATTCGCCGGGCGCGGTCGCCAGCTTCCTGGTGCGCGAACCGGTCGGCGTGGTCGGCGCCATCGTGCCGTGGAACGCGCCCACCAACCTTGCCGTATGGAAGTGCGCGCCCGCGCTGATCGCCGGCTGCACCGTCGTCATCAAGGCCTCGCCCGAAGCGCCCGGCGGCCTGCTGATGCTGGGCGAAATCGCCAGGACGATCGGCCTGCCCGCGGGCGTGCTGAACGTCGTCACGGCCGACCGCGAGGTATCGGAACTGCTGGTGCGCGATCCGCGCGTCGACAAGATCACCTTCACCGGCTCCAGCGCGGCGGGAAAGAAGATCGCGTCCATCTGCGGCGAGCGGATCGCGCGCTGCACGCTGGAACTGGGCGGCAAGTCGGCGGCGGTCATCCTCGACGATTACGACGTTCAGGAAGCCGCGAACCGCATCGCGGCCTATGCGCCGGTGCTGAGCGGCCAGGCCTGCTCCTCGCTCACCCGCCTCGTCATCTCCAAACATCGTCATGACGATTTCGCCGATGCGCTGGCGGCGGCGTTCAAGAATATCCCGGTGGGCGATCCGGCCGATGCCTCGGTCGGCATGGGACCGCTGGCCATGGCGCGGCAGCGCGACCGCGTGGAAGGCTATATCGCCAAGGGCCGGGAAGAAGGCGCGAAGGTCGCGACCGGCGGCGCCCGTCCCTCGCACCTCAATCGCGGCTATTTCATCGAGCCGACCGTGTTCGCCAATGTCACCAACGACATGACGATCGCCCGGGAGGAAATCTTCGGCCCGGTGGTCAGCGTCATCCCCGCCGACAATGAGGCGCAGGCCATCGAAATCGCGAACGACACCCTGTTCGGCCTGAATTCGTCGGTCTTCACCAACGACGCGACCCGCGCCTGGGAAGTGTCGCGCCAGCTTCTGGCGGGCACGGTGGGCCATAACTGGTTCCGCACCGACTTCTCGATCGCGTTCGGCGGCTTCAAGCAGTCGGGCATCGGCCGCGAAGGCGGCACCGAAGGCCTGATGCCCTTCCTCGAAGCCAAGACCATCATCCTCGAAGGCGAACCCAATCTCGGATGAGCCATGAAACCAGCGCGCCTGCTTCCGGTGGCAGACCATGCTCCAGGAAGCAGGCGCACTGGTTCTTTTTACCTTGTCGGACACGGGAATCCCGTTGAAGCTCGCTCATAAAGCAGCGCTGTCAAGCAGCAGGAGCTGGGATGCCCGTGATGCAGCCAGCAGCTTGCCGCCATGGAAGAATGACGAGGCCGGATAAACAGCCTCGACGATCCCTTATCAGCCGGTCCGGAAAGAAAATAATGGCGGAGACGGAGGGATGGCGCCCCACTTCGCCCAAGCCTTTCTGATTGCTCCGTTTTCTGCTATATAATCGGCTGCAATCCGAGGCGTTTCCTCGTTCTTGGACTGGAGTAATCGATCGTAGCAGTTCACGCCAGTTCGCTCCAATCCGCGCTCAAACCGGGGTGGAAACCGGGTGGTGATTCGTTCTGACGTCTAAGGGAAGGCTTGTATGCCGCGTGCCATCCACAAATTGAACGCAAGGCGGGTCGAAACCGAGAAGAACGTCGGCAAGTACGGCGACGGCGGCGGTCTCTGGCTTATCCTTGGCAAGGACGGGTCGAAGCGGTGGGTCTTCGCTTGGGAGCGCAATGGCAAGCGTCGCGAGATGGGGCTGGGTCCGACAATCGCGGTCAGCTTGACGGACGCTCGCGAAAAGGCAGCACTAGGACGGATCGACATTCAGCGTAGCCAGAGCATGGTGGCGGCGAGGCATACGAAGCCGATGAAGTGGACTGTGCGGCGTTCGTAACGCGTGGCGAAGCGACGGAAGTGTTTGAGGCGGTTGA
>JASGDV010000046.1:0-5953 GCA_049841255.1 Sphingobium sp.
CCTCCTTCCTGACCGGCGTGATCATTCCCGTGGATGGCGGCGTGGCGACAACCATCTAGGCCGGATCATTCATACGAGCGGCGCAGGTGCGGGCGGGCTGGACAAGATCGGCGATTTGATTGAAGAGACTGCTCAATCCCTCATTGGATTTGTTGGACAATCATGGCGCGCAACAAAGATCGACCCAATCCGCTCGACCCTCCCGCCGATAGCGGTCGCGTTCAGCTATCCCATTGGGTCGCCACGAAATTGCGCGAAAAGATCATGTCCGGGCATATCAAGCCCGGACAGTTCCTCCGGATCGACGCCGTAGCGAAGTCGCTGGACGTCAGCATGACGCCCGTGCGCGAAGGGCTTTTGCTGTTGCAAAGCGAATCCTTCGTGCGGCTTATCCCGCGTCGGGGCTTCATGGTGAACAGTTTCAGCAAGCAGGATCTGCTCGATCTGTTCTGGGCGCAGGCGACCATCGGCGCGGAACTGGCGCGGCGCGCGACCACCCGGCTCACCGACGAACAGATTGCCCTGATGGAACAGCACCATCAGGAATATGAAATCGCCATCGCGAAGAACAGCGAAAATCCGATCGTTCAGATGGGCCATGACTTCCATCGGACGATCAATCTCGCGGCGGATTCACCGCGCCTGGCCCTTTTGCTCGGCAGCCTGACAAAGCAACTGCCCAATCGCTTCTATGCGACGATCGAAGGCCAACTTCTGCACGCGGTGGAATATCACCCCATCATCATCAACGCGTTCAAACTGCGCGATCCGGATGCCGCCGCATCTCTGATGTTCCGGCATATCATTCTGGGCGGAGAGGGCCTGGTCGCCACTTTGGAGCGGCAGGGGCTGTGGGATAGCGCATCGCCGGACGAGCCCGCGAAAAAGACGAAGCGCGTAACCGAAAAACGAAGCAAACGCGCCGCGGCTTAAATCATCGCTGGATTAGAGTTTATTGGGTTCAAGGCCCTGCGTCGGTTTACGCCGACCTTCGGAGCACGATGCGCTTATTCCCGGATCATGAAAAAATCCGGCCCGCCAATAAGCAGGCCGGATTTTTCCTCCATTTCATCCGTCAGTTTTTGGGAAAGCTGACATTCGCTTCGATACGGGCATCGGCCTTTTTGATCAGCCACTTGCCATTGACGCGCACATAATCCTCGACAAGCCTCTCGAAACCAAGGCCGGACTGCCCCGCAATATCGCCATAACCGTTGATGAACCACAGCGCCCGCGCCCGGTCGGCCGTGACATATTCGAACTGCGGCATGGTGCAGATATGGATGGATTGCCCGGTCAATATCCTCTTGGCATGGGCAACGAAGTTTTCGATCCCCGTCATCTCGATCGGCTTCCATACATCGGGACCGCCCGGCCCCTTCGTCTGCACGAAATAGAGTTCGAAATCCTCCGCCATAGTCGACCGAAGGGCATCCCAGTCATGGCTGTCGAGCGCACGGCAGAAGGTCAGGCGGAGGTTTTTCATTTCCTCCATGGCCAGCAACCGATCCAGTCCGGTAAGCTCAGGCCCCGGAGCCACAGCGCCCGACAGCGCCTTGCCCGGAAATCCGGCGGTGGGCTCCCCTGCATTTGCGGCTGTCGCCCCGCCCAACGTCAGGACGGCAACGGCGGCCCAGAGACTTGTCTTCAGTCGGATCATTCACCTTCTCCCAAAATGGCCTGCCCGGGAAACAGCGAGACAGGACGATATAATTCAAATGGACGATCCGCATCCTCCGGGATGGAAGATGCGGATCGTCACTGTTTTCCTAGAAATTATAGGAAAGCGACGCACCGAATATGCGAGGCGGAGCCCAGATCGCATAAGTTCCGGTGGGACCACCCTGCAACTGCTGCGGACGCTTGTTGTTAGTGAGGTTCGATACGAACAGCTCACCCCGCCAATGGTTATCGGCCGTCGTGTATGAAATGTTCGCGCCAACCTCGGCGTAACCGTGAACGGGAAATTGCTCGTGCACAACATTATATACCACGGTGTTCGCGGTCACATTCGCCATCAGCTGGACAACGCCCGAGCCCACATCAATATCATAACTGGTGGAAGCATTACCCGACCATTTAGGCGATCGGGGCGCTCTTGTTCCGTCTGCCGACAGAGGCTCGGTCGTCCATCCTCCGCCGGGCACGGTTATCCAATGCGGCCCATTGGCAAAACGAATGAACTTCGCGTCCAAATAAGCCCCGGCGAGGCTGATCTGCCAAGCAGGTGTCGGATGGAACGTCATTTCCAGTTCCGCGCCGATATTACGTTCTTTCTCGGCGTTGACGGCCAGCGTCCTGTTCGTGAGGACATCGACAGCGGATACTTGGAAATCGCGATAGTTATAATAGAAGGCGGCAGCATTGATGCTGAATTTTGGAGAGCTATGCTTGAAACCGATTTCATAAGCATCCAAATGCTCAGGCTTGATAAGCGTCGGCGGACCTCCAGCATAGGTTCCGGTCTTGTATCCCCTGCTGTAGGAAGCATAGACACTGCTGTTGGGATCAATCGCATAGCGGATCACAGCACGTGGCGTAAAACTATTCCAGCGATGTTGTTGCAGGGGCACGTCAATCGCGCCCGTTGCGCCATTATACTGTATAATTGACTTCTTTTCAGTGCTGTATCGAGCACCAGCAGTCAAGAACAGGCCGGGCGTCACTTCATATGTGGCATCCGCGAATCCCGCAATCGTTTCGGTACTGGTGTGCTGCGGGCTACCGAGATTTAAAACACCGAATACGATACTTCTACCCGGTGCTTCGCGAAATTTATTATTATAATAGTAAGCGCCGACAACCCAATCCAGGTTTCCAGTCTTGCCATTAAGAGTCAGCTCTTCTGAAAACGTCTTAAAGTATGTGGTGGAACCAACATGCACGATAGTCAGATTGGATTGATCCGCGTCTGCATCAAAGTCATTTCTATCGTTTCTATAATTTATGCTATTCTTCAGGGTGATAGAATCGTTCAATTCCCAATCGATAATGCCCAGCCAGCTATCTCCGACATTGCGGTTCACCGGCAAATAATTGGACGTTGTTTCAAATGGCTTGGTTGCAATTATACCTCCGAATGAGAGCGCTAATGAATTGCCGTCCGGCGTATTCAGACCAAGGGCCGTAGCATCAAAAGCATAACTATGTTCGTATATCAGGCGTACGCTCAAACCCTCATTGTTTGTCAATCGGATATCAGGTCGGATATCAAACATCTTGGCGGGTGCATCGTCTTTCGATCCGGTTATGATATTCTTTGTATATCCATCGGACTTACGATAGCTGACAGATAAACCAGCCGCGATATTCTCATTGATCGGGCCCGACACATAGCCTTGCAAACGCAAGTCATTGAAACGCGCGTAAGTGGCCTTGAAACGGCCTGTGAATGTGTCTGACGGAGCTGACGTCGTGATCAAGATGGCGCCGCCCGTCGAATTACGGCCAAACAGCGTGCCTTGAGGACCCTTGAGAACCTGAATGCCTTCCACATTCGGCAAGTCGAAATTCATGCCGCGCGTGTTGGGCAGGTAGACACCATCCAGATAGACGGGGACGCTTGCATCAAGCGAACCGCCCAGGACAAGGGAACCGATGCCGCGCAGCGTTGGCATGAATACAGGAGCCTGCCCCTCGAAGCGGAGGCTGGTGACTGACTTCGCCAAGTCAAAAACGGAGTTGATTTGTTTGGCTGCGAGTTCTTCCGCATTAATGGCATTTACGGAAATCGGAACATCCACCAGCCTTTCAGCACGGCGCTGCGCCGTCACGATCAGGTCAGCGCCTTCCACGCCGTCCGCCATATGTGTTCCAGATTGCGCCTGCGCAATGGCTGGAAAGCATGCCACTGCAACGCCACACAATAAAAGCGACTTTTTCATGCCCTCTCCCCTGTTAATATTAATTCATGCTCTCATCAATTTTTCATACTATAGGGTATTTAAATGATAAGATGCGGCCTTATTTCTTGTCAGTGTCTACCCGCCCTATCATATTGAATAGTATGATTTCATGATGTCACATAAAGAAATGCATACATCATGCGTGATGAAGCGTCTGTCCCCAATATAAGGGACAGATCAGCGGGATGCGCGAAGGCGGATTTCGGCGCGCAGGCCGCCTTCGGGACGGTTGATGAGCGACAGCTCTCCCCCTTCCCGCTCCACCGCATTCGCGACGATGGCAAGGCCCAGGCCAAGGCCGCGTGTGTTGCGCTGGCGCGCTTCGTCGAGGCGGGCGAAGGGTTTTAGCACATCCTCCAGCCGGTCGGAGGGGATGCCGGGGCCGTCATCGTCCACGCGGATCAGCACGTCACCATCCTGACGCGACAGGGCAATCCGGGCGCGCTGGCCATAATGCAGGGCATTTTCCACCAGATTGCCGATGGCGCGCCGCAGGGAGAGCGGACGCGCCTCCAGGTCCAGATGATCCGGCCCTTCATAGGTCACGTCCCGGCCCTGATCCTGAAAGGCGTCGGCTATGGTCGCGAGCATGACGGCGAGATCGGCGCGTTCGGGCGGTTCGCCATTCTTCTCTCCGCCCAGAAAGGCGAGCAGGGATTCGATCATCCCGCGCATTTCGGCGAGGTCGTCCTCCATCGCTTCGCGCGCTTCGCCCGCCGACACATTCTCCAGACGCAATTGCAGGCGGGCGAGCGGCGTCCGCAGGTCGTGGCCCACCGCCGCCAGCGTCTCCGTCCGTTCGGTGATGAGTCGGTGGATGCGCTTCTGCATGGCGTTGAAGGCACGGATCAGGTCGCGCACGTCGCTGCCCCCGCCCTCTTCCACGATGATCTCGTCACTCAGGCCAATGCGCTCGGTCGCCCGCGTCAGTTCGCGCAGGGGCGCCAGCGTCCGGCGGATCAGAAGGCCGCCGACGATCAGCAGCGCCAGCACGGGAATGATCGCCAGCCCGACGCGGCCGATGGTGAATTCCCATTTCGACCCCGTATGGTGCATTCCGAAATAGAGCCAGCTTCCATCGGACAACAGCAGGCCGCCGTTGATCTCCGACACGCGCCCCGGCGAGGTCAGACGCAGCCAGAGGCGGGATTTTTCCAGCGACGGTTCCCATGCGACGATCTGCCGCCGCATCCGCTCCAGTTCCGGGGCGAGCGGCGGCGGCGGCGGGGAAGCGGGCGTCCAGTGGATGTCGTAACGATCGGTAGTGAGTTGCACCGCCAGCGGACGGCGGGCCTCGGCGGGCTGCTCGTCCAGCAGCTTGCGGGCGATGATGAGATGTTCGGCCAGACGGCGCGCTTCGTCGTCCTGAAGCGACAAATGGCTGGAGCGTTCATAGATCAGCGTGCCGACCGCGAATTCCAGCACCATCGTCAGCAGCAATATCGCAAAGATCCGTCCGACCAGACCCAGCGGCCGCTTCGCCCCGCCTTTCAAGAGCGGCTGACCTCCGCATTGAACATATAACCGACACCGCGCACAGTGGTGATGGGCGCGCCCTTGTCCTGCGTGGAGAGCTTGCGGCGCAGGCGGCTGACCAGCACGTCGATGCTACGGTCGCTGCTGTCGCCCATACGGGTGCGGGACAGTTCGATCAGGCGTTCGCGCGCGATGACGCGCTGCGGGTGGCTGAGGAAGGAGCCGAGCAGGTCGAACTCCGCGCCGGTCAGGTCGACGATGGCGCCGGTCGGCGACCGCAGTTCGCGGCGGGGGAAATTGACGACCCAGCCCTCGAAACGCGCTTCATTGTCGCGATGCTCGTCCGGGCCGCGCTCCACGCCGACGCGGCGCAGGATGGCGCGAATGCGGGCGATCAATTCGCGCGTGCCAAAGGGCTTGGGCAGATAATCGTCCGCGCCCAGTTCCAGCCCGACGATACGGTCGGTCTCGCTGCCTCTGGCGCTGATGAAGATGATCGGCACGTCGTTCTTGCGCCGGATCTGGCGGCACAGGTCCATGCCGTTGGTGCCCGGCAGCATCACGTCGAGCAC
>JASGDV010000047.1:0-3662 GCA_049841255.1 Sphingobium sp.
CATGAATCCTTATCCTTGTTTCATTTCCCAAAGCACGGGACGACAGTTCATGCCCTTGCCGTGGCCGGGGAAGGGGAGGTGGATGAATCGGGGCCGGGTGCTTCCGACCCGGATTCATCCGCCTCCCCTTCCCCGGCCACGGCAAGGGCATAAACTGTCGTCCCGTGCTTTGGGAAATGAAACAAGGATAAGGATTCATGGCTTTTGGGATCGCCACATACGGTTTTCGGCCCGATCATATCGTGCCTCTTGCGCGGCATGCCGAAGCGCTGGGCTTCGACGGCTTCTGGCTGGGGGAGCATATTCTGGAGCCTCGGCAATTCGAATCCGTCCATCCGCATGACGAAGGCAAGGCGCGAGTTCCCGTCCATACGCTGGCGCGCAAGATGTACGACATGTGGACCATGGTCGGCGGCATCCTTGGGGCGACCAGCCGCCTGACGGTCACGACCGGCATCTATCTGTTGCCGCTGCGGCATCCGGTGGCGACCGCCCGCGCCGCGATCAGCGCGCAGCAGATCGGCGGCGGGCGGTTCCGACTGGGGATGGGCGCGGGATGGTGGCAGGAGGAATCGGAGAATCTGGGCGTCCCCTTCGACCAGCGCAACAAACGCTACCGGGAATCGCTGCGCCTGCTGCCCCGGCTGTTCGCGGGGGAATGGGTGGAGAATGAGGGCCCCGCCTATCCTTTCAGCGCCCTGCGCGTCACGGAGGAACCGGTCACCGTTCCCCTGATCTTCGGCGGGACGGGCCCCAAGGCGCTGGAGCGCGCCGCCGGGCTGGGCGATGGCTGGTATGGGCCGATGGTCCGGCCGGAGGAAAGCATCGACCTCATGAACCGCATCCGCCGGCATCGGGAGGAGCAGGGCCGCACCGCGCCCTTTTCCTTCCAGGCCCGCGTCTGGGGAGAGCCCACGCTCGACAATCTGCGCCCCTATATGGATGCGGGGTTCGATACGATGGTCATCCCTTGCGAGACTTTTCAGGGCGAGAGGGATTTCGACATGACTCTCGATGAAAAATATCGCCGCCTGGAAGACATCGCCCGCGCCCTCAATATCCAGCCTTGAACGGCTGACCTCCTCCTATTCATCAGCGGAGACGAACATATGCGCATCGCACTGATTACCGGCGGCGCGGGCGGCATTGGGCAGGCTACGGCGCGCAGGCTCCTTGCCGACGGCTTGCAGGTCGTGGTGGCCGATATAGACGGGGCGGCGGTGAGCCGCGCGACCGAAGCGATCGGCAATAGCGATTGTCAGGGCATGACGCTCGACGTGTCGAGCGAGGCGGATGTCGAGCGTGTCTTCACGGAGATCGAGGATCGCATCGGCCCGGTATCGGTACTGGTTCATCTGGCCGGGATCATAGGGATCAGCGACGGCCAATCTCCGCATCTGGCTGATTCCTGCCTGCAGGACTGGGAGCATGTTTTCAACGTGAACGCCCGCGGCACCTATCTCACCGTGCGTGAAATGGCGCGGCGACGTTCAGCGAAGCCGGTTCCGCATGGCCGGATCATCACCATGGCTTCGCTCGCGGCCCAGATGGGCGGCCTGCAAAGCGGCCCCGCCTATGCTGCTTCCAAGGGCGCGGTGATCGCGCTGACGCGCAATGCGGCGCGCAATCTCGCCGAATTGGAGATCACCGCCAACGCGATCGCGCCCGGCCCGATCGATACCCCCATGCTCGCCACCGCGTCGCAGGCCGCTGGCACCGAGGCCAAATATTCAAGGCTGGATTCGGTGCCGCTGAAACGTGTCGGCAAGCCGGATGAAATCGCCGCTGCCGTCTCTTTCCTGGCTTCCATCGAGGCCGCTTATGTGACCGGCGCAGTGATCGACGTGAACGGAGGGATGGCGATGAACTGACGACGATTTTCGAAGAATGAAAAATATGTTCGATGCAAGGAGAGTGGCGATGTTTGCGTATGGCAGGACATTATTGAACAGGTTTCGTTTCATGCTGGCAGTTCCCTGCGCCAACATTCTGCCGGGAGCCGCTCATGCCGTTCGTTGAGCAACCTTCATCGGGAACGATTTCGAACACCCCGGCAGACAAGGTCTCGCAAGAGACGTTGGCGATATTGGACCAGCACGAAGCGTCGATGCGCAGTAACGATCCCGACACCATCGCGGCCGACTATTCGGAGGACGTGATCCTGCTGCTGAGCTTCGTCCCGAAGCCCATCATCGGCAAGGCGGCGCAGAAGGCGTTTCTCGTGGAACTTTTCGGCGCAGCCAAAGGGAAATCGGTCTTTGACGTGGTCCTGAAGGACATTGGAGGCACACCGTCGCAACCCAGGATGCTGAGGCGGGAGGCCGTTGGCAACTATGCCTATCTGATCGCGGATCTGGGCATAGCCATTCTGACGGAGACCTATGTCATGCGGGATGGGAAAATCGTCTTTGAATCCGTGACCGTAAGTCCCAAGCCAGCGGCCGAGAAATAGATCGACGAGCCTGCACACAATCGTGCGAGGGCGTTCCATCGCACGGATCGGATTGGCGTGGACGAATTTGATCCGCCTTCCGATCTTTTGTCTTCGACACCATGCCTCATGCGGCAAAGGCCAAACTCAATGGCGATTATGGATGGGAACGGTCCACACTTCGGCATTTTTCGTTGAGTCTTATCGTTCGTCTCCTCGCGAGGAGAGGCCAGCTTGATTTATCGCCATATCTGTTCCTTCACCTTTCCGGGAGATCGAAAAAAACGGTGGTTACCTGCCACCTACGTCAAAAAGCCGTGACGAACCGGAATGGCTCGCCACGGCTTTTCGATTTGGAGGCAGCTATCGTCAAATAACTGGGTAATTCAGTTATTTAATACCAAAAGCATAACCTTCAGGCCGCACTTAGAAGTCCATGCCACCCATGCCGCCCATGCCGCCGGGCATGGCAGGCATCGCCGCCTTGTCTTCGGGCAGTTCGGCGATGGTGGCTTCCGTCGTGATCAGAAGACCGGCGACCGAAGCGGCATCCTGCAGCGCGGCGCGGACGACCTTGGTCGGATCGATGACGCCAGCGGCGACCAGATTCTCATAAGTATCGGTCGCGGCGTTGAAACCCTTGGTCTCGTCATTCTCGCGCAGCAGGTTGCCAGCGACGACAGCGCCGTCGACGCCCGCATTCTGGGCGATCTGGCGCAGCGGCGCTTCGATGGCCTTGCGGATGATGTCGATGCCACGGGTCTGGTCGTCGTTCGAGCCCTTCAGGCCTTCCAGAGCCTTGGTCGCATAGAGAAGCGCCGTGCCACCACCGGGGACAATGCCTTCTTCCACAGCGGCGCGGGTCGCGTGCAGAGCGTCGTCGACGCGGTCCTTACGCTCCTTGACTTCCACTTCGGTCGCGCCGCCGACCTTGATGACGGCCACGCCGCCAGCCAGCTTCGCCAGACGCTCCTGCAGCTTTTCGCGGTCATAATCGGACGTAGTGGTCTCGATCTGAGCGCGGATCTGCTCGGTGCGGCCCTTGATCGCTTCGGCTTCACCGGCGCCATCGACGATGGTGGTGTTGTCCTTGTCGATGGTGACGCGCTTGGCGGTGCCGAGCATGCCGAGGGTCACGTTCTCCAGCTTGATGCCGAGATCCTCGCTGATGGTCTGGCCGTTGGTCAGGATCGCGATGTCCTCCAGCATCGCCTTGCGGCGGTCGCCGAAG